>JANXWZ010000102.1 GCA_025350865.1 Rhodanobacteraceae bacterium
GCGATATCAGCGGCGTTCACCCATGACGCTCCGGTGATCGCGGCGGCCGTGCCGCTGTTTTTTATCGCTGCGATTTTTCAGTTTTGTGATGGGTTGCAGATTACGGCGATTGGGGCGTTGCGTGGCGCGGGTGACACGCACTCAGGGTTGATTACACATACGTGTAGCTACTGGCTGTTGGGGCTGCCGCTGGGCATATACCTTTGCTTTCATCAGCACATGGGGGCTCGTGGGTTGTGGCTGGGGCTTTGTGCTGCTCTGGTGGTCACGGGGTTTGTGATGCTGAATCGTTGGCGGACGATCGAGATCAAAGACAAAACCTACCACGGATAAAAACGGATTTAACGGATAAGACATCTAAGGTTTGGCCTTTATCCGTGAAATCCGTTCAATCCGTGGTGGTTTATTTTTCCTGGGACAGGCGGTACATCAGCAGGGCCATGCGCTTGGCCTGTGGGGAAAGCGAGTCGAGGTAGACGGTTTCGCCTTCGGCGTGCGCGCCTGCGCCCATGGCGCCTACGCCGACGAGTCCGGGCAGGTAGGGGGCGACGAAGGAGATGTCGCCCGCGCCGCTGACGGCTGGGTCGGTGACGACTTCTTTGGGGTAGCCGAGCGTCTGGTTGATGTTCTGCAAGCGGGCGAGGAGGGCCTCGGCACCGGGCGTCACTCCCATGGCAGGATAGCCTTCGCCGAACTCGATGCGGGCGCTGGTTGCGGGCAAATGGTCGCGGACGATGGCTTCCATTTTGGCCTTGATGCGAATGGTCTGGTCTTCGTTGAGGGTGCGTAGATCGCCGGTGGCGATGGCGACGGGCGGGACGACGTTGGCCTTGCCGGTGGCTGTGCCTCCGGTCTCGTCGGCGTTGCGTTCTGAGGTGGCTCCACCGAGCAGAAGGCCTACGTTGTAGGTGAGGCCGGGCTCGGTGAGTTCGGTGCGGAAGTGGTCGAGAATGCGGGCCATCTCGTAGATCGCGCCGTAGCCCATGGTCTTGCCGAAGACGCCGGAGGAGTGGCCGGATTTGCCGGTCGTTTCGAGCTTCCAGGTGTAAGAGCTGCGGCGTCCGGTGCGCACGGCGTCGGTGCCGTCCAGACCGCCTTCGCGGGCGGCGTTCTCGAATTCGAGAGCGATGTCGTTGCGCTTGCCGGCGGCGATCATGTCGCGGCGCGCGAGGCTGACGGGATCGCCGTGTCGCTCTTCATCGCCGCTGAGGACGACCGTAATCTCGGCAGCATCGAGCACGCCTGCGGCCTTCATCGCCTTGAGCGCGGAGAGCATGACGACGAGGCCGCCTTTCATGTCGGCGGTGCCGGGGCCAGTGGCGACGCGGCCGTTGGTGCCAGGGACGATGGAGTAACGCTGGAAGGTGGAGGAGAGCTCGAAGACTGTGTCCATGTGGCCGATAAGCAGCATCTTCTTGCCGCATTTGCCGGTGCCGAGCGAGCAGGGGTGTTCAGCGACGAGATCGCCGGCGCGGTGGGTGAGCTGGTCCATGGGAACCCATTTGGTTTTGAAGCCGAGCGCGGCGAAGTCGGGCTCAATGACGTCCTTGACCTTGATGACGCCGGCGAGGTTCATGGTGCCGCTGTTGATGTTGACGATCTTTTCGAGGAGGGCGACGGCGGCGGCGTTCTCGGCGTCGACGGCCTTGACCAAGGCGGATTCAGGCGCCGTGGGAAGCTGTTGGGCGGCGGCGGAAGACACGACGGCGGCGAGGCAGAGGAGGACAGACTTGGATGTCATGATGGCGCGAGAATATCACGTTGGGGGTTGGGTGGCATTTCGGACGACGCACGGAAATGGGGTGGCTCAGCGTGAAGGACTGCTCTTGCCGAAAATCCGACTTTGAGGGAGGTGAATCGTCAAGCGGTTCAGCGTTTGTTTCCAGATTCGGGTACGCTCCACCGCCCTTTTCCGAGAGTGAACAACAGGTAATCGGTTGCTGCGTGGGAGAGAGCATTGAAGTGTCTAACGCATTCGTATCCTTGAGCAGGCGAAAACCAACCAACCCTGAACCCATCAGTCTTTTCCGAAAAGAACGATGCTGGGCTGAATCTTTTATCGGACGATTCTGTGAGGAGCTTGCCGGCGATTTCGGGGTGTTCTCGAAAGTATCGTTCGATTTGAGTCGGCGGCAATCCTGCGACTGCCATGGCGGGTGTGACACCAGATTTCTCTGCCCGAAAGCTTGGCGGGAACTCTTCTCTCGATCGTCGGGTCCAGGGAAAACGCATTTAGTTATTCTGCCGCCATGTAGTCGCTGTCGCCAAGTTTGGATGCGGCTGAGCAACCCGCTCCGACCGCCGGTGTTATCGGAAACTGCGAAATACCGAGATTCTTCGCTTAGGTTTGGGCGGACGATCTCGGTCAGCCGCCTACGCCGGTGGCGGCGCGTTCGAGGATGCCTACCTGTCGCTCCACGCGCTGCAGCTGCTCTTCGGCTACGTTGATCAGGGCCAGCCCGGCGGTTGGATTGGCGTCGTCCGATGCGGTTGCGCTTCTGCCTGCGGCGACGCACTCCATTCGTCCGGCTACGCGTTCCAGCCTCGCATGCGTCAGCGGGGTGGGACGGCCTACGACAGCGAGGGTGGTGATGCTCTGCGTCAAGCGGCGCAGGTAGGTGGCGAAGGTGAGGGCTTCGTTGCGCAGCTTGAGTTCGGCATCGGCGAGGCGGCCGAATTGGGGCTCCTGCATCACGCGGTCGACGGCTTCTTCGGCGTCGTTGCTGGCGAGGCCGCAGGCGCGGCGGGCGGGCGCGAGGATCAGGCGCTCGGCATGGCGGCGTTCTTTGGGTGGGGTCTCCCAGAAGCGGAGCGTGGCGCGGAGATAAGCTGCATCGGCGGCGGCTCCGCGACGCAGCAGGCGGCCAAGTTCCTGCTCCGCGCGCTCCGGCCAGAGCAGACGCATGGCGACAATGGCGATGGTGGCCCCGGCGAGCGTGGTGCCGATGCGGATGCCGGCGTAGCGCCAATCGTGCGGATGCGGAAGGCTTAGGAGCACGAACGTCGGCGTCAGGAAGAAGCAGTAGAGCGCGTAGTCGACGGCGAAGGTGGCGACGGTGAGGGCGGCTAGCAGGGTGATGATGGGGGTCATCCACTCTGAACTGGGGATGGCCGCCGCTAGAACAGCCGCGAGGAAGCCGCCTAGAACCGTGCCGGTGACGCGCTGGACACTCTTGCGAGCCGTGCCCGCACTGAACGGTTGCAGCAGGATGATCGAGGTCATGGGCAGCCAGAAGCCGTGGTTGACGTGAATGGCGCGCATCACGATGACATCGATCATACCGACGATCGTGACGCGCAGCGTGTGGCGCAGCGCGGCGGAATCCATCGTCCAATTGGCCTGCAGGTTGTCGCGCCAGTTGGAGTCGATCCAGGTCCAGTCCCACTCCGGCTTGGTGTCGCCTTCGGTGCTGACCGGGAGAGATGCGCGGCGGACCTCGGTGCCGGTCCAGATGGCGACCACGGCGTCGAAGGCGGTTTCCATTTCGAGCAGCGCCTCGCGCTCTTCCGACACGACGTGCGCCAGCAGAGAGCCCGCTACACCCATCTCAACAGCGGCAACATCGGCTCGCCGCCGCGTGATGAATTGGACACGGATGGAGCCGTCGCAACTGAACGCGGCAGCGCCATCCGCCGGCTTGTCGCGGAGTGCGTGGTCGATGGCGCGCTCGGCCCCGGCGAGCCAGACCGCCAGGCTGGCGAGACGTTCTTTGCCAGCCGCAGCTTCGGCGATGGTGGAGTTGCCGGCGACGTCGGCGAGTTCGGTCAGGCGCATCGTGCGGGCGAGCAGCAGGTCGGCAGTTTCAAGCAACACCGTGAGGTTGCGAGCGCGGATGGTCCGCGACGGGGCTCGTGCGGCCGTACCGGCGAGCGCGGTGCGAGCCTCTTCCATGCGGGCTCGACGCTGGCGCTGCCACTCGAACGTGGTGGCAAAGTTATAAGTGTCGGGGTTGGGGGCGCTTAGCCTGAGAGCAAACTCGGCCATCGATTCGTAACACTCAGCGACCGCCAGCCGAGCGGGGCGGAAGGGGTCGACCGGCCACAGGGACAGGCTCAGGATAATGGCCCACGCTCCGCCAAGCAGCAACAGTTCGGCCGTGAGCAGAGCACCGGCGAGCGTATGGGTCGTGCCACCCAGCCCAGCGAAATAGAGGACCAGAATCAGCACACTGGACGATGTAATAGGCTGCGACAGCACCCGAGCGAAGATGATGACGAAGCACATCACCGCGGTCACGCCCAGCGTAATCCCGATCTCCGGCGGCACGAGGCACCCGATCACCAGCGCAATGGCACCGCCGAGTTGCGCGGTCAGCATGGTCACCAGCCGTGTGCGGTAAGGGCCGCCGTTATCGACCAGCAGCGCGTTGAATCCGCCGAGCGCCGCTGCTGCGGGGGGCAGGCCCAGCAGATGGCAGACGACCATCGACGAGCCGACGGCGATAGCCGCACGTGCGCCGCGTTCCCATTGGAAGGTCAGCAATCGCGCGCGGAGATTCGGCCAGAACATCTTGTTAGTTTAGCCGGGGGAGGGCTTGTTAGAGGGGTGCGGGCTCGCGGACGTGCGTTTTGGAGTGCATGGTGAGGGTAATGGCGGCGGCGAGGATGAGACCGCCGCCGACCCATGCGCTGGGTCCGAGAGTTTCACCGAGGACAACGATGCCGAGGATCGAGCCCATCAGCGGTTCCATGTTGAGCAGAACGCCGGCTTGCGAGGCGGGAACCTGCGTCATGCCCCAGTTCCAGAGGAGAGTGGTCGTCGCAGTACACAAGACCCCGCTGGCGGCTAGCGCCCACCAGGCTTTGGCGGAGACGTGGGCGACAGGCGGCCAGCCGAAAAAGACAGGGACTACAACGACCAGCATCGCGGTTCCGGCAAAGATGCCGTAGGCAGTGACGACGACGGGGGAGTGCTTCTCCATCAGTTGCTTGTTCATCAGAATCCAGCCCAGCGCGATCAGCAGCGACAGGACGACCCAGAGGTCCCCGGCGAGCGATGCCTCGCCCTTGCCGCCGCCATGTCCACCCAGCGCAATCAGCGCCGCGCCAATGGTTGACCCGGCCAGCGCGACCCAGCCGATCGCATCCATCCGTTCGTGCGCGAAGATGCCCGCGCCGACGGCGAGGATGACGGGCATGGTGCCGACCATGAGCGAGGCGTGGCTGACGGTTGTGAGCGAGAGGCCGTAGAACTGGAGCAGGAACTGCACCGGAACGCCGAGGAACGAGGCCAGCAACAGAATCCGCCACTCACGCGAATTGAGGCCCGGTTTATGAGTAATGAGGACGGGCAGCAGGACCAGCACCGCGAAGAAGAAGCGGTAGAAGACCATGGCGCCGACGTTCATTTCGGCGAGGGCGATTTTGCCGAAGAAGAAGCCGCAACCCCAGAGGCCGCTGGCTACGATGCAGGCGGCGAATCCGAGGGTGCGGCGTTGGGTTGGAACTGCGTTCATCTATCAACGATAAAGCAGGGATCAGGGCTTAGGGGTCAGGGCTCAGAAAGACAGGCATTTCTGAGCCCTGGCCCCTGAACGCTGAGCCCTCCCCTCACCACACCCTGCAGCTCTTCGCTGGAACCATTGGCGTCCCCGCCTTGCAGGCGAAGGCTGCGCCGAATGCGGGCTGGTTGACGATGGGCCCGTTGGAGCGGAACTGGTCGGGCGAGTGCGAGTCGGTCAGGGCTCCTGTCCGCAGTGACTCGGGGCGGTCGTTCGAGCACCAGTTCTGCGCCCACGCAATATAGAACCGCTGCGGCGAAGTGTAGCCGTCCAGCTTGGCGCTCAGGTCGACGTGTTCTTTTTTGGCGCGGTCCATATAGGCAAGGTAGGCCAGCAGAAGGCCACCATTGTCGGCCGTGTTCTCGCCCAGGGTCAGCTTGCCGTTCACGTGCACGTCGTCGACCGCGATGAACTGGTTGTACTGATTCACCTCGCAGTCCGTCTTCTCCTCAAACTGCATCGTATCCGCCGCCGTCCACCAGTCGCTCAGGTTACCCTTGGCGTCGAACTTCTTGCCCTCGTCGTCGAACCCATGCGTCAACTCATGCCCAATCACTCCGCCGATGTGGCCGTAGTTCACGGCGTCATCCAGCTTCGGATCGTAGAAGTTCGGCTGCAGGATGCCAGCCGGGAAGTTGATGTCGTTCATGCTGGAGTTGTAGTACGCATTCACGGTGGGCGGCGTCATGCCCCACTCGCTATGGTCGACAGGCTTGCCGATCTTGTGTAGCTGGCGGTCATTCTCGAACGCATTCGCACGCAGTGTATTGCCTAGCGCATCGTCGGGCTGGACGACCAGCTTGCTGTAGTCGCGCCAGTGGTCCGGGTAGCCGATCTTGTTGGCGACAGCGTGGAGTTTTTCCTTGGCGCGAGTCTTGGTGGGCGCGCTCATCCAGTCGAGCGTGTCGATATCGCGGTCCATGGCATTCTCAATGTCGGCGACCATTTCGAGCATCTTCTTCTTGCTGTCGCCCGCGAAGTACTGGCGGACGTAGACCTCGCCGAGCGCCTCGCCCAACGCATTGTTGACGTCGCCCGAGCACCGCTTCCAGCGAGCGCGTTGCTCCGGCGTCCCGTTCAGTTTGCGTCCGTAAAAATCGAACCGTGCCTCGTCGAACGCCTTCGGCAGCATCGCGGCCGTGTCCGACAGCAGATGAAACCGCATGTAGGCCCGCAGCGTGTCGATGTTCGTCGAGCGCAGCAGCTTGATCATTGCCGGCAGAAACTCCGGATTGACCTCGTTGATTTCGATCACATGCGGCGAGCCAACCGCATCCTCAAACTTGCCGAATTGCCCCGCCGGAAATTCCTTTTCGATCGTCGCAACCGGCACGAGGTGATAGACCTTGTCAGGATCGCGCTGGTCCGTCACGCTCATGCTCGCCTTTGCCAGCCCGTTCTCGAAGGCCATAATGCCGTCTGCCTGCTTCTTCGCCATTTCAGGCGGGGCTCCGGCGAGCGTCAACATCTTCGCAATGTAGGCAACGTAGTCCTTGCGGAGCTGCTCGTCTTTGTCGCCGGCGCGTAGGTAGAAGTCTTTTTCGGGCATCCCGAGGCCACCCTGGTCCACCTCCGCAATCTGCTTGGAGGCATCCTTGAAGTCCTGCTGCTCTCCATAGCTGAACAGCACGTTGACTCCGATGCGCTGGAACTCACCGGCCATGGTTGCGAGTTGGGCCAGCCCCATCGTATCGATCTCTTTAAGGTACGCCGCAAGTGGCGTCAGGCCTTTAGACTCGATCGTCGCGGTGTCCATGCAGGCGCGGTAATAATCGCCGATCTTCTGCTCGTTGGGGGTGCGAGTCGCAGCAGCGACTTGCGCCTTTTCGAGGATCCCGCTGAGTTGCTGTGTGTTGACGTTGAAGAGTTGATAGAAGCTGTCAGTCGAGCCCTGGTCGGACGGAATGGGGTGGTTCGCGGCAAAGTGGCCGCAGGCAAACTTGTAGAAGTCCTTGCAGGGGTCGGCGGCGGGGTCGATCGAGGAGAGATCGAAACTCGGCGTCGGCAGATAGATTTCGCGCGGTTTTTCCGTGGGTGCCACCGTCTGCTGGCCCATTGCCCCTGTCACCGTACCCGCTGCGATCACCGCAAGCGCAATCTTGAATCCAACCATTCGTAACCTTCCTTTTCGTCCGTTATACCATTCACTCAGAGGCCTGCGCGGCCGCTCCATCAAAGGTAGGATTGGGCCTATGCCCGGAATAAAATGGGAGTAAGAGCGGGCGTAACGTCCCGGGGATGCCCTCGTCTCACCGAATTGAGGTTCGGAAGGAAATTTTCCGCAATGAAGCCGCCCCCCTCATCTTCGACGCTTCGCCCGCTGCTTTGGTTGATGCTGCTGCTTGCCCCCATGTCGGGCTGGGCGGACGCGGCCCCAAAGCCGCTGAAGCCCGGCGACCCCGTCACCTCAATCCCACTGGAACCCCTCGGCTTTCTCGGCATGCCCGCCGCGCAACTGGTCGGCGGGGCGACCATGTTTACGGTCCACTTCGCCGACAACACCCACATTCTGCTCACGTTCAACTCGCGCGGCCTGATTCCGCGCCTCAACGACGGCGTCCCCCAGACGGACGACCGCCTGATCACCGCGCTGCTTGTCGAGCTGCCGACCGGCAACGTGCTCGCGCGCACCACATGGCATACCCGCGATCGCGACCAGTATCTGTGGCCGCTCGCGCACGGGCTGTTCCTGCTGCGTATCCAGGCGAAGCTGAGCGTGATCGACCCCGTACATAGCTTCGCGATCGGAGGCGATGCGTTCCACGCGCAGCCCTTCCTGCAACTGGATCAACGGATCGGCTACATTTCGCTTTCCCCGGGCGGCGACCTGCTGTGCGTCGAAACCATCGTCCCTCCGCATCCAGTGAGTCAGACTACCGACGCGACGCCGCAGGTAGTGCATTTTGATACGCAGCCCACGGCCGAACTTCGCTTCTACCGCCTGGCCTTTGTCGCCAGCGACTCCGGGCCGCCTCAGCTCCGCGCCCAGGCGGCAGGACAGGTGGGCGCGCGCAGCCTGATCCGCGTTGCCGCCACCGCCGAGGGATTTCTTGACATCCTCAAGGAATCGAACCGCACCTGGCTGTTCGACTTCCAATCGCATGCCGGCAAACGAATGGAACTGGCACCCTTCGACACCACCTGCGCGCCCAGCCCATATTTCGTCAGCCGTACCGAGTTCATCGCGCTGGGCTGCCGGGGCAGCGATACCCGCGTAATGCTGAGCGGCTTCAATCTACGGGGCGAACAGCCCTGGATTCAGGTACTTGCCGGTCAGCAGATATCTCCCATTCTGGTGACCGCGCCAGACGCGGGCCGGTTCGCCTTTAGCCGCATCCTGGTGTCAGGGAGCTATTACGACATCCAGAACCTGATACCGGAAGAGCTCTCCGGGCAGGAGATTCAGGTGATCCAGAATCATGACGGACGAGTCCTGCTGCACGTGCAGCCTTCGCCGATCCAGCGTACCGGTCAGAACTTCGACCTCTCCGCAGACGGGCTGAACCTCACTATTATCCGCAATGGGAACCTTGAGGTCTATCGGCTTCCGGAACTGACCGCCAAGGACAACGAGCAGGTGAAGCGCGCCGCCGCCGACATGGTCGAAAAATCCGAAGCCCGGATCGGGCTGATGTCGAAACGCCCGGCGAGCAACCCGAAAGCCGCACCCCTCCCATCCTCCCCAGTGCCCACTGCACCGCCGTCCGCGCTCGAACCTGCGATGACGATCAACGCCCCGAGTTCGACGGTGCCGAAGGCGAATGCGGGAGATGCTCAGCCGGATGACGGGCCGAGGACGCCGCCGTCACTTTATGGGCCGGATTATCCGAAGAATCCGAAGAAGTAGGCGGCGTTTGCCGTAAAAAAAAGATCCCCGCGGGATGACAAAGAAGAAAATTTTGTCATCCCGCAGGGATCTGCTTTTCAATTGTGAGGAGCTTAAGCGGCTTTCTTGGCGAGAACAGCAGCCTTGACGCGCGCGTTGAGGCGGCTCTTGTAGCGGCTGGCGGTGTTCTTGTGCAGGACACCCTTCTGAACGCTCTTGTCGAGGATCGAAGCGGTGGAGCTGTAGACGGCCATCAGAGTCTTGGTGTCGCCGCCGGCGATGGCCTCGCGCAGGGTGCGCAGGGTTCCGCGGAGCTTGCTCTTGTTGGCCCGGTTGTTAGCAGTCTTCGCAACCGTCTGACGGGCGCGCTTCAACGACGAAACATGATTTGCCATGGAAACTCTTTTCTATATTGACCCGGCGCGGTGGCTCGGGTGAATTCTGTGCAGGGTTCGAAGCCGGCCATATCACGGCCCCGCAACAGTCCTTGCAAACCCTAAGTCTACGGATTTTGCCGCCTCAGGTCAACAAAGTTATGGTGGAATCAGGGGATGCGGACAATTCTGAGAGTCGTTACCTTGATGGGGTTGGCGTATTTCCCTCCGCTTCACGCCCAGATGCTCCACCCGAAAGTCGTGATCGTAAGCTACTTCGAGGTCGGTAATGACACCGGCGACCAGCCCGGCGAACTGCAGTATTGGGTGGAGCGGGATCATCTGACCCGCTCGATCGACGTTCCCGGCATGACGCGCGCGGTTCGGGCCAATGCCGACGGCTCGGAGATCGCGGTCTGTGTTGGGCCAGGAAATATAAAGCCGGGTGTGAACATTATGGCCCTCGGTGCGGACCCTCGCTTCGACCTGCGCCGCGCGCAGTGGCTCATCAACGGCATCGCAGGAGTCTCGCCGGCCGACGGGACCATCGGTTCCGCTTTCTGGACCGATTTCGTCATCAACGGAGACCTCGCCAAGGAAATCGACCCGCGCGAGATTCCGGCGGGCTGGACTGACGGCTTCCTCTCGCTCGATGGCACGGCACAATCCGACCCGAAGGGCGGCGCGGCGTGGGAGGACAATGTGAACAAGTGGTCAGGCGACGAGGCGCACGTCAATCGGCGAGGCAACGTGATCCGGATGAATCTGGCGCTGATGCGCTGGGCCTATAAGCTGACGGTCGATATGCCATTGCCGGAAGATGCACCCATGAAGTCGCTGCGGTTGCGGTATACGGGAGCTTCCGGCACCGCGAGCGGTCCGAAGGTCCAGATCGGCGCGAACCTGGCTACCGAAATTTTCTGGCATGGCGCGAAGATGGACGCCTGGGCTCATCGATGGGTGGCGTTCGAGACGGATTCGACCGCGAAGCTGGGCACCACGGCGATGAACGATACCGGCACCATGCTCGCGCTGCAGGCGTTGACGATGCAGGGCAAAGCGGATTGGAATAAGGCGCTGTTGCTTAGAACGGCGAGTAATTTCGATATGCCGGCACCCGGGACGACGCCGGCGGAAAATCTTGCCAGCGAGAAACATGGGGCGTACACGGCTTACCTGCCAGCGCTGGAAGCGGCTTACAAGGTCGGCCATGTCGTCGTTGCGGAATGGCTAAAGTCGAAATGTGGCAATACTTTCTGTCCGTAAAGTCTGAGCGGCGGACTTAGCCCCGCCTGTGAGGATCCTGTGTAACTGGTAGAGTTGCTGCAGACCAGCAAGACGGGCGAATCCGCCGCACGACGGTTCAAGGAAAAGCAGTCTGTGATACTCATTACAGACCGTCGGGGTCAAACAGTTCCTGGCGTTTGCATAAATGAAGCGGGAGGCCGAACGGCGCGACTGCTCGGCTTGTAATGTTTTTTCCGACGCAACCGCGGAGAGAATGCCCTCACAAAGGGACGACCCGCTTGGCGGAAGTGAACTGCTGACGGTGTGCTGGCGCGGGGCAGGCGTGATTGGGTCCGATCAGAGTGCCAGAATCAACTGAGTTGCGCACCGGAAATTCACCCTTGACTCCCTGCGCCGAACGGTCTAGCCTCCAATCATTATCGGTACCCGATTGGTAACGCCTACCAACCCGGCCGCAGCCAAAGCCCACCTCCCCGGTGGTGCGAGCCACATTCAGTGCAGCCACCTATCCCAATCTCAAACCCAGTTCCAACTGACGGAGGTCAGCTATCCGCTTGATTAAAAAGGCCCTCGAAACCACCCCCGGCATTGAGCCCCTTTACGGCCCCCGCGACGAAAATCTCCGCCTCCTCGAAGACGGACTTCACGTCACTATCGACCTCCGCTCCGACGCCATTCACGTCACTGGCGAAGAAGCTCAGGTTGCCCGCACGGCCCAGGTCTTCGCCGATTTCGACAGCCTCCGACGATCCGGCGTCATCCTGCAGAACGGTGAACTCCACGGGCTGCTGAAGCTGGTGGTGGCCGATCCGAAGGCCACGCTGCGACAGTTGGTGGACACCGGCAAGCAGCGTTCGGCTGGGGTAAAGCGCATGGTGCAGCCGCGCTCGCCCAACCAGAAGAAGTATGTGGAGGCGATAGAGGCCAGCGACATGACGTTCGGGCTTGGGCCGGCGGGTACCGGAAAGACGTATCTGGCGGTTGCAATGGCGGTTTCGGCTCTGCTGGCGAAGAAAGTCTCGCGCATCATCCTGGTTCGCCCGGCGGTTGAAGCTGGGGAGCGTCTCGGGTTCCTTCCGGGATCGCTACAGGAAAAGGTCGATCCTTATCTGCGGCCGCTCTACGACGCGCTCTACGATCTGCTCGATCAGGAAAAGGTCGACAAACTGCTGGAGCGCAACGTGATCGAGGTTGCCCCGCTGGCCTTCATGCGCGGACGTACCCTGTCCGACGCGTTCATCATTATGGACGAGGCCCAGAACACGACCAACGAGCAGATGAAGATGTTCGTGACGCGCCTGGGGAATAACTCGAAGGCCGTCATCACGGGCGATTTGACGCAGATCGATCTTCCCAATCCGAAGAAGTCTGGTCTGTTCGAAGCGCTGCAGGTTCTGGATGGGGTGGAGGGGATCAGGTTCTGCCACTTCGAGGATGTGGACGTCGTGCGGCATCACCTGGTGCAGCGCATCGTTCGAGCCTACGACACCTTCGGCAGGACGCAGCAGCAGTTGCCGCTGGGGATCGATACGACAATGCCGGATGCTGCGGCTACGTCGCGTACGTCGGCTTTGCCAACGTCGAAACCTCAGTAGACTCCGGGTGCCTTATCTCAATCGCGGTCTGATCGCGGTTGAGGTGGGGTCTGGCTTTGGAGCTGGTAAAGACAACTACGGAGATTCTGGCTACGCCAGAATGACGTCGGAGGGGGAAGCGCGCTATGGGTTTATGACGCGGACTTCGTCGCCCTCGCCTACTTTTTCCCAGCCGTCCGATGTTGGTTTGTATTGCTCGAAGTGGATGTGGTCGCGGTCTTTGAAGTAGTTCTCGACGCGGAACGTCGGCTTCCCTGCTGCATCGCTGTTCAGGAACGTCCAGTGCTTTCCCGCGATGGTCAGGTCGCCGGGCTTGCCGCCGGGGCTTCCGTCGGGGAGAACGATGGTGCTATGGAGGGTTCCCGCGGTGGGGCCTGGGGTGAAGACGAGCAGCGCCATCGATTTGCCGTTCAGCACCTGCTCGCAGGTGTAGAAAGCGTCGGCCATGTGGCAATGGTTGGTGAGGTGGTCGGTCTTCGCGGCCTCTCCGGCTGCGGGTTTCGGGGTCACGAGCCAGCTTCCGTCGTAGACTGTCAACGGTTCGAGCGGCGTTGTCGAGAGAATGAAAGAGAGGAGAAGGAAGATGGGGCTCATAGCAAGTGATT
The DNA here is from genome assembly GCA_025350865.1 of Rhodanobacteraceae bacterium. Taxonomy (GTDB): domain Bacteria; phylum Acidobacteriota; class Terriglobia; order Terriglobales; family Acidobacteriaceae; genus Edaphobacter. Next base: position 13,150 of record JANXWZ010000102.1, read on the forward strand.
GTTCACCCTCGCCGATGCGACCGTCAATCGTGTACTACTGTTAGTCGTGCGTTGTTGAAGTTATGTTTCGATCCTTTGGAGTCCCATGCGTTCCCTTATTCTTGCCGTAGCCTTTGCAATTCCTGTGGCGCTTACCGCGCAGCAGCCAGTCACCCAGCCCGAACCGACTCCAGCCCTGAAAGCTCCTGCCCCCAGAGTGCGCCCACAACTGAACGAAATCACGCAATTCTCGCGCTTCGCCGCCGACAATGAGAAAATCGGCGCGCCTGCACCCGGGACACAGCGCGTCGTCTTCTACGGCGACTCCCTCACCGATAACTGGGGCCGGAAATATGGGCAGTTCTTCCCCGGCAAACCGTACGTAAACCGCGGGATCAGCGGCCAGACCACGCCGCAGATGCTGCTCCGCTTTCAGCAGGATGTCGTCCACCTGCAGCCCGCCGCCGTTCTGATTCTTGCGGGCACCAACGACATCGCAGAGAACACCGGCCCCTACACCGACGCGCAGATTCAGGACAACTACCGCTCCATGGTCGCGATCGCGAAACAGAATCACATTCGCGTCATCCTGGCCTCTTGCCTGCCTGCGAGCAGCTTTCCATGGAACCCGGGCAGCAATCCCAGCCCTCGCATCCTGATGCTGAATGCGTGGCTGCAGAAGTTTGCCGCCGAGCAGGGGCTCATTTATGTGGACTATTACACCCCGATCGCTCAGCCCGATGGCGCTATGAAGCCGGAGCTTGCGGTGGACAAGTTTGTTCACCCGAATGACGCTGGGTATGCGGTGATGGAGCCGATTGCGGCGGCGGGGATTGCGAAATCGCTTGCGCAGCCTGCGCCTTAGTTGGGATACCATTGAAGGCAGCGGGCCTTCACTGCCCTCTGCCACCGATGATCGCCATCGACCCTCCAAGTAGTCCTCTCGCCGAACCGACCCCCCTCAGCAAATCGGCACTTACGCGCTTTCTCAACCGCGCCCGCACAGCCGTCGGAATTTCCGGCCACGTGGAAGTGGTACTGACCTCCGACGCCGAGCTGAAGCGGCTGAACAAGGCCTTTCGCGGAAAGAATAAGGCTACCGACATCCTCAGCTTTCCGACCCCTCCGGAGATCGCGGAAGAGCATGCCGGCGACCTCGCGATCTCGCTTGAAACCGCCGCACGGCAGGCGAAGGAACACGGCCACACGCTTCCGGACGAGGTGAAGATCCTGCTGCTGCATGGGCTGCTGCACCTGGACGGCGAAGACCATGAAACGGACGCTGGGGAGATGGCTGCGCGGGAGCTGGAACTGCGCAAACTGCTCAAGCTGAAGACCGCGCTGATCGAGCGTGCCAAGTGACTTATCTTCCCGAGGCGGTGCTGGCCGTTTTGCTGATCATTCTCGCGCTGGCCGCGTATGTCGACCGCGTTTACAGCGAGATGGGCAAATTCCTGGCGCGCGAGTACCAGGACAATATCGATTCGTGGGAAGAGAAGGTGGAGCCTCGCCTGCGTCTGGGGCGGGAGTCGATTGCGCAATCAGCCTCGGTTCTTCGACAGCTTTCGCTGGCCGGGGTGGCGCTGGTGAGCGGTTTGCGGCTCTATGCGCCGGCGGTGATCGGCCACGCGCAGTTGGCTGCGCGGCCGGGTTGGGCCGAAATTGCCCGGGCTATCTTCGAGCTTGTACTGCTCATCCTGGTCTTCGACCGCCTGATCCCGCAGGTGCTCTTCGTGCGGACGCGTGGGCTTTGGGTGATGAAGATTCGCTACCTGCTGCAGGCGCTGTTCTACGTGATTTTGCCGGTGACGCTGCTGCTGGGGCTGCTGCTCTCGATTGTCGCGCTGGCGGAGCCGGAGGATACAGAAGAAGAGGAACATCCTTCCGAGGCCATGGACGCGCTGTTGGAGGCGGGCGAGGAAGAGGGGATTCTGGAGGAGTCGGACCGCGAGTTGCTGCGGTCTGTGGTGGAGTTTGGCGACAAGGTGGTGCGCGAGGTGATGACGCCGAGGCCGGAGATCTTCGCCGTGCCGGAGACGCTGACGCTGAAGGAGTTTACGGCGGAGATCGAGGATCATGTGTTCTCGCGAGTGCCGGTCTACCGCGGCTCGCTGGATAACATCACCGGCATCGCGTTCGCGCATGACCTGCTGCAGGTGACCGACGAGGACGCCGAGACCATCACGCTCGGAACCATGCAGCGCCCGGCTGCGTTTGTGCCGGAGACGAAGATGGTGGCGGAGTTGCTGCGCGAGATGCAGAGCGAGAAGCAGCACATGCGCATCGTGATCGACGAGTATGGCGCGGTCGCGGGTATTGTGACGATTGAAGATCTGCTGGAAGCGATTGTGGGCAATATCGCGGACGAACACGATGAGGCTGAGGCCGACGATGCTCCCGTGCGCGAGTCGGATGGGGCCTACATTGTGTCGGGTACGTTCGAGTTGTCGCGGCTGAGGGAGTTATTCGCAGACCAGTTCCCTGCTGCGAACAAGGCTCCGGAAGCGGATGCCGATGAGGACGCGGCTTCCGAAGCGGGCGACCGGGATACGCGCGACGACCCGACGGCTTTGCGGCTGCCGGAACACTATGAGTCCACCACAGTGGGTGGCCTGGTGTCGGAGCTGGCCGGGCATATTCCGCTGCCAGGTGAGGTTGTAGAGGAAGACGGGCTGCGGCTGGAAGTGCTGGCGAGCACGGATCGCCGCATCGATTCGATACGCGTCAGCCTGGCATCGACGAACGAGTAGGATGCAGGGTCAGACCAGCAACTCGGGCGTCGCGGCAATAAGGCGCTGCGTATACTCCTCGCGCGCATGTTCGCACACTTGCAGGACGTCGCCGATCTCGACCAGGTGCCCTTTTTCCATCACCGCCACGCAGTCGCACAGGTAGCGGACCAGCGGCATGGAGTGCGAGATGAACAGGTAGGTGAGGCCATGAGTTCGCTGGAGGTCGCGGAGCAGGTTGATCACCTGCGCCCCCACCGACACATCGAGCGCGCTGACCGGTTCATCGAGCGCCAGGAACTCTGGCTTTAACGCCAGCGCGCGGGCGATGTTGATCCGCTGCCGCTGCCCACCGCTGAACTCATGCGGGTAGCGCTCGAGGACATCGGCATCGAGCCCGACTTCGCCCATCAGCTCGGTTACTCGCGTGTGGACGGTGTCACGGGAATAACCGCCGTGAATCGCGAACGGCTCGCCTACGATATCGCGGATTCGCATCTTGGGATTCAGGGCCGCGAAGGGGTCCTGGAATACCATCTGCATCCGCTGCCGCAACGCGCGGAGGTCGGTCTTGTTCGCGGCGAGAACATCGGTCCCATCGAAGCGGACGGTGCCGCTGGTGGGCTCGACCAGACGCAGGAGCATGCGGGCGACGGTACTCTTGCCGGAGCCGGATTCGCCGACAAGACCAAGCGTTTCACCCCGCCGTACGGTGAAGGTGACGTTGTCGACGACGCGGCTGGTCCCGTATATCTTGCTCAGCCCGCTGGCCTCAATCAAGTCTGGCATTTCCGGATGGTAGCATCCGCGAATTCGGGGCTATTCGTGCGATACCTTGGGAGCTTGGGTATCCACGATCACGGCTCCGACGAACTTGTGGGAGGGACGCCCCTCAAAGAAGAGATTCCCCGCCGTGTCCGGACCGGTGAAAGCGAACTGCTCAATTTTTCGCTGCGGCGTAAGACGCTTCAGGCGGCCCACGAAGGACTCTGCACCGTGAAGTTCCAAACCGGTGATATCTGTATTCTTGAGCCGCGTTGTCCAAAGTCTGAGAGCTTCCGAAACCGTGACTTTTGACGTTCGATTCGACACTGGACGCGTGTCCTCACGATCCAGCCAGACACGCAACCGATGAACGAGGGCATCTTCCGTCTCGCCTTCGAGCCGTTGCAGAATGACATGCCGGTCAATGTTGACGAGATCTCCTCAGCATCCATTCTAATCCCTTTCAGAATGATCTCCTTTTCTCCGAACGTATCGGGCGACTCGTGCCAAGACCAGGAATCGCCCGGCTGAGGCTCAGAACGAGGTAACCGAAGCAAAACCCTTCCTGAACCACGAGACTTCGCAAAACGCCTTGCTACCTCAATGGAAGCACTCCACGAGGTGAATGGGCTCGCATCTGATAAATCGAGACGATTGTGCTCAGTTGGAGTCATGTCTCCATTCGGATCGCCAGGAATGACGGTCTTCTTCAGCGCGGCCGCTCGCATGGGATGCTTGGCATGCACACCGCGATAGACATAGGTAATTTCATCCAATGGCGGCATCACGCAAGCTTCGGATGGAGCTTATGGAACCCGGTGGCATCCTGATAGGCCTTCGCCACCGCTGCAACCTTCGCATCCATATACAGCCCGCCGAGGAAGGTGAGCGAAACCGGAGTTCCCGGACCGCCGGCCAACTGTCCAGCCGGAGCACCTGCAGGTGGCGCCGGAGCATCATCCCCACGTACGCCGTTCGGGATGATGACCGCTGGCTGGCCCGTCAGATTCGTAGCCGTCAACTGCACGCCCTGCGACGGCGTTACGATGACGTCGACGGTCTGGAAAAGGTCATCCATCGCCTTGATCGCCAGCGTCCGGGCGCGCATCGCCTGAATGTAATCGACAGCGGAGTAGAAGCGCGCCACGCGAAACTGATTCGGCCAGTCGCCCGGCGCCTGCGCGGTCAGCAGATCGGCCCGGCCCGTCAGCGTCAGCTCATCGAACGCCGCCGCCGCCTCAGCCTCCAGCACCGGCACCAGCGACTGGAACGGAAACTTCGGCATTTCGACTGGGATCAAAGTCACGCCCAGCTTGCGCATCGCAACCAAAGCCGCCGCGTCGTATTTTGCATCGTAAACCGCGCGAGAAAGCCGTGCCTTTTGTTGTTCAGTCGCATCGGCGGGCAAAGTGGGCTCGTCGAACGCGCTCTTGATGTACCCGATGCGCAGCTTCTTCCAGTCGAATGCCGCGTCCCAGTTGAACGCAGCTGCCTGCACCGCGAGGTCTTTCTGATCCGGCCCGTAGATCGCGCTCAACACCATGGCGCAATCCTCCACCGACCGGCAGATCGGCCCGATCTTGTCCATCGTCCAGCTCAACGCCATCGCGCCGGTTCTTGGTACAAGGCCAAACGTGGGCCGCAGACCAGTCGCACCATTCCGAGTGGAAGGCGACGAGATCGAACCCAGCGTCTCGGTACCAATCGCAAACCCGACGCAACCCGCAGCGGTCGCGCTGCCGCTGCCGGCCGACGAGCCGCTCGACCCCTGCGTCGGGTTCCACGGGTTCCGTGTGCGCTCGCCGAACCAGACGTCGCCCTGCGCCAGTGCGCCCATGGTCAGCTTGGCGATCAGCACGGCGCCCGCCGCATCAAGCCGCTTCACCACTTCGGCATCCTCGTCGAAGCTTTGCTTCTCGAACCCGCTTGCACCCCAGGTCGTCGGATACCCCTTGACCGCGAGCAGATCCTTGCCGCCCCACGGAATTCCATGCAACGGCCCGCGATATTTCCCGGCCGCGATCTCCGCGTCGGCCGCCGCCGCCTGCTTTAGCGCGCGCTCTTCGGTGTAGGTGATGACGAAGTGCAGCTTCGGATCGTACTTTCGCAGCCGCGCCAGGTACATCTTCGTCAGCTCGACCGACCGCACCTTGCGCGTCTTCACCAGCTCCGCCAGCTCGCGAACGGTCAGGAAGGCCAGCGACTCCGCACCTGCGCTTGCGTCATACGAGACCTTGGGCGCGGCAGAGATCTTCATGGGTTTCTTTGCCGTGTCCAGCACCATCCCGCCCGGAACCGGATCGAAGTGGAACGAAGGCGCTACGGCATTCGGCAGGTGCATTTCGCGGACGGTGACTACCGCCTCGTGCTGGGACTGGATGCCCGCGATCATCATCTTCTTCTGGTCGTCGGTGATGGTGATGCCGGTCATCTTCGCGACGACGTCGATCATGTCGGGCGTCACGTCCGGCCCAGTCACAGCGTTCACCGCGCCACGCTGTGCCTCTGCGCTTTGCGATGCAAGCGCAAGCAGCGCACCCGGAACGAGCGTGTGTCCTAAACCAACCGCTGAACATGCTGCCAACACACGCCGGCGCGTTATCGCAAAGGAAGAACCTGCACCCAATTGTTCACTCATGTTGGAAATTATCGCATTGCCTGCGTGGTGAAGCGGCGGAAGCGAAAGAATCACCGCATTTGCGCTTCATCCTGCCACAATTCTTTCGGGGTTCATCTGATCGAAGTGTCGTTGTTATGAGTGAGCCCCGCGCTTCCTCAACAACTCCGCCACGTTACCCTTGCGGCAATTCAGGGCGCGTTGCAAAGGTGTATCTCCCTTGTTATCCCGGGCATCGATCGCCGCCCCGCAATCCAGCAAAGCTTCGGCGATCTGGACGAAACCGCGGCGCGCCGCCATGTGCAATGGAGTCGCCCGCGTGACGCCGCCGCACACATTTACATCCGCCCCGGCCCGCACCAGCGCTTTTACGATCTCCGGGCCTGTCGCGGCGCCACACTCATTCGCCACAGCATAGAGCGGCGTATGGCCTCCCGCCTGGACTGCATCAACGTCCGCGCAGAGACGCAGCAGTGTCTTCACCATGTCAACGGAGCCCGCACCGGCAGCACAATGTAACAGTGTCCGTCCATTGAATCGGCTGGTCGTCAGAAACGGATGGCTTTCGACCGCATCGACTACAAAGCGGAGCAACTGCGGCTCAGCACTCTTCAACATTCGCGCTAACAGCCCAACGAACACCGTCGGTCTCGGCACGAAACGGTTCGTCAGGGCGATTGCTTCGTCGCAGCGTCCGGCCGCGATTGCAGCGATGGCCCCATCCAGAATGCGCTGCTCGTGCCAGCGTGTGGCGAGTTCTTTCTCCTCGGCTTGGCTTTTGAACCGTTGGCGACATAGCTGGAGGTGTGCACGAAAAACTGCTTCAAACCTATGCGCGCCGCCTCATCGAGTGGCATCGCGTCGAGAGTCGCTGCCATATGTGCTAACCACGCCGTGCGCTCTTCTGGTCCAATTTGAAACCGCGCATGCGACTCCGCCAAACTGAGCCACCAGCGCTTCTGCGTCTGCTCTTCGTCTCCTCCCAGAAACTGAATCAGGAACGCAGCAAACTCTTCAGTTGCGCAGCGGACGGTCTTACCCGGAAACAGCCGCTTGAGGGCCGAATCGTTGCTGACGCGGGCGTAGAACTCCGCCGACAGCCGTCTGCATCCGGCTTCACCACCGAACGCTTCCAGCATCGTCACGATCTGTGCCTCCTCATGGTTTAGTCACGGCGGACGGTCTTCAGGAAGTCTGCCAGTCTCTGCCCGCGCTTCTGGACAAATACCCTATCCTGCAGCGTGGCTTCGCTCATTCGATCCACGCGAAACATCCGGAAGCCGTCGCGCATTTCGCACCATGCTACCAGCGTCCAGACGCCGCCCCAGAAGTAGAGACCAAGCGGCCGCACGACACGCCGGCTCGACTCGCCATCCTCTCGCATGTAGCCCATCGCCACCGGCCGCCGGTCGACACAGGCCGCGTGCAGCAGGTCCAGCCGCTCGCGGTCAATCGACTTCATTTTGAAACCCGGCGCGTACATCTGGATGGCATCGAGGCGGTCCCGCAACTCCGGCAGCAGCATCTCGTAGAACTGCGCCGCTCGCTCCAGGTTTTCGGTGGGAATCTCAAACCAGTTCACCGCATCGAGGGGAACCGCCTTCTGCTGCTGTACTTCCATCACTTCCGTCATCGCATTCTCCAGTGAGTCAGGTTGACTCAAGCTGGAGCTTACTGACACGCTCCTGACAGCATTGTGTCAGGAGTGATTGACCCAAACAAAAACTTAGTCGAGAGCTAACTTGACCCTAGTGAAAATATCGTTCGCCGTCGCACTATTCGCAGCAGCACGCCCGCGCGGTGATGTACCCGATTTGTTGAGCCATTGGATCGAGTACTGTTTCTTCAAGGTATCTACAAAATCAACAGTTCCGCCGCGAGTTCTGGTTGCACAGATAATTACATTACAACCTATCTTTGCGAAATGTTTAAGGCTCGGAAACAATCTGCTGTTCGGATCACCTTGGCTCTCAATTCCAACTTTTGCGCCATTGATCGTGATGACGATGGTGATATCGACGCTAATCCATATTTCTTCAACAATCGCGTTCGGATAGGCCTGTTTCAGCAGGAGATACGCTTCCTTGATGCTCGCACTCTTGCCTTGGTTCGCAGTACCGCGCAGTGCAATCAGTGTCTTCATAAAGGTTCTCTCCAAATTTCCGATTCGGAACTTCACTTCAAGGCTCAAGGAGCTGCGCCTAGATATCCAGGTTCTTCACATCCAGCGCGTTCTCTTCGATAAACTTCCGCCGGCTCTCGACGTCCTCGCCCATCAGCGTGGAGAAGATTTCCTCGCAGGCCGCAATGTCTTCGAGCTTGACCTGCATCAGCGTGCGGCGTTCGGGGTCCATGGTGGTGTCCCAAAGCTGCGGAGCGGTCATCTCGCCGAGACCCTTGTAGCGCTGGACCTGGTATTCCTTGCGGCCCTGCTCGATGACGTAGTCGAATACCTCTCGAGGCGTCTTCTTCTCGACTGGATCCTGGTTGGCGCGGTTGTTGCGCTTCGCCGGTTTGGCTTCGGCGGCGGCTTCGGGGGTAGCGGTGATCGACTCCGCTGGAACGTCGCCCTCGGTAGTAGCCTCCTCAGCATCATCTGCGGCTTCCTGTGCGACTACTGCTGCGGACTTGACCGCGTAGGAGATCAGGAACGGGGCCTGCAGTTGGTCTTTGATCTGAGCGTACTTGCCCAGCAGGAGACGCGATTCCGCAGCGTTTGCCAGTGCCCAATCGATCTTGCGCTCGGCACCCTGCGAATCGGTAAATGAGATCGACCACGTCTGGTGTTCTTCATCGAGGACCGGCTCGCCTACGCCGCGGAACTGGTATTCGCGGCGAATGGCTTCGAGGCGCGTCTTCATCGCTTCGAGCTTGGCGGGGGACTGGAAGTCTTCCTTCTTCGCCGGAGACGCGCCTTCATGTGAGAAGAGCTCGACGAAGTCCAGCATCACCTGGTCGTTGCGCAGACGCTTGCCGACCTTCTCGGAGTAATTCAGATAATCATTCAAACGCGCCATGTACTCCGTCAGCGCGTCGCCGGTAATCTGCGCACCGCCCTCGCCGTAGGTGAGGACCATGCCGTCGGACGCGCGCTTGATCATCACGTCGACATACTGCTTCTCGTCCTTGATGTACTGCTCGAACTTGCCCTTCTTGATGCGGAAGAGCGGCGGCTGCGCGATGTACACGTGGCCGCGTTTGATCAGCTCCGTCATGTGGCGGAAGAAGAAGGTGAGCAGCAAGGTGCGGATGTGCGATCCGTCGACGTCGGCGTCGGTCATCAGGATGAGCTTGCCGTAGCGCAGCTTCGCCGGGTCGAAGTCGTCCTTGCCGATACCGCAGCCGAGCGCCGTAATCATCGCGCGAATTTCTTCGTGGCCCAGCATCTTGTCGTAGCGAGCCTTCTCGACGTTGAGGATCTTGCCCTTCAACGGCAGAATCGCCTGGAACTTCCGGTCGCGGCCCTGCTTGGCCGTTCCGCCTGCCGATTCACCCTCGACCAGGTACAGCTCGCAGCGATCCGGCTGGCGCTCAGAGCAGTCCGCCAGCTTGCCGGGCAAACCGCCGCCGTCGAGCGCGCCCTTGCGGCGAGTCAGGTCGCGGGCCTTGCGTGCGGCTTCACGTGCGCGAGCCGCGTCGATCGCTTTGTTGATGATCTTCTTGGCCACCTGAGGGTTGCCGTCAAGGAACGCGCCCAGGCGCTCGTTGACGAACGCCTGCACGGTGCCGGCGATGTCCGAGTTCAGCTTGCCTTTGGTCTGGCCTTCAAACTGCGGCTGCGAAAGCTTGACGCTGATCACGACGACCAGACCCTCGCGGACGTCGTCGCCGGAGAGGTTTTCCTTCACATCCTTAAACAATCCAAGCGACTGCCCAGCCGCGTTGATCGTGCGGGTCAGCGCCGTCTTGAAGCCAGAGAGGTGGGTCCCGCCGTCCACGGTGTTGATGTTGTTGGCAAAGGTGAAGACGGTCTCCGTATAGGCGTCGTTGTACTGCAGGGCGATCTCCATGGCCACGTTGTCGCGCTCGGCCTCCATGTAGATCGGCTTCTCGTGCAGGACCTGCTTGCCCTTATTGATGTGCTTGATGAACTCGGCGATGCCGCCCGCGTATTTGAACACCTGGTGACGCGCGTCGCCGGTCTTGGCGTCGGTGGTGCGCTCGTCGGTCAGCGTAATTTCGATGCCCTTGTTGAGGAAGGCGAGCTGCCGGAGCCGGTTGGCGAGGGTGTCATAGCTGAACTCAGTGACGGTGAAGATGCTCTTGTCCGGCAGGAAGTGAACCTTGGTGCCCTTGCGGACGCTGGCACCCATCTTGCGCAGCTTGCTGATCGGGTCGCCCTTGCTGTAGTCCTGCTCCCAGGCGAAACCGTCGCGCCAGATCTCGACATCGAACTCTTCGCTGAGCGCGTTGACGCAGCTTACGCCGACGCCGTGTAAGCCACCCGAAACCTTATAGTTCGAGGCGTCGAACTTGCCGCCCGCATGGAGCATCGTCAGGACGACCTGAACTGCCGGCATCTCCACGCCGTTGATGACCTTGTTGTCGACCGGAATGCCGCGCCCGTCGTCAACGACGGTGATGGAGTTGTCGACGTGGATGGTCACATCGATGCGGGTCGCGTGTCCGCCCAGGGCCTCGTCGACCGAGTTGTCGACGACCTCGTAGACCAGGTGGTGCAGACCCTGCTCCCCCGTGGAGCCGATGTACATAGCGGGGCGCAGACGCACAGCCGCGAGACCCTCAAGAACCGTAATATTCTCGGCCGAATAGCCACCGCCTTCTTTGGGGGCGACGGGCGGAATGGGGGGGACTGCAAGCGGGTCGAGAGGGTTCGGTGTCGAGGCCATGAAACTCCGTGCAGCAGAGGCTGCGGATAGTTCAGATTCGGGGCTAAATCCAGCCTGGGGAGCCCTCCCGCGCAATCGTCGGAAAAGTCCGTGAAATCAGCGATTTTCGCTGGATTTTCTGGCCCATTTGTAACTCCAAGTGTACCACGCGGAGAGGTGAATTTGGCCCGGTTATCCACCCCCGGGCAAGAGGCGGCAATGAACTCTGAAAATCGTCGAATCGGCGCTCTAAACCACGATTAAATGGCGGTCTACCGCAGACTCTTCGGGATGCGCGGAACGATACGGAAAATAGACCTTCAGGCGCAGAAACCACTTCTCAAAAAGGTGCCAGGAAAGCCACGCCAGAACGTAGCTTGCCAACGTCCCAACGACAATCGAGAGCGCCATCACCGAGGACCCGGAGTGGGATTTCGCGAGGTGCGCCACTTCCCCGGCAAGAAAGCCGTGAATGACGTAAATCGCATAGCTGTACTTTCCGAACGACCGCAAAATTCCCCAGCGAAACACCCGCACCGGCGCACTGCAACCGCGCGCCACGGCTCCGGCCGCGCCCAGCCCGGCGGCGGTGATTGTCAACCCGGCGGGCAAAGCCAGGAATACCCCGGCCAGCCCTACACCGATGAGCACCAGCCACCACCGGCTGGCTAAGCCTCTTGCCCGCGCGGATGCAGCCAACAGCGCCCCCATGGCAATCGGATCCAGATGCAAAACGGTCAGTCGCAAGGCCATATCTGGCAGATGGCCGGTCGCTGCCAGCCCAATTCGGAGCACAATCGAAAGCGCGATCATTCCGGCGCAGACGCGTACCAGACCCCTCCCGCTGACCCAGAGCACCACCAACGAGAACGCGAGGTAAAACTGCTCCTCGATCGCCAGCGACCAGAAATGGCCCACGCCGGCACCGTCGTTGTAGCCCAGGCCCTGACGCCAGTTGCCGAGAAAGAGCCAGTACCAGATCTGCTCCATCTGCGGAAAGCCAGTGGCGAGGCCATGCCGGTGCTCGATCGGCAGCAGCACCCAGAAAAAAACGGCGAGCGCGACGATGTACAGCGGAAAAATGCGGACCGCACGCCGCGCATAAAAGGCCGAAAAGTAGTTCGTGGCATCGCGAGTCGCCATGAGGATCGAGGTGATGAGGTAGCCCGATAGGACAAAGAAGATGTCTACCCCGACCCAGCCCCGGTCCAAAATAGACGAAAGCAGACCCAGCGGGCGACTGGCGGCAAAGGGGGCATGGAAATGCAGCAGGACGACCGACAAAACCGCGATGCCCCGAATCCCATCCAATTCGGCGATACGGTGGATCTCGATCGGTGCGGAACGCATTCTCGGTGCCCTTTCAATTTACTGCGCCTCAACGGATGCGCGTCGCAAGATTCATTCTAGACGTCCGAGTGTCGGTCTGCGGAACGTCGCACGAAGCAACAGCGCACCCAGCACCCATCCCATCGCGGCCACCGAAAACAACGGCGTCGGATAGGCCCACACGAGCGACCACGCCAGCAAGCCATGCAGTCCGACGAACCCCGCAGCCGCCCACGCCGACGTAAAATTCCACCCGGCCCGCCCCAGCAGTAGAGGCAGCGCGACCAGAAACAGCGGCCAGCCATAGCTATACAGACGTTGAAAGACCTCACCCAGCAGCGGAGCCGCCAGAAACGATACAGCCCCGTACAGCAGCGCAAAGCGCAGCAACAGGTCGGCTCGCCCGACCGTTCTGAATGCCGGGCGGCGGACCATCCACAGCAGCACCGGCAGCAGCCCAAAGATCGCCATGCCCACGCCAAAGGACCTCCCCGGGAGCTCACCCGAGACGCCGCAGATACCAACCGTTTGGAGCGGCCCCAGGTGCAGCGCCATCTGCCACCTTGGCACGTCACAGGTCGGATAGACGTTGGCCCACACGCCGATCCCCAGCAGGTTCCGCATGAAATTCCAGGGCACTTTCGCCAGCAGATACACCATCGGCGGAAAATGCTCCTTGTTCGGGAGGGCATTGGCCGTCAGTCGCGCTACGGTCAGCCACCCGGCCAACACAGACACCGTGGCCGCCACAACTTCGCGTCGCCGCAAATCACGCCAATCCGCAGCCAGGAAACACGCCAACGTCAGCAGCGTAGATTCCCGCGCCAGCATCATGGGAAACAGCAGCAGACACGCCGCCATCACCTGCTGCCCGCGCAGCAGTAGCAGAAACCCGCACAGCAGGGCGGCGTAGAGCAGGTCCGGCATCACGAGGGCGTTGAACTGGAACCCCCAGAACATCATCGCCGCCACCGAAGGGACCATCCATGCCGGCGCCCCCGACCGCACGAGCAGAAACGCCACCGTCCCGACGAAAAATACGAGGTAAATGACGCCGAGATCGAAGAAGGCATTTTCGGTTGGCGTAGGGACCGCGTGAGCCACAGTCCGCGCCAGCAGAGGCCCAAGTTGACGAGCCGCAAATGGCATCATCGCCGACTCGCCACGCGCCATCGCGAGATAGGATTCCGTGTCCGCCTGGACGAAGACCGTGCCCATGCGCGCACCGGTGTACATTGCAACCGGAGTCACCACCAGCACAAAAAGGGTAGCCGCCCAGCGCCGCCGCGCTGCGCTCCAGCCGCGCATTGACTTCAACCAGAAGCCCGGCATGGCCCTCTCGTTCAGGCGGCTTCCAGCACCGCGGCGATCTGGTCCAGACCCCACGCAAGGTCTTCGCGGCTGATCGTCAACGGGGGTGCAAGCCGGATCACATTGTCGTGGGTTTCCTTGCACAGCACGCCGCGCAACTGCAGCGCCTCGCAGATCGGCCGCGCCTTTACGTTCAGCTCGATGCCAATCCAGAGCCCCTTGCCCCGCACCTCGACGATCTTCGTTGAACTGATCTTGCGTAGCCGCTCAAGTGCGTATGCTCCAAGTTCCTTCGAGCGCTGAGCCAGCTTCTCATCCACAATCACCCGCAACGCCGCGCGAGCCACCGCACACGCCAGTGGATTGCCGCCAAACGTGCTGCCATGGTCGCCTGGAGAGAAGACGCCCAGTACTTCCTTCGACGCCAGCACGGCAGAGACGGGATAGAACCCGCCCGAGAGCGCCTTGCCGATCGTCACCACGTCGGGCCGAATCCCTTCGTGCTCAAACGCGAACATTGCGCCCGTCCGGCCCAGGCCGGACTGAATCTCATCGCACATCAGCAGGACTCTATGCTCGCGGCAGATCGCCGCCACTTCGCGCAGATACCCATCCGGCGGCACGATAATCCCAGCCTCGCCCTGCACCGGTTCCACCAGAAAGCCGACGGTATTGGGCGTGATCGCGTCCCTTAACGCCGCAGCGTCGCCAAACGGAATCGTCCGGAATCCCACCGGAAAGGGTCCGAAGCCGGTTTTGTATTGCTGCTCTGAGGAGAAGCCGACGACCGAGATCGTGCGCCCGTGGAAGTTGTTTCCGCAGACGATAATCTCGCCCTGCCCGGCTGGAACTCCCTTGACGGTCTCGCCCCACTTGCGAGCCGCTTTCAGCGACGTCTCCACCGCCTCGACGCCGGAGTTCATCGGCAGCGCCATCTCAAACCCTGTGATTTCGTGTAGATCGCGATACAGCAGAGGTAGCTGGTCGTTGCGAAATGCACGCGAGGTAATGGTCACTCGCGCCGCCTGCTCGGTCATCGCCTTCAGAATCGCCGGATGGCAATGCCCCTGATTTACCGCAGAATACGCCGCCAAAAAGTCGAGATACTGCTTGCCGTCGACGTCATACACCCAGGCGCCGCTCGCCCGCTCGATGATGACGTTCAGCGGATGGTAGTTGTGCGCGCCGTACTGCTCTTCCAGTTCAATCAGTTCTACGGATACTGTGGCCGTCTGTTCAGCGTACATAGGCGGGATCTCCGGGGGTCTTACCTACAGGATACCCGCACGAGGCAAGTCCGCGCATCAAAAACGCCGCACCGAATCTCGCAGTCCACCGTGGCGGCAGGTCTTCAGGGCTTCAGGGATTTCGGCATAAGAATGACATAGGGCACATGGGTTGCCGAGAACCGGGTTCTGAAGTCGGCGTTGAGAAACGGCGGAGCGTGGTCGCCAACAACGACAAACACCGTGGGGCGCAACCCTGGACGATTTGCCAGCGCGGCCACGCTGCGGTGTACAAGCAGAGTCCGTTCCAGCCACGAACAGAGGCTGGTCTCGCCGTCGATGCCGGTTTCCGCGCAGTCCTGACGAGACGCACCCGAGGCGAGAGGAGCGATGGGCAGGTGGGTATTGAGCGTCACCCAGTGGACATAGGTGGGGTCCGGCCCATGTGCCGCCAGCAGCCGATCGCCAATCCAGTCCGCCAAACCCTCATCGCACATACCGTTGAATGCCCCCTGGCAGTGGGCCAGATGGGTCCGGTTCAAGTCATCCAGAAACTCCGTTTCCCGGAACCCGAGGCGGGCGTACCAGTCTCGCCGCCCGAACATCATCGAGCTGAACCCATGGACCGCCAGCGTGGAGTAGCCTTCACCATCCAACCTTCTCGGCCAGCACCCTTGCAGGTCTTCCGGCGATGCGGTGAGGACGTCAAATCCTCCAGCCTCCGCGCAAAGTTCGCGAAACTCGCCGGCAATCGTCCCACCGTCGAACTGGGTCTTTCCCACCTCGATGCGGTAGCGCTGGGTGATCGCCGGATCACGGTAAGCTCTGTAGGCTGCCTGGTTGACGCGGTCGTCGTCTGCCAGTCCCCACGATTCTGTAAGCACGAGCACGATATTGGGCCTGGCGTTCGCAGGCAGTTCGCCGATGGCATGACTCAGGGTGGACGGCAGAGGATGGCGAGAGGTAGCGACGGGACCACTCGGCCCACCTGCCAGCGCGAGTTCCTTTCCAAGATGAAAGACGGGCATCGCCGCCGCCTGGTACGGGAGCAGCCTGTCCACATCAGCGGGGCGCCCGGAGAGATGGACGCGATAGTACCGACCCTCCGCAACGTCGGCCAGGATGGGCACCATCGCGATGATTATGACGGTTGCCGCCAGCGGTCGGGCAAAGGATCGGCGCAGCAGCCCCACGTTCAATCGCAGGAGAGCCGTGCAGGTGACGCCGTACAGCAGCAACAGGCTGATATAGGTGACCAGGCTGCTTGCAGGCAGAAGCGTCAGGTTGCGCAGGAGGTGGACTGTGTCTCGAAGGGGAACGTTGTACAAGGCTGCAACCGGCTCCAGAGCAACGACCACCAATTCCGCTGCGAGGAGCGCAATCATCCGCCACGAAGGAAAGAGGTAAGCCAGAGCCAGCAGCATCAGGTATTCCGAGTTGATCGCGCCACCCCTCTGCAGGGGAAGATGGGCTCGGACATGCCAAACCATCCGCGGAAGCTCGGGAATGATCATCACTGCGAGGACAACCCGGACGAAATCCAGCAGGGCGGCATACCCGACAAGCGGGGTCGAGGCCAGAGTCGCCGGGTGAGGTATCGAGTAGTCCAGCTCACGCGACGTCGTTATCAAATCAGGCCCTTGCCGGTTCCATGGAAATGAGTGGCCTTCCAGTAAAGGATAGCTGGACTGTTATGACCCATGTCTATCGGGGAAGTTGCGTGGAGCCGAAAAGACCTTTGCGCGACGGACATTCGGCACCATCGAGCTGAGCCTGCCGTCGTACAACCCGGGCGCCCCGCCCGAACGCATCCCGATCCAATCCAGCAGCAGGCACGAGAGCAGGCCGGGGACCACCACCACGTAGAGCCGCGTCATCCGATGCGTGAGATAGCCAGTCCAGGTCCACTGGTTCGAGTTCAACGAGCGGAAGATGCTGCCACCGATCAGGTATCCGCTCAACACGAAGAAGACCATCACCGACTGGTGTCCGGCGCGCGTGATGAGATACGGAAGCGCAAACCACTGCCGGTGCGCGGGAATGTCGTTGTAGTCGACTAACAGGATATTTCTGCCGTGACCGATCAACACCACGACGGCGGCAAGTCCGCGAATCAGGTCGAGCAGCACGGAAGCTTCGGACTTGCTGAAGTTTGCCGGTGCCGGCGACGTGTTGGCGTGGGTGCCTGGCTGCATCTTGGGAAGGGAGGCGGTCCGTGAACCTCCACTGTATAGCCCATCTTTCAGGCCATCCGGCGAAAACTTCGACGGCCCTCGGGGGCTCTCCGCTGGTGTACACTGACCGAAGCGTCTAAAAGAACCTGGGACGTATAGGAATCACAATGCCAAAGTTGAAAACCCACTCTGGGGCATCCAAGCGCTTTACCAAGACTGGCACCGGCAAGTTCAAGCGCGGCCATTCCAAGATGCGCCACATCCTCACGTCGAAGAACAACGCGACCAAGAGCCGTCTCGGCAAAGCCGGGCTGGTTTCGGACGCGGACCACTACAACGTGTCCCGGATGCTTCCCTACGCCTGAGTTCCTCACCGGACAAAGGTAAGTTGTTCAAATCAAGCAGGGCGCAAAGCGTACAAGCCCTCTGGACTAGCAAAAGCGAACTCCATCGAGATCTGAACCCGAAACAAGCGAGTGAAGTGGAACCCTATCCACCAGCCGCCTA
The DNA here is from genome assembly GCA_025350865.1 of Rhodanobacteraceae bacterium. Taxonomy (GTDB): domain Bacteria; phylum Acidobacteriota; class Terriglobia; order Terriglobales; family Acidobacteriaceae; genus Edaphobacter. Next base: position 30,616 of record JANXWZ010000102.1, read on the forward strand.
GCGAAATACGCAAAAGGAAATCAAATGCCTCGTGTAAAACGCAGTACAAAACGCGCCGATCGCCGCCGCAAAATTCTCAAGCGCGCATCCGGCTACTTCCTCACCAAATCCAAGCTCTACCAGGCTGCGCAGGAAGCTGTCGAGCGCGGACTGAAGTTCGCCTACACCGGCCGTAAACAGAAGAAGCGCCAGTATCGCTCGCTCTGGATCGTCCGTATCGGCGCTGCCGCTCTGCAGAACGGCATGAGCTACTCCACCTTCATCAATGGCCTGAAGCTGGCCGGCAACACGCTGGATCGCAAGATCCTCGCCGACATCGCAGCTAATGACGCAGCCGGCTTTGCCGCGCTGGCGGTCGTTGCGAAGGATGCGCGTCTGAAGGCGACCGCCGCCCGCACTGCGGCCTAGTCTCATAAAATCAACAAGGGGCGCAACCTCGGTTGCGCCCCTTGCTTCGTCTATGACGAATTTCGTAGAAGTATAAGCCCACTGGAAATGGCATCTACGGAGATTCTGGGTCTTGCCAGAAGGACGGCGGTGGTGGCTTGAACTACAGGCCGCCGGCGCCCCGCCCCGGTCGGTCGCCGCAATGGGTCGAAACCCAGTTGCGGAAGATCGCCTGCTCTTCGCCTTTGCCCATCTGCAGATCAAAGTGATACTTTTCGCCCGTCTTTAATTCGATTCCGTTGCTATTGGCACCCTTAATCTCGTCGACCGCCACATGCAGCGCGCCATCCGTTCCCGAGTCGCAGGTGAAGTCGAGACTACGTGCCGTCAGTTCCAGCTTGCCCGCACACCCCCGCCCAAAGCTCTTTTGGTGCTTGGCAGCGAAAGCTCCTTCCGTCTCCCTCGGCCTGGGCATCGCAGCAGGGATTACGGTGCTCGCCGCCTCTACGGTTGTGACGCCCGATCCGGCCACAGCTGTTGCTACAGAGATGTCAGTGGAGGTGCGTTCTACGGTGGGGGTCGCCACACTCTGGCGCTTTGCCCCAAACGGAATGATCGGCGATGGCTTGGCAAGGAGTGCAGAACCAGGCAGAACGCTGACATTCGATTGCTCCTGGTAGCGTTGCGACTTGCCATTGTGACCAACCACCGCAAAGGTGACCGCCAGAATCAAAAGCAACAGTACACCCGGGCCCATGGCCGCGCGAACGCCCGACAGCTGTTGCGGCGAATTCTCGTCATATTGTTCCACGGTCATTCTCACTACTCCTCGACCCAAAGCATCTCGTTCGCTTTCAGGTTGGATGCCGTTCGGTCCGAATGAGAAACCTGAAAATCTTTCGTCCAGCTTGCCGAACCAAATCAACACCTTGCCCGTTTCGAATCGGCAGCGACACGGTATCCTAAGAAGTATGCCGCCTACCGAAGCGAGGTCCGACGCAAAAACCGGCACCCCGACCCCCGCTTCCCGCCCCACCGGGCCGCTGACTTCCGCCTTCGAGAGCTGGGGACGATACCCCAGATATCAGGCGCATATTGTCCCCATGCACTGGCAGTCCGAGTTCCCGGCCAACATTGTGGGGCTGCACAACGGCGTGCTCCCGGTTGGGATGGGTCGGAGCTATGGCGATTCCTGCTTGCTGAAGGATGGGAATCTCGTCCTCACCACGGGCATGAACCGCCTTATCTCCTTTGATCCCAACACCGGCATCCTCACCGCGGAGGCCGGCATCACCCTGGCCCAGATTCTCGATTTCGCTGTTCCGCGCGGCTTCTTCCTGCCCGTCTCGCCCGGAACGAAGTACGTAACGCTTGGCGGAGCCATCGCCAACGACATCCACGGCAAAAACCACCACGTTGCCGGAACCTTCGGAAGCCACGTCACACAGTTCGAGCTGGTTCGGTCGGATGGTTCAAAGCGCCTCTGCTCCCCCACCTCCGACCCTGACTGGTACGCCGCAACCATCGGCGGACTGGGCCTGACTGGCCTCATTACGTGGGCGTCATTGCGGATGCGGCCCATCGTCTCGCGCATGATGGACGTCGAATACACCCACTTCCACGGCGTCGACGAGTTCCTCTCGCTCACCAAGCTGAACGCCGACTCGACCTACACCGTCAGCTGGGTGGACGTGACCAGCACCGGTCGGAACTTTGCGCGCGGCATCTTTATGTCCGGCGAGCACAGCACCGTTCCGGGGGAGCTGAAGCCATCGCCTGAACCAAAACTCTTCTTCCCCTTCGAAGCCCCCGGCTTCGCCCTTAACAAGTTCTCTGTAGCCGCCTTCAACACGGCGTTCTTTCATAAGCAGATGCAGCCCTACAAAGAGCTGGTGCAGGATTACGAGCCGTATTTCTACCCGCTCGATGCGGTTCTCCACTGGAACCGCATGTACGGCAAAGCCGGCCTGCTGCAGTTTCAGTACGCCATTCCGTGGGAGCACGCACGCGAAGGCACCATCGAAATCCTCCGCGAGGTCGCCAAATCGGGCCTCGCGAGCTTTCTCGCGGTCCTCAAGGTGTTCGGCGATATACCTTCGCCGGGCCTGCTCAGTTTTCCGCAGCCCGGCATCACTTTGGCTCTCGACTTCCCGATCAAGGAACGGCTGACCTTCCCGCTTATAGAGCGCCTGGCCGACATGACACGCGAATTCGGCGGACGGCTGTATCCCGCCAAAGACGCCGCCATGACCGCCGCCCAGTTCCAGCACTTCTACCCGCAGTGGGAGCAGCTTGCCCGCTTCCGCGACCCCGTCATCACCTCCAGCTTCTGGGAGCGCGTCACCGGAGAGAGACCAGCCCTATGAGTAAGAAAATCCTCGTCCTCGGAGCCACCTCCGGAATCGCCGAAGCCACCTGCCGTATCTGGGCCACGCAGGGTGCGAGCCTGTTCCTCGTCGCCCGCAACGCCGAAAAGCTGGTCGCCGTAGCCGCCGACCTCAAGACCCGAGGCGCGGCCTACGTCGACTTCGCCGTCGCCGATCTTGACGACACCGCCCAGCACCCATCGCTGCTCACCCACGCCATCAACTCCCTCGGCGGGATGGACATCGCCTACCTCGCCCACGGCGTCCTAGGCGATCAGACCGCCGGCGAACAGAGCTTCCCTGCCGCCGAGCAGATTCTGCACACCAACTTCGTCTCCCCGGTCTCGCTGCTGACGTGGCTGGCGAACTACTGCGTGCAACGCAAATCCGGTGTCCTGGCAGTGATATCGTCGGTAGCCGGCGATCGCGGCCGCAAGTCGAACTACCTCTACGGCTCCTCGAAGGCTGGTCTGTCGGCCTTTCTAGGCGGGTTACGCAACCGCGTGGATCGCGAAGGCGTCACGGTCCTGACCATCAAACCCGGCCCCGTGCGCACCCCCATGACCGCCCACATGCCCGGAGCCGAGAAGATGGCGGACGTCAACGCCGTCGCCGCGATCATTGTGAAGGCAATCGAGAAGCGCGTCGATGTCCTCTATGTTCCCTTCCAATGGGGACCCATCATGGGCATCATCCAGCACATCCCGGAGTCCATCTTCAAGAAACTGAACCTCTGAGTCACACCCAAAGACAAGGCGACCATGGATCACACGGACAAGAACGGATTTGATCCGTGTTTATCCGTGTAATCCGTGGTCGGTTTCGCTTTATTTCCCAAGCTCCCGAATCTTTACGTTCCGGAACGACACCGGAAAGCCATGATCCTGCAGCAGAATGTAGCCGTCCGGCCAGTCCGCATAATTAGGCCAAACGTGGTACTTGCTGCCTGCAACCATCTCCCGGAACTCCGGCGTAAAGCGGTCGTACTCCAGAACCTTCATCCCGTTCAGCCAGTGTTCAACATGCCCTCCGCGCACCAAAATTCGCGCGGTATTCCACTCCCCAATCGGCTTCACCGGCTTATCCTTCGCCGCCGGAATCATGTCGTATAGAGACGCGACCGTCCGGTTGCCATCCTTCCCCTTGTGCGCATCGGGATGCACGGCGTCATCCAGCACCTGGTACTCATACCCGATCGCCGAGCCCTTGCCCTTGTTCATCTCCGGATCGACAAAGTACATGATGCCGCTGTTCGCGCCGGTCGTAATTCGGAAGTCCACCATGAGCTCGAAGCTGGAATACTTTTTGGCAGTGATGATGTCTCCACCCTCTCCACCCTCTTTGCTGTTGGTCTCGTTCGTAGTCAGCAGGCCATCCTTGACCTCCCACCCAACAGTCGGAAACGCAGGGCCGTGAATACTCCTCCAACCCTCACTGGTCTTGCCGTCAAACAGCAGCTTCCACCCCTGGGCCTTCTCCTGTTTCGTCAGCGTATTAGGCGCGGTCTGCGCCACTCCGATACCGCTTGCCAATACCAGTACTGCACCTAAGATCTCACGTCGATTCATAAACATCCTCGCGACAAATTCTACGCTGAATCAACACTGCTCCCTAACTACGACCAAATCCGTGCCGATCCGTAAAATCCGTGGTCACCATCGTTCTTGGTACCATCGCACCAATGCACTCCGTAAAATCCCTCACCATCTTCCTCGCGCTAACCGCGACCTCCCACGCCCAGCAACCCCTGATGGTCGAGCACGGCGTCTACCAGGTCCACTCGCTGCTCCACGCCATCGGCACCGAGGAGTACACCGTCAGCGACCTGCGCGACGGTCGCCGCACCCTCACCACAACCAGCAATATCAACGACCGCGGCAACACGCGCACTACCGTCTCCACTCTCACCTACGCCGCACACTTCGAGCCGCTTGCCTTCAGCCAGCAATCGCCGAGCAGCTCTGCCGACACGCAGATCGCCAGCAATCACGCCACCATCAAGGAGCAAGCCGAGACCCGGACCCTGCTGAAACCTGCCATCGCCTTCCCCGGCACCGGCTCCATGCCTGCGGCCATGCAGATGATGATGATGCGGTACTGGAGCTATCACCACGGCCCTTCGCGCCTGCCCATCCTGCGCACCAGCCCGCAGGCTCTGGCGCTCGAGATCAAACTCGTCGGGCACGAATCGTTCCAGATCAAGGGCCAGATCGTCCGGCTGACCCGCTACACCGTCGCGAACCTAATGTTTGGCCGCGAAATCCTCTGGATGAACGACTCCAATCGCGTGGCGGCCACAATGACCTTCGCAGGCGGCCTGCCCCAGGAAGAGGTTCTCGACGAGTACGAATCCGCAACCAACGCCATCTTCCACTCAGGCGTCCGGCAGGAGATGCTCAACCTTGCCGAGCTTGATTTGCAGGTCCCGCCGGAGGTTTCCGGAACCTACGCCATCGTCGGGGCGCGGCTGATCGATGGCACAGGCTCGCCTGCGCTCGAAAATGCTACGGTCGTCATCAAGGATGGACGCATCAACTCCGTCGGCCCGTGGCCCGCGCCTCCGGGAGTCCGCGTCATCCACGCCGAGGGCAAAACCCTCATCCCCGGCCTGTGGGAGATGCACACCCACTACTCCGGGGTCGAGTTCGGCCCCGCGTTGCTCTCCGCCGGAGTCACCACAGCACGCGACTGCGGCGGCGAATTCGACTTCCTCATCACGATCCGCGACGCCATCGCCGCAGGAAAGAATAATGTGCTCGGCCCGCGCCTGCTGCTCGCTGGATTGATCGATTCCGGTGGCGCGCCGGCCTTCGGCAACCTCAATGCCGACACTCCCGCCGAAGGCGTTCGCCTCGTCGACCTCTACGCCGACAACCACTTCGAGCAGATCAAGGTCTACACGCAGTTGAAGCCCGACGTCCTGCGCGCTATCACCGCCGAAGCTCACAAGCGCGGCATGACGGTCACGGGCCACGTACCCGTCGCCGTCAACACGTTTCAGGGTATCGACGACGGCATGGACCAGATCAACCATTTGCAATTCATCACGCGTGGGATGCGACCCGAGGGCGACGTGGGCCCGGTCGATCTGAATTCCCAGCGGGCCAGGGACCTGATCACGCTGCTAAAGGTGAAAAACATCGTCGTCGACCCCACCGACGGCTGGGGCGAGATGGCCGGGCACCCAAAGTCCAGCGACGCCGCCAGTTTCGAGCCTGGAGTCAACGCCGCTCCATATGCACTCGCCTCGAAGTTCCGCGCCATGGGCGTCCCCGCGACCGAAGAAGCTAAATTTCGCGAGCGTATGGCGGAGAATCTCAAAATAATCAAGGCTCTTTATGACGCGGGAATACCGATCGTCGCGGGCTCTGACACCGGCCTCATCGGGTACGGGCTGGACCGGGAACTTGAGCTGTACGTTCAGGCGGGGATGTCCGCCATGGCCGCGCTCCAGACGGCAACTCTGAACGCTGCGAAGGCTATGCGCCTCGACGACGAGTCCGGCACCATCCAACCTGGCAAACGCGCCGACCTTGTGCTGTTGAACGCCAATCCATTGGAGAATATCGCCAATATCCGCAAGGTCGACAAGGTAGTTACCGGGGGACGCATGTACGACAGCAAAAAGCTGGCCCGCACGGTCGGATTTAGCCGCTAGAAACGTTTGCGGACGACGGCTAGTGCAAATTGCCTGATGGTGTAAAACGAATAGTTCATTTTTGTTTGTCATCCCGAAGGGATCTGCTTTTGCACCGACGGCTAAAAGACAAAAGCAGATCCCTACGGGATGACAAACAACTCTATAGCCACTGGTAAATTGCTCTAAGAGCGAATTGGGCGAATGCGTGCCGCCGCCATAAAGGCAACTACGGAGATTCTGGCTGCGCCAGAATGACGGCGGTGGTTGGTTCGACTGGATAGTAGCGATTTTTCGCCTGCCTCAGATTGACAACGGTCAGAGAGAGCGATGCGTCTGCATGGACGCGGGCAGCGGAAGCTGGGCAGAGGAAATCCTCTGTGAATCCGCTAACTGAGGCTGCCAGTCGAGGCAATGAAAGACCTGCCTCAACAGCTCGACCGGATGCACCGGCTTTGCCAGCAGCGGAAAGTCAAACCCGCCGTTGCGGGCTGCGGCGAGATCGTTGGCCGACGCATGCCCCGAGAACAGCAGAATCCTGCAGCCCGGGAACTCCGTCGCGACCGTCATTGCCAACTCCACTCCAGTCACGCCGGGCATCATCACGTCTGTCAACAGGAGGTCGGGCGAACCCCGCCGCACGATTTCCAACGCAGCGGTTGCATTGTCGGCTTTGAACACCCTCAACCCCGATGTCGCGAGTACCGCCGCCACGGTTTCGCAAACCAGCAACTCATCATCCACGACAAGCACCGTCGGCACATCGCGAACCGGCCAGGACAATTCCTCCATTGGCACTTCAGCCAACGGGACAACTTCGATCTCTATTTCAGGGCCCATGGGAATTACCTCTGAAGACGAATGTATCCCTGCCTGAGAAATACGGGTTAACTCTTTTCAATCAATGGTTTATAGGCGACCTTGGGACAGGTCCACGGCTCCTGAAGGTAACGCTTTTTCAGGTCGCTTTAGGAGAGCGTTACGTTTACGTTTTTATACGCTATCATCACGCTAACGGACACAGCCTTGAAGACGATCCCGACGTCGCCCAAACCCGATGCCTTCGAGCAGGTGCTGCAGGTCGACGTCCCTAAGGGGCGGGACGGCAAGCACAAGAGCATCATCACGCGCCTGCTGGTAGAACTGGCGGCGTTGCCTTCCGGTTCGGCGATCAAGATCCCACTCGCGACGCTGCCCGACACGAAAGAAAACATCCGCGCTGCATTGAGCCGCGCCGCCCGGCTGGCAGATCTTGACATTGCCACCTCGAGCGACGAGGACTTCCTCTTTATCTGGAAGACCAACGAAGGCCTGTGAAAACGGCGTTTGTGGAGGATGTGCAGCTTGGAAAGGCAACTACGGAGATTCTGGCTTCGCCAGAATGACGTCCGTGGGGGGGGAGTGCCGCCGTGGGGGGGGGCGTCACGGGGAGATATTGGTTGAGTTGTCGCGTGGCTGCACGGAGCGTGTTGCGAAGTGCCCTTAGCTAGTAGCTGATGAACTCGTTGCTACCGCGCTTGAGCTTTACGCCTGTCGCCAGGAACACCAGGGCGAGCGTGAATGTGGTCAGGTTCCAGTACACCATGGGGTGGATGAGGTGCGGCGAGTAGGTTGCATCCTGCCCGCTGAACAGCAACAGAAGACCTGAAACGAGCAGGCACTGCAGCCCCAGCACCAGAAACAACTGGCCGCGACGGCGACGTTTGTCCAGCATCTCGACTTCGTCCGGGGTGAGCATGCGCTCTTCTACGGGAATCAGGGTGTTCGCCATCGATCTCTCTCCTGCAACTATGTTTCGTCTCCCCTATTAAAACACGGTTCGGCTAGAGGAAAGCGACGGACTGAATTCCTGCCACGTCGAAACGCTTGCGGCAGCGGATATTCTTGCAGCCGACGAGGTCGTCACGGCGCACCATGTAGCTTTGGGCTTTGGCGAAGCGCGCACGATCACGCTCATCGGCTCCGCGTCCAAGTTGTGGTTTCTTGCGGCGTACGAGCCACGAAAGCTCGTATTCGCCTTGCTGTCCGCAGTGCGGGCAGGTCATCAGGTGGGTTCTGGATTCGGGCCGCTCGTCGAAAAAGTCGCGTTCTTCCATCTCAACCTCCGCGGGGGCAAAGCCGGACGACAAGACTGGCTCAAGAGAGTCAATATGCTGGCCGGACGAGATGCGATGCCTCTCCAACGGAAAGTATTGCATACTGAGACGATTCCTTTGTAGTCCAACCGACCATGAGCAAAGCTAAAAAGCGCGTCTTCTCGATCGTCAAGGCAGTGAAGCAGAATGCGCGGGAGCGCGTCGGCCAGCCACCGCCGGAGAAAATTCTTCCCGACCCCAAGCAAAAGGCGCTGACGAAGCCGAAACACAAAGAGACGCTGGCCGACCTGCTTCAGAAGTCGGACGCCGACTAAAACGAACTACCCGACACCGATCAACACCGATTCGAAAGGCGATCAAGAACAATTCTTTTCTGTTTCTAAGATCGCTTCCCAAATCGGTGTTCATCGGTGCTAAGCCTTTCGCTCTAAATCCGCTAATCTAACTTCATGTCCCTCGATGTAATGCTCGTCGTCTTCCAGGTCATGGTGCTGATCTTTGCGTTCAGCGTGCACGAAGCCTCCCACGCCTATGCGGCTTACCGGCTGGGTGATCCCACGGCCTACATGCTGGGACGAGTGACGCTGAACCCCATCAAGCACATCGATCCGTGGGGTTCGGTGGTGATGCCCGTTCTGGCGCTGGTGTATGGATTTCCGCTGCTGGGCTGGGCTAAGCCCTGCCCCGTGACCATCCGCAACTTCCGCCACCCCAAACGCGATGACATCATTACCACCTTCGCCGGACCCGCCAGCAATCTGGTGATTGCGCTGATTGCCCTCATCATCCTGGTCATCCTCAAGCACACCCCCGGCGTAGGCCATGACGCGGTCTACGCCGCCATGGACCTGACCAACCCCAACTACCGCGCCCAGGTCGACACCACGGGTCTGCCGAAGATGTTTCCAATCGCGCTGCTCCTTTACTACGGCATCCTGACGAACGTGCTGCTCTTCATCTTCAATCTGATCCCCATCCCGCCACTCGACGGCAGCCGAATTATCCGCTATTTTCTGCCGTACAAAGTCGAGCAGGTCTACAACAGGATCGGCGGCTACGGCATGATTCTGGTCTTCTTCTTCGCTGGCCGCTTTATCATGCCGATCTTCTACTACCCGGTCCTGAACGCCTTCGACTTCGTGCTGAGCACCCTCTAGCCGCTCTTCCTCAGTCGTCCCGTGCGCCCCCCGCCGCCCGCAATCATTTACCATCGAACGTTGAGCCTTATGCCCACTGAACCCACCAATTCGCTCGAGCGTCGCCGCGTCCTCTCCGGCATGCGCCCCACCGGCAAGCTCCACCTCGGCAACTACATGGGCGCCCTGTACAACTGGGCCCAGCTCCAGCACCAGTACGAGTGCTACTTCTTCATCGCGGACTGGCACGCCCTCACCACCGACTACGAAAACTTGAGCCTGCTCAAGGACAACATTCGCGACGTTGCGCTCGACTTCCTCGCCGGTGGCCTGGACCCCGAACTCAGCACCATCTTTGTGCAGTCCGACGTCAAGCTCCACGCCGAACTCCACGTCCTGCTCAGCATGTTCACCTCGCTGAGTTGGCTCGAGCGTGTTCCGAGCTACAAAGACCAGCAGGAGCAGCTGCGCGAGAAGGACCTGGCCACCTACGGCTTCCTTGGCTATCCCCTGCTACAGTCGGCGGACATTCTGATCTATCAGCCCCATTTCGTGCCAGTCGGGCAGGATCAGGCCTCCCACGTTGAGCTGACACGGGAGATTGCACGTCGCTTTAACCAGCTTTACCCCGGCGAGTTCTACATGGCCGAAGGTGCCGCCCCCTGGGAGCTTGAGGCGGTCAAAACCAAGGCTCGCAAGAACTCCGGGAAAGCAGACAAGACCACCTTCTCTCCGCACGAGTTGATTGCAGCCGCGCCTCAGACGAAGTTGAAATCCGCCTACGGGACCAGGACCATCCTGCCGGAGCCGGAGGTGCTGCTCACACCTTCCCCCAAGCTCCCCGGCACCGATGGCCGCAAGATGTCCAAGAGCTACGGCAATACGCTGCTGATGTCCGACACCGAGCCCGCTATCCGGACCAAGCTTAAGACAATGGTCACGGACCCTGCGCGCGTTTACCGGACTGATCCCGGCAATCCCGACGTCTGCCCGGTCTTCGACCTCCACAAGGTGTTCTCCAGCCCTGAAATCCAGCAGACCGCTGCGGACGGTTGTCGCACTGCCGGAATAGGCTGCATCGAGTGCAAGCAGTGGCTCGCCGACTCGGCAGTCACCGCGCTGGCACCGATCCAGGAGCGCCGGCGCCACTACGAGTCCAACCCCACACTTGTCGACGAGATACTCGACCAGGGCGGCCGCCGTGCCTGGACCCGTGCCGACGAGACCATGCGCCAGGTAAGCGAAGTGATGGGCCTGCGCTACAGGAGCACGTCGCTCTAATGCCTGAAGACCTAACCCAACCCGAACCGCTCGAACCGGAAGCGACCACAGCTGAGGCTGAGCCGCACGAGCCGTTCGTCCTGATCCCGCAGCCCCCGCCGCCCCCAACCCCTGAGGCAAAAAAGCCTGTGCCGTCGCGCGACGAAGCCGCAGGCTCCCCCTTCTCCGTCACCGTCGGCCTCGTCTACGACGGCCCGATGGACCTGCTGCTGGACCTCATCCGCCGCCAGAACATCGACATCTACGACATTCCTATGGGCATCATCACCGCCCAGTTCCTGGAGTACTGCCACCACCTCAAGAACACCGACGTCGACGCCGCTGGCGAATTCGTCTATACCGCCTCGCTGCTGATCCACATTAAGAGCAAGATGCTGCTCCCCCGCGACCCCTCCGACATTACTGGGACTGCGGATGATGACCCCCGTCGCGAACTGGTCGAACGCCTGCTCGAACACGAGCGCTTCAAGGCCGCTGCCCAGATGCTCGCGCAGAAGCAGCAGGTGGAAGAGGCGACTTGGTCCAATCCGGGCATCCGCGAGTTCCGCGAAGAGGCTGAGTCCGACCGCGAGATCGCAGCCGATACGGTTGACCTGGTCCGCGTCTTTCAGGACATCCTGGCCCGCATGCGTGCCCGGCCCGTCCTGAATGTTGACGAAGAATCCGTCACCGTCGGCACGATGATCGAGTACGTGAAGCGCCGGCTGCTGATGGAAGACAAACCAATCTCCCTGCGTCGCCTGCTGCACAACACACACACGGAGCGTGCGCTGATCTGCATGTTCCTCGCGATGCTGGAATTGGTTCGACTTCAGGCGGTGCTGCTCCACCAGCCAATGCTGCAGGGCGACATCCTGATCAAGAAGGCTGCGGCCTTCGATCAGATCTTCGAGGATTCGCAAGCCGCTCGGGACGACTGGCGGTAGGCCTGCGTGTCCGAAATCGGGAAAGCTTCAGTGGTCTCCGCACGGTCCTTCCCACTAAGATTCACCCTTCCTTAACACCTTGTTGCCATTATTGAGCCTACTTTGGAGCGACCGTAAGCCCATACGATCGACCTGAGAGGTTATCCACGATGGCTACCCCCGCACTCGTCCCTGAAGGCTCGCTCCTCGACCAGAAGCTCAAGAAATCCAGCCCGGGCATGGCTGGCACACTGATCTTCATTGCGATGCTCCTCGGCGGCAGCGTTTATATCTGGCTGCAGCTTTCGAGCGACCTTTCGATCGTCCACTCGGCTTCCATCTTCCCGTACATCCTGCTCGGAGTCGCGCTGATGATCGCCCTGGCGTTCGAGTTCGTCAACGGCTTTCACGACGCCGCCAACGCCGTTGCCACCGTTATTTATACCCACTCGCTCGAACCCCACATCGCGGTCGTTTACTCCGGCGTCATGAACTTTATCAGGGTACTTCTCAGTACGGGAACGGTGGCTTACTCGGTCATCACACTGCTTCCCGTGGAACTGATCCTCAAGGTCAGTTCAGGATCCGGCTTCGCGATGGTCTTTGCGTTACTCGTCGCGGCCATCCTCTGGAATCTCGCCACCTGGTGGCGCGGCCTGCCAGCCTCCAGTTCCCACACGATGATCGGCTCCATCATCGGAGTCGGTGTCGCCAACCAACTAATGCAGGGCAATCCCGGCACCTCCGGCGTTGAGTGGGAACAAGTCACTAAGGTCTTCAAAGCGCTGCTCTTCTCCCCACTCATTGGATTCGGTGCGCCTTCATCCTATTCCTGCTCTTCAGGCTCGTCGCTCGCGATCCCCGCCTCTACGCCGCGCCGGAAGGCACCGAACCGCCACCGTTCTACATCCGCATCCTGCTCATCCTCACGTGCGGCGGAGTTTCCTACGCCCATGGCTCGAACGACGGGCAAAAGGGCATGGGCCTCATCATGCTGATTCTCGTCGGCACGGTCCCAACCGCCTATGCCCTCAACCATGCCATTGGAACGCGGGATGTCCAGACGTTCGCCGCAGTCTCGACGCAGATGGCCAACGCACTCGACGCGTACAAGCAGCCCGGCCTCACCTTCGGAGACCCGGATGCGGAACTCCAGACGTTCATCAGCTCCAAGAAGTATTCTCCCACGCTGATCTATGCGCTGCAGGCTGAGGTGGTCAACATCTCCAACGAGGCGACGCAGTACAAATCTCTCGCTGGCGTTCCGCAGACGATGCAGGCGAACGTCCGCAATCAGATGTACATCACCAGCGAGGCTCTGAAGCTGCTCGGAAAATCCGGTCCCAAAATGTCGGCAGCCGACACCAAGATCATCTCGAACTACAAGGGATGGCTGGACAAGTCGACCCGCTTTATCCCCACCTGGGTGAAGGTCGCGGTCGCTCTCGCCCTCGGGCTCGGCACCATGGTGGGTTGGAAGCGCATTGTCGTCACGGTCGGTGAAAAAATAGGGGAGACGCACATGACCTACGCACAGGGCGCTTCTGCCGAATTGGTAACGATGGCCACTATTCTGAGCGCGGACTCTATCGGTGTGCCGGTCAGTACGACGCACATTCTCAACTCTGCGGTCGCCGGTACGATGGCCGCAAACAAAAGCGGGTTGCAGTTCTCCACCATCCGCGACATCGCGATCGCCTGGGTTCTTACCCTGCCAGCCGCCGCAGTGCTCTCCGGATCGCTCTTCTACATCTTCAATATGTTCGCGAAGTAGTCGTTCGGGTGCCCCATTTCAAACGGCCCCTTGTTTGAGGTGGGGTAGTCGTCTCATGCGGGCAGGCCTTCGGTTGATACACTGAAACGTCAACTTGTATCCACGAAGGCATCGCACCCATGAGTTTGAAAGCAAAGATCGAGGCGGTTATCTATGCCTCCGAAGAACCCGTAACGCTTGCGCAGCTGGTCGGCTTGCTTGGCCAGGAGGCTCAGCAGGAGCTTGACCGGCTCGCCGCGCGCCAGCACCAACTCCACCTCGCTGGTCCGGACGATGCACCGGCGACCCCGGAAGAACTCGCCGCCGAAGACGTGATCTCCGTCGTCCCGATGCCCGAGCCCGAACTGTCGGGTGCCCCATCTCAAACAGTTCCATCGTTTGAGGTGGGATCGAACGAATTGGACCAGCCGCAAGTCGATTCAGCCCCGGACTTCATTCCTGCCGACGAAGCCGCTGAAAAGCGCCTCAACCGTGACCGCGACCGGAAACTTCGTGAATACCTTCGCGAGATTGTTGCTGAGCTGATCCATGACTTCGCTGTCGGAGATCGCGGGGTCGAAATCAAGGAAGTAGCGGGCGGCTTCCGCATGGCCACCAAGCCCGAATACCACGACGCCGTCCGCGGCTTCGTGAAATCGCTGAAACCGCCGCTGAAGCTGTCGCTGCAGGCTCTGGAGACGCTTGCCGTGGTGGCGTACAAGCAGCCGGTGACGGCCCCCGAAATCTCCGAAATTCGCGGCGTCGATTCAGGCGGCGTACTCGGCTCACTGATGGCGCGTAAGCTCATTACGACAGCCGGGCGCAAGCAGGTCATCGGTCGTCCCATCCTGTACAAGACCACCAAAGACTTCCTCTTGCGGTTCGGCCTGAAGGATGTAGGCGAACTCCCCAGCATCGAAGAATTCGAGAAGATGGCCGGTGAACTCGCCGAGCAGGAGGAGATCGATATGCCACATCACGAAGACACCCCCGTTGAAACGGCTGAAGAGCGCGTCACCCATGAGGATCTGCAGGAAGAAAAAGATGCCCACGAGCCACAGGCCGACGGCGATGACCGCAGCCTCGACCCAGAAACCAGCAACAACCACGACGGGAACGAGGATTAGAGAGATAAGTACAGGATAGAAACAGCCCCAATGTCATTCTGGCAAAGCCAGAATCTCAGTATTTGCCTGTAACGCGCACTGGCTCTTATCCCTCTCGGTCCCGCTTTTATCCGTCCTATCCCCGTTAAAGCCGTTGTCCCTGTGCTGGACGGGCGATAATAGAACTATGACCACGAAGAAGACCCCGGCGCGCACCCCGGTAAAGACCGTCGAACCGCCCGCAGGTGAGCGCCTGCAAAAGATTCTTGCGCAGGCCGGCATCGCCAGCCGCCGTAAAGCTGAGGAGATCATCCTCGAAGGCCGCGTGATCGTCAACGGCCAGGTGGTCACCGAACTGGGCACACGCGCCGACGCCACCAAAGACCACATCCGCGTCGACGGCAAGCTGCTCCACGGGCCCGAGCAACAGCGCTACTACATGCTCAACAAGCCGCGCGGCTACGTCACCACGCTCGACGACCCGCAGCACCGTCCGACCGTGATGCAGCTGATGCAACAGACAACCAGCGGTCCGCACGGCGACCAGGTCCGCCTCTACCCCGTCGGCCGCCTCGACTACCTGTCCGAAGGTCTGCTGCTGATGACCAACGACGGCAACCTTGCCAACGCCCTTTCCAAGGCCTCCGCCGGAGTCGAAAAGACTTACCTCGTCAAGACCAGCGGCGTCCCCACCCCCGAGGGCCTCGAACAAATCCGCCGCGGCATCATGATCGACCGCGGCCGCCTGGATGAGGTTCGCGCGGGCCGCCGCGACCGCATCCTGACCGCGCCAGCCAAGGTCTCGCTCGTCCGAGGCGGCGACAATCCCTGGTACGAAGTCACGCTTACCGAGGGCCGCAACCGCCAGCTCCGCAAGATGTTCGAGGAGATCGGCAACCACGTTGAAAAGATTCGCCGCATCGGCTACGGCGCGCTTCGCCTGGACATTGCGCCGGGCGAGTACCGCGAGCTGAAACCCGGCGAAGTGATGGCTCTGGACCGTGCCGCGAAGGGTAAGAAGGTCGAGCCGAAGCGCAATTTACCCGAGCATGCGAAGCTCAAGACGCCAGCGAAACCGAAGCCGAGGTTCAAG
>JANXWZ010000110.1 GCA_025350865.1 Rhodanobacteraceae bacterium
ATGGGGGTGCGGTATGAGTTCGTGGAGTCAAACTGGTCAGCTACTAAGAAGACCCGCACAACAAAGCAAACCCATCGTTTCCAGCGATCTCTCAAAAGATCGCAAGATTTAGGTGTGGCCAGAAGTGGCCTGAGGTGAAAACAATTAAAACATACATAATGCCCGGTGTGATGGTTTCGAGCAAGCTTGTGCCGCAGGGAGAGATCGCAATCCCACGTCTCAGAAGCGAGACATGGGGCACACATCTGAGGCTGATCAGAATTTGCATCTGTTAGTTTGGCTTTAGGTGGCGATTCCCACTCATCGCAGAGGAGCGATGAACGGGAATCGGGTGGTGGTTGGATTGATGATAACGGCCAACAGCAATTGCTCTCATGACCCAAATTCAGGCGTTGGCGCCGTGGCACTGCTTGTATTTTTTCCCGGAGCCGCAGGGGCACTTGTCATTGCGACCGACCTTTTCGCCGGTCTTGCGCTGGGCTGCCGGGGATGCGCGGGCAGCACCGGCCTGGCGTGATAGCTCGAGCTCACGAGCCTTCTTCTGCTGGAACTCGCGCTCGAGCTTGTCGATGGTCGTCGACGGGGCACGGGCGGGAATAGCGGGGGCGGCGGGCTCCGGGGCCGAGAGCTCCATCGGCGGCGGGGTGAGCTGCTGCTGCTGGTGAATCGCCATCTGCTGCTGGATGAATGCCTGCTGGGCTTGCTGCTGGGCCTGTTGCGCGGCCTGCGCTGCGGCTTGTGCGGCCTGTGCGGCGGTGAGTTGCTCCTGCGATTCGATGGGCTGGCCGTCGGGCCCGATGATCTGCATGCGGAAGAGGTGGCGGGCAGTGTCTTCCTGGAAGCGAAGCATCATCTGCTCGAACATGTCGAACGACTCGCGCTTGTAGGCGACGAGCGGATCCTGCTGGGCGTAGGAGCGGAGACCGATGCCTTCCTTGAGGTGGTCCATGGCGAGGAGATGGTCTTTCCAGAGGCCGTCGAGGACCGAAAGCATGACTATCCGCTCGTGGTAGCGCATGGCCTGGCCGCCGAGGATCGCTTCCTTTACGTCGTAACGAGCCTGGAGCGTGGTGAAGATTTTTTCGCCCAGCTCGTGGCGGGAGAGGGTGTCGAGGTCGAGGGGCAGTTCGTCTGCGGCAATTGCAGCAGCGCCGGGTTCGGGAGCCGCTACGAATTTTGCGCCGAAGATGTCGTACAGGCCTTCGAAGATTTTCTCGGTCTTCCACTCGGCTGGCGGGGTCTTCTCAGAGGCGAACTCGTCGAGGATGTTGGAGAGGATGGTCGAGGTGTAGTCCTCAGTGATGAGCTGCTTCTGATCGACGCCTTCCATCAGCTGGCGGCGGAGGCCGTAGACAGCTTCGCGCTGCTTGTTCATGACGTCGTCGTACTCGAGGACGTGCTTGCGGGACTCGAAGTTCTGGGTTTCGACGGCCTTCTGGGCGGCTTCGATGCGCTTGGATATCATGCGCGATTCGATCGGCACGCCCTCTTCCATCCCGAGCGACTGGAGCAGGCCGGAAACCCACTCGCGGGCGAAGATGCGCATGAGATCGTCTTCAAGCGAGAGGTAAAAGCGCGAGGCTCCTGGGTCGCCCTGGCGTCCGGCGCGGCCACGAAGCTGATTGTCGACGCGGCGTGACTCGTGGCGTTCGGTTCCGATGATGTGGAGGCCTCCAGCGGCAACTACCGCGTCGTGTTCGGCTTTAGCGGCGGCTTCGTGAGACGCCATGGCGGCGTCCCAGTTTTCCTGGGTGGTCTCGAACTCCTGGCTGGAGTAGTAGAAGCGGACCATGCCAGGGCCGGCGACGGGCTGGATTGCGCCCTCAGATGCGGAGATGGCGCGGGCCTGCTGCTTGCGGACGAGGTCCTGACGGGCCATGAATTCGGGGTTTCCGCCCAGCAGGATGTCGGTACCGCGGCCGGCCATGTTGGTGGCGATCGTGACCATGCCGAGGCGTCCGGCCTGGGCTACGATCTCGGCTTCCTTCTCGTGGAACTTGGCGTTGAGCACGACGTGGCGGACGCCCTTTTTCTTCAGGATTTCGGAGAGCAGTTCGGACTTCTCAATGGACGTGGTGCCGACCAGCGCGGGCTGTTTTTCAGCGTGCAGCCGGGCGATCTCGTCGGCGACGGCGAAGTATTTTTCCTGCGTGGTGCGGAAGACGACGTCCTGATTCTCAATGCGCTGCATCTTGCGATTGGTTGGCGTGACGACGATGTCGAGCTTGTAGATCTTGTCGAACTCGGTGGCTTCGGTCTCGGCGGTACCCGTCATGCCGGAGAGCTTCTTGTAAAGGCGGAAGTAGTTCTGGAAGGTGATGGTGGCGAGGGTCTGGTCTTCCTTGCGGACGGTGACGCCTTCCTTGGCTTCGACGGCCTGGTGGAGGCCATCGGACCAGCGACGTCCCGGCATCAGGCGCCCGGTGAACTCGTCGACGATGATGACTTCGCCGTTCTTGACGACGTATTCGACGTCGAGCTTGTACAGGTTGTGAGCCTTGATTGCGACCTCAACGTGGTGCTTGAGGTCCCAGTTTTCGGGGTCCGCAATGTTGCCGATGCCAAGCAGGCCTTCGATCTTCTCCCAGCCCTCGTCGGTGACGGTGATGGCGCGGGCTTTTTCGTCGATGACGAAGTCGCCGGACCAGGTCTTGGATTCGACGGTTTCGATGAGTTCGCCGAGTTCCAGCTGGGGGATGATGGTGTTGACGCGGAGATATTTGTCGGTCGTCTGGTCGGTGGGGCCGGAGATGATGAGCGGGGTGCGGGCCTCGTCGATGAGGATGGAGTCGACTTCATCGACGACGCAGAAGTAGTGGCCGCGCTGGACCATGTCGGCGAGCTCGAACTTCATGTTGTCGCGGAGGTAATCGAAGCCGAACTCGTTGTTGGTGCCGTAGGTGATGTCGGAGGCGTAGGCTTCGCGGCGTTGCTCGTCCGACAAGTCATGCACAATCACCCCTACCGAAAGTCCGAGGAAGCCGTAGATTTTGCCCATCCATTCGGCGTCGCGCTTGGCGAGATAGTCGTTGACGGTGACGACGTGGACGCCGTGGCCGGCGAGGGCGTTGAGGTAGGTGGGCAGGGTCGCGACGAGGGTTTTACCTTCGCCGGTTTTCATTTCGGCGATCTTGCCCTGGTGGAGAATGGCTCCGCCGATGAGCTGGACGTCGAAGTGGCGCATACCGACGACTCGTTTGCCAGCCTCGCGGACGACGGCGAAGGCTTCGGGCAGGAGGGCGTCGAGAGCGGCCTTTTCAGCGGCGACAATCTCGTCGGCCTGGGCCTTGGGGTCGAGGTCTTTGATGGCTTCGGTGATGCGAGCGCGGAAGTCGCCGGTCTTGTCGCGGAGTTGCTCGTCGGTGAGCGACTGGACGGAGGATTCGAGGGAATTGACCGCGGTGACTAGGGGGAGCAGGCGCTTGATGGCGCGCTCGTTGGCGGTGCCGAAAACTTTGGCGATGAGCGAGTTGATCACGAGGAAATATCCTGACTGGCGTTCGCGCGGACGCAGGTTCTGGCGGAGTCTAGTTTACGCGAAATGCACTAGGGATGAGTGTTTTGACCAACGTTGGTCAGGTCGCGGCGCTTTAGACCGCGTGCTGCACAGGGCTACGCGAAGAGCCGGCTGAATGCAGTGAATGCTTGCAGGGAAGCGTATTGCGCGGAGGGAGGACGCATGGTCCACGGCGTTTCTATGGCGGCAATAAAGCTGGGTGCGAGAGCGAAGCTGCGCGTGGGCCGCGGTGCGGGCGTTCGGGTGACGCTCCGACAGTCCGCCTGCTGCTTCTGGCGATTGGCAGCGGACCAGATGCGGCTGTAGTCGCCGAGGACGCGCAGGTAGTTGACCTGCATCGTCAGCTGCGCTTGAAACTGCGTCTGGGCGAGCGCGGGCGAGCCGGCGTAGCTCAGGGTGGCGAGCAGCAGGGCGAGGCAGACGAATTGGCTGGTGCGGAGCTTCATCGGCGAAGTTGCTACTACACAGACGATTGTACAGGGCAGGAGTTAGGCGGCTCCAACCCACTCATCGCAAGAGCGCGATGAATGGGGCACGGCCCCGTGGGACGGCGTTATGGGGCAGGGTCGGTGTTGCGATGGAAGACGGCCCGGATGACCGACGGGTAGATTTCCTGAATGATGAACCCGAAGGCATCGACGCCAAGATTGATACCCCAGTTCTGGGCGGCATTCGATGCGGTGCGGTATGCGCGCGGATAGTAGAGCGTGGAGACTCCCGAGGCGAGTGCCGATCCGACGAACTCGCTGTAATTGAACTGGTCGTGGCCGGAGTTGGAGCGGGTGACGAAGGTGCGGCGGATGGCGTGGCCGATGCGATGTTTGAGCGCGCCCTCGCCGAGGTAATAGAAGCGGGTGTCCTGGTGGAAGATGATTGGAGCTATGAGTTCCACGGAGTAAATTTCGATCACGCGATCCGCGTAGCCATGCCAGTAGTAGCGGGCGTATCCCTTGCCTCCCTTGCCAAACTCGGGTGTGCTTTCCAGCCCGTAATGGTATCCGGCGACCACTCCGACCGCTCCCACTCCGTAGAGATTGAAGTTGTCCTCGGTCGCGATGATGAACTTGTCGTGGACGGTCTGCGGGGGCTGGGTGGACCCTTCCTGCACCAGACCGCGGGTGGAAATGATGCCGCGAAAACGAAAGGGCCGAGTCGATGAAGAGGCCGGAGCCTGACCAAACGCTGTGCTGTCCGCGGAAATGGCTCCCGGCGAATCGGGAAGAGACGAGCTTGACGTTGCGTTGGTGTCGCGCAAGGCGACGTCCTGAGCGTCAAGACTGGATGTGGCCAGAAGACCAAGCGAAAAGATGGCGGACGAGACGAGGCTGAAGTGAAATTTTGTCATCATAAAGGTTGGATTTGCACGGTTCAAGCGTGTCCAGCCTATAGGATGCAGGTTTTCGTTGTTTTGACTCGATGCCAATCAAGATACCGCTACGGTTTGAGGTATTTTGCAACGGGAAGACCAGCCGCTTTCAGTGCTGAAGCTATCATGTGTGCGTTCATGTCGGCTCCGATGGCGCTGGTGTGGGTGTGGTCAATAGGGAACAGGAGTGCGGTCTTCTCTGGGCCTAGGGTTTCGAGGTAGTCGGCTTCGAGCGTGGCCATGTCGGCGATAGGCATGTGCTGCTGCTCGCTGAGCTGGAAGTCGAAGTCGCGGAAGCCCATGTCGCGCTCGATCTTTCCGTCTTTCCAGATGTTGCGGATGGTGGGGGGCAGGAGGATGGGCGTGGCTCCCTTGGCGCGGAGGTCGGCGATGTATTTGCGGTTGTACCAGCCGTACGTGTGGATGGTCTCGGTGGTCTGCCCGGCTATCGGCCCGGTGGTGAAGGGCTTGGCGATCGGGAGTTCGGCGGTCTCCTCGCCCAGGCCCTTGATGGAGTTGCGGCCCTTGGCGTCTTTCAAGACGCTCTCGGGGCTGGCGCCGCCGTCATTGTGGCCCATCTGGAGGAGGACGAAGTCGCCGGACTTGATCTCGGCGAGGGTGGCGGCCCAGAGACCTTCGTTGTAGTAGCTACGGGAACTGCGGCCGGCGCGGGCTCGGTTGGCGATATTGACTTTGGAGGTGTCGAAGAGCGGGGCGAAGTGGTCGCCCCAGCCGAGGTCGGCTCCGTTGCTCGCGGTGGAGTCGCCGACGATGAAGATGGTGGGGAGATTCGGGTTCAACGGCGCGTCTTTGGGGGCGCTGGATTGCGGGGGCGCGGCTATCTCGGTGGTGGGGATCTGGGCGCTCACGGAGGCGAAGGTGAGGAGGGTTGCGGTGAGGAGGATGGTCAGGCGCATGGGGAGAGGGTAGCAGAGGCGCGGTTTGGACAGGAAATTGTTTCTGGAGACAACCGGGGCAAGACGGCTAGAGATGGAGCAGTACCCGCGAACTCAATGCGCCGTGGGGCGGTTGATTGATTCAACGATCAGCGTAGACTCGGGAATCTGTCGAGACACGAGCTGAAGCCCTAGTTGCTCTTTGACCGCCGTGAATATATCTGGAGAGTCGGCGATATCGGTCTGTCCATCACGATGCCAAGCAAGCGTAAAGTCGTAGCTTACGAGGGCGCCTGTTTGATCGACTGTAGTGTTCTGAGCCTCTGTAGACAGCAGCCTCAGGCAGAGTTCCTCCATGGTAATGTTCTTTGCCTCGAGTTGATACTGGCCCGAAATCTTCCAAACTTTATGGTCGGTGCCAGAGAAATATCCTAGGATCCCTTTGCTGCATTCAATCTCGCGTGGGTCGTGCACTTACCTTGCCGCTAAACCGCGTGCGCGGGTAAGGCATCGGCAAATGAATTTATCCACTATAAGCGGGGACGTTCCGTTATTAGACTCCTCGTATCGAGTCCTGCGCCGTCTGTGTCGTTGCGCAACTGCAGGATTCGCTCGATCGCCTCGCTGACAGTGTGAGGGTGCTTGCGCACGGCTTTCTGGGTATGGGGACGTGTCAGCACGATTTCTTTGACATAACGATCCAAGGCCAGGCCACGAGACTGCGCTTCGGCAGCCAGTTCGGCTTCGAGAGTGGGTTCCAGTTCGAGGCGGACCGTCATGAGCGTCAGGGTAGCAGATTCGTTTTCGTTCAGGTTCGAGTGGCGTGGAAGCGCAGACGGATGTAGTCGGCGGTCCAGTTCTGGGTTTGGGTGTCTTGCAGGATGGGCTTTAGGAGGGCGACCGTGTCGGCTACGGCTTGCTTTCGGGCGGCTGGGTTGGGGATGAGGTCGAGGACGCCATTGCGGAAGGTTTCTAGCCATTTGGTCATGCCGTCGGGGCCATCGGGGAGTGGAGTGGGGCGGGGGATGATTTCGATCTGGTTGACGGTGAAGCCGGCCGCTTCGAGCAGGGTGCGGTAGTGGTCGGCGGTGGGGTAGAAGCTGGCGGCGAGGGCTTCGGCGTCGAGGCCGTGGGGGGCGAGCACGACCGAGAGCGCGGCGCGGATGGCGGCGATGTTGGCGAAGCCGCCCATCTCGGCGACGAAGCGGCCGCCGGGGCGCAGGGCCCGGTAGATGCAGGCGAGGGCTGCGGGTTGGGCATCGGCCGGAATCCAGTGGAGGGCGGCATTCGAGAAGACGGCGTCGAATTCAGAGTCATAAGGGAGGGCGGTCAGGCTCGCTTCGTCGGCTTCAATACCGCGGGCGCGGGCTCCGGCGAGCATGGCGGGCGAGACATCGACGCCGCGCAGGATGGCTCCGGTAGCGGCGAGTTGCGCGGTGAGGACGCCGTCACCGCAGCCTGCGTCGAGGATGCGCTCGCCGGGTTGCGGGGCGAGCAGGTCGACGGCGGCGGCTCCGTAGGCGGCAACGTAACGGCCGTGGGCGGCGTATTGGGTGGTGTCCCAGGTTTGGGCGGAGAAAGTCATGAAGTATTGTCGCGCATTGTCCCGGCGGATTTGGAAGAAGACGGTCGTTTGCTTCCGCAAACGATGCCCCTGACGGATACCGCAGGTTGGAACGCTACGAGTCCCACAGCTTTATTACCCCACCCTGCCGACGATGAAACCGTCGTCGAGATGGGGCACCCAGTTGGGTATACTTCGGGCATCCCGGTTGATGAAGGAGAGGGTTTATGCGTCTTGCGGCTTTGGTGACGGTGGTTTGTCTTGGTGTTGCGGTGGGACAGAAGGCTCCTACGATTGACCAGTCGCTGGAGATGCGCAGCGTGGGTACGCCGCAGATTTCGCCCGACGGCAAGCATGTGGTGTACGAAGAGTCGCGGACGAACTGGGAGTCGAACGCGTTTGAGACCGATCTTTGGCTTGCTGATGTGGAGACAGGTGAGAGCCATCTGCTGACGACCGCGGTGAAGTCGTCGAGCGCTGCGGCGTGGTCGCCGGACGGGAAGTGGATTGCGTTCTTGAGCGATCGCCTGGCACCGCTGGATAAGTCTCCGGCGGGCAAGCGGCAGCTTTACGTGATGCCTGCCAATGGCGGCGAGGCGCAGCAGCTGACCAAGATGGAAAACGGTGTGGGGGCATTTGAGTGGTCGCCGGACGGGAAGCGTTTTGCGTTGGCTGCGGAGGCTCCGGAGACTAAGGCGATGAAGGACCGCAAAGAGACGTTCGGCGATTACCACGTCTTCCATGCGGATTATGCGATGGTTCTCTTATGGACACTCGAGGTGCCGACAGCGAATGCGGCTGGGATCACTCCGGCAGTGGAGGAGCCAAAGCTATTGACTCCGGGCGAGACGATGAACGTCGGGTCGTTCTCGTGGTCTCCGGATGGGAGCCGGATTGCGTTTTCTGCGACGCGCGATCCGGATTTGATCTCGGGGTTCACCTCAGATATCTATACGGTGGTGGTGGCTGATTCCACTGTGAATAAGATTGTGGATACGCCCGCCCCGGACAGCGATCCGAAATGGTCACCGGACGGATCGCAGATTGCATTCGTGACCAGTGATGGCAGCAAGAACTTCTTCTACACCAACCGCAAGATAGCCGTAGTGTCGTCCGATGGCGGCAAGCCGAAGGTGTTGACGGCGAGTTTCGACGAAGATGCACGGCTCCTGCGGTGGTCGGGGGAGGGGATCTATTTCTCGGCGCTGCAGCGGGATAAGGCCACGCTGTATCGGCTTGACGCGGGAACGGCAAGCTTCAAGCCAGTGCCGATGGCTGGCCACGATATTTCGACTTCGTTCTCGTTTGCGAAAGATTTCAAGCGGATGGCGTATCGGGGTGCGGGTGCAAATCAGTTTGAAGAGATTTACGCGGCAGGGATCGACGGCGGTTCGCCGAAGCAGTTGACCCATGTTGGGGAGCAGCTAAAGGGATTCGACACGGCGCGGCGCGAGGTGGTGGAGTGGAAGTCTGGGGACGGTACGACGGTGGAAGGGATCCTGATCAAGCCGACGGACTTTGATCCGGCGAAGAAGTATCCGCTGCTGGTGGAAATTCACGGCGGCCCGACCGGAAACGATCTGCCTTCGATCGACGCAGACCGGTATTACCCGATCGAGCGGTTTGTTGCCAAGGGTGCGTTGGTGTTGCGGCCAAACTATCGCGGGTCAGCCGGATTCGGGGAGAAGTTTCGGTCCCTGAATGTGCGGAACCTGGGTGTGGGGGACTATGCGGATGTGATCTCGGGAGTGGATGCGCTGATTGCGAAGGGGTTCGTGGATAAGGATCGCGTGGGGTCGATGGGGTGGAGCGAGGGTGGGTACATCTCGGCGTTCATCACGACTTCGAGCGACAGGTTCAAGGCGGTGAGTGTCGGCGCGGGGATTTCGGACTGGATGACCTACTATGCGAACACGGATATTACTCCGTTTACGCGGCAGTATCTGCAGGCGACGCCGTGGGACGATCCGGCGATCTACGCGAAGACTTCACCGATCACGTATATCAAGAACGCAAAGACGCCGACGCTGATCCAGCAGGGAAGCGCGGATAAGCGGGTCCCGGTGGCGAACAGCTATGAGCTGAGGCAGGCACTGGAGGACCACGGCGTGCCAGTGAAGATGGTGATGTACGACGGGTTCGGGCATCCGGTGAACAAGCCGAAGCAGCAACGGGCGGTGATGGAGGAGAACGAGAACTGGTTCCTGCATTACATCTGGGGAGAGCCGCTGGCGGAGGCTTTGACGCCGGTGGTGAAGGCGGAGAAGAAGTAGCAAGTGCCGAACGCGGATAAGACGAATAAAGAGGGATAAGAACGGATAGGCGATATCGAGTTTTCGTGGCCTTCCGTTATTCCATTTTTATCCGTCTTATCCGCGTTCGGCACTTGATTTTCATTAGGATGGTTGGATGACGATGCGGATGAAGTGGTATGGATTTGTAGCGCTGGCGTTGCTGGCTGTGGGTGTTGCCAGCGCGCAGGACGATGCGACCTGGACGGTGAAGCCGGAGTGGGTGCGGGCGCATGAGGAGTTTCTAGCCAGCGATGCGATGGGCGGGCGAGGCAGTGCGACGCGGCTGGAAGAGATTGCGGCGAACTACGTGGCTTCCGAGTTCATGGGCTATGGGCTGAAGATGGCGCCCGGAATGACGGGCTACCTGCAGTCGGCAGAAATTGATGTGGCGATGAACACGAACGGGCGCCAGCGGCTGACGATCGTAGACGCGCCGACGAAGACGAGCCGCAAGACGTTCAATGCGGTGGGGTATCTGGAGGGCTCGGACCCGGCGAGCGGGACGATTCTGCTGACGGCGCATCTGGATCATCTGGGGACGAAGGAACAGGCGGGCGATCAGATCTTCAATGGCGCGAATGATGATGCGGCGGGAACGACGGCAGTGCTGGAGCTTGCCCATGCGCTGGCGAGCGGACCGAAGCTGAAGCGGAGTGTCTTGTTCGTCTGCTATGGCAGCGAGGAAGTTGGCGGGCTGGGGTCGACTTACTTCGGGGCGCATCCGCCGGTGCCGTTGGCGAGCATCGTGGCGAATCTTGAGTTTGAGATGATCGGCAACCAGGACCCGAAGATGCCGAAGGGCGTGCTGCTCTTTACCGGGTGGGAGCGGTCGAACCTGGGGCCGACGTTGAAGGAGCATGGCGCGCAGTTGGGGCCGGACCCTTATCCGGAACAGCACTTCTTTCAGCGGTCCGATAACTACATGCTCGCGCTTAAGGGTGTGGTGGCGCATACGGCGGCAGGTTGGGGAACGCCTCCAACGTATCACCAGGCGAATGACGATTTGGAGCATCTCGACCTGGCCTTTATGACGGCGGCGATTCAGTCTATGGTCGAGCCGATGCGATGGCTGGCGTCGAGCGATTTCAAGCCTGAGTGGAACAAGGGCGGGCAACCTAAGGGCAGGTAGTAGCCTACAGAAGGCTAAGGCAACTACGAAGATTCTGGCTTTGCCAGAATGACGATTTCCGGACGAAGGATGAGGTAGGAATATGGCGGTTGAATCGGCGGTTGAGTTTGCGGCGGGTAATGGTGAACGGTTTGTCGAGGAGCTGACGGCGCTGTTGCGCATTCCTTCGGTGTCGACCGATCCGGAGCGCGTTGGCGATGTGCGCAAGGCGGCGCAGTTTGTGGCCGATGAACTGGCGCGGATCGGGATGGAAAATGTCCACCTGATCGAGACCACTACGCCGACGCACAATGGGCACCCACTGGTCTATGCCGATTGGCTGCATGTGCCGGGGAAGCCGACGGTGCTGTGCTATGGGCACTACGATGTGCAGCCGGCAGAGCCGCTGGAGCTTTGGAAGTCGCCCGCGTTTGAGCCGGAGATTCGGGACGGCAACATCTACGCTCGCGGGGCGGTAGATGACAAGGGCCAGATGTGGATGCACGTGAAGGCGCTGGAGTCGTTGATGACGGCGCACGGCGGCAAGCTGCCGGTGAATGTGCGCGTGATCGTCGAAGGCGAGGAAGAGGTTGGCGGCGAGGGCATTGCCGCGTTTGTGCGGGAGCATGGCGACCAGTTGAAGGCAGACGTGGCGCTGGTGTCGGACACGGAGATGTTTGCGCCGGAGCTGCCGACGCTGTGCGTGGGCCTGCGCGGCATGATCTATACGGAGATCGAGGTGAACAGCGCGCGCGGGGACCTGCACTCGGGGATCTTCGGGGGCGCGGCGCCGAACTCCTTCATTGGACTGGCGCAGATTATTGCGAAGCTGAAGGATGAGAATGGGCGGATTCTGTTGCCGCATGTCTACGACAAGGTGCAGCAGCCGACGGAGGCTGAGCTTGAGGCCTGGAAGAAGCTGCCGTTCGACGAAGAAGAGTATCGCGAGAAGGAAGTTGGGACATCTGCGCTGACGGGCGAGCCGGGATATGGCGTTCTGCACCGGTTGTGGGCCAGGCCGACACTTGAAGTGCATGGGATGCCGGGAGGCTTCATCGGCGCGGGTGCAAAGACGGTGATTCCTGCGAAGGCGGTGGCTAAGGTGAGCATGCGGCTAGTGCCGGATATGACTCCCGCAGAGACGTTTGCGCTGCTGCGAGATTATGTGGCGACGATCGTGCCGAAGGGCTGCACGGTGGAGGTTCGGATGATTCACTCGGGCGACCCGATTGTGATCTCGACCGACAATCACTTCGTGACGGCGGCGACGGAGGCGATGAAGACGGTGTTCGGCAAGGACACGGTGTTTGTGCGCGGCGGCGGGTCAATCCCGATTGTGGGAGACTTTGTGCGCGAGCTTGGGATTCCGACGGTGCTGATGGGGTTCGGGCTGCCGGACGACAATCTGCATGCGCCGAACGAGAAGTTCAATCTGAGCAATTTTCATCGGGGGATTGAGTCGATTGTGCGCTGGCTGGAGCTGGTGGGCGCGTAGTGACGGGAGAGTCGAGAATTCTTGATCGCACTGGAATCCTGCGGCCTGACGCCGCTGGATTCCTTTTGGCTGGCGGTCTGAGCTCGCGGATGGGTGCGAATAAGGCTCTGCTAGATTTAGATGGCAAATCTCTAGCTGTTCGCGGCGTCGAAAAGCTTCAACGCGAATGCGCTGAAGTTGCGATAGCGGGTGGGGTCGACGAGCTCGCAGAAATTGCGCGGATGATCCCGGACATGTACCCAATGTGTGGCCCATTGGGGGGAATCGTTTCGGCATTGGAGCAGAGTCGTTTGGAGTGGAATCTTTTTCTGGCGGTCGATATGCCATTTGTTCCAGCCCATGTGCTGCGAGCATTGATCGGTTCAGCTGCAGAAGGTGGAAGCGTGATTTTGGCCGAAGCCGAGGGGCGGATTCAGCCGCTCTGTGGAATCTATTCGAGGGCCGCGTTGTTGGTGCTCCGACAACAATTATTGGCGGGACGATACAAAGTCAAGGACGCCGCGATCGCGACGGGTGGATTGCGGTTGATCAGCTTTAACACGTTG
Organism: Rhodanobacteraceae bacterium; assembly: GCA_025350865.1. Lineage (GTDB taxonomy): Bacteria > Acidobacteriota > Terriglobia > Terriglobales > Acidobacteriaceae > Edaphobacter. The sequence goes on from JANXWZ010000110.1 coordinate 12,786, forward strand.
GGCTGGTTTCGGAATTTGAATACGCCAGAGGAGTTTGCGGAGGCGTCGGATAGGTGACGTCCGCGAGAATTGCGAAGACTATCGCGTTTGTTGGCCGCAAACGACACCCCACCCTGCCGACGATGAGACCGTCGTCGAGGATGGGGCACCCGGTGGGATAGGCTAGATATATGAGCGTTCATGACAGCAAAGACGCGCCGCACTACGAACATCGCAATCCCGACAGTGATGCGGAGCCGACAGCGACGACCCCCGATACGCCGTTGATGGATGAGGTATCGGCTGAGGCCGCGCCTGCGGTCAGCGACTTTATGGAGCAGGCAGCGGCGCAAAATGAGGCTGCTCGTGAGGACCTGCCGGAAACGTCGCAGCACAAGACCGTGCCTTATATCTCGTTCGAGAATGTATCCAAGGCATTTGGGTCTGTGGTCGTGCTGAAGAATGTCAGTTTCTATGTCTGTCCCGGGGAGACGCTTTGCATCCTGGGCCGTAGCGGCGTGGGGAAATCGGTCTCGCTGCAGATGTTGATGGGATTTCTGAGGCCCGACTCCGGCAAGGTGATGGTCGCGGGCGAAGACATTACCACCATGAAGGAGAAACAGCTCCAGGAAGTCCGGCGTAAGGTGACGATGGTCTTCCAGAACGGGGCGCTGTTCGATTCGATCTCCGTCGGAGAGAATGTGGCATTTCCGCTGCGTGAGCGGGGCGATATGGTGGAGGATCAGATTCTGCAGGTGGTGCGCGGTCTGCTGGAGATGGTGGGTGTCGCAGGGATGGCGGACCTGTTGCCGAGCGATCTTTCGACCGGAATGAAGCGGTCGGTGGCGATCGCGCGGGCTCTGGCATCGCAGCCGGAGGCGGTGCTGTACGACGAGCCAACGACGATGGTTGACCCGCTGATGGCGCATTTGCTGGGGAATTTGATCCAGCGGCTGAAGGCGCAGTTGCATCTCACCAGCATTGTGGTGACGCACGACATGCGGTTTGCGAAGAAGTTGGCGGATCGTATCGTATTTCTCCATCAGGGCGAGGCCAGGTTCTTTGGGACGATGGCGGAGATGGAGAAAAGTGACGATGAGATTTTGCGGGAGTTCCTGACCCTGGACGAGTTGGTGCTGCCCGCATGAGCAATGGTGTTAAGATAGCGTTCGTACACTCGGTGTAAGTTGTTGAAATTGGATTGTGTGCGAACCAATCAGCCGCGTATGCTGGTGGAGACCCGATTGCCTGACCCCGAGGGATTCATCCAGAGTTCTCTTTCGGGGCGTATCGATTGAGAAGTGCTTTGTAGCGCAAGCGAGCGCGATGTGGGGCAGACGGGAGCAGTTATCGGAGATCAGCAGACGAACTGTCTCGTAAACACAATTGGCTTCGGTCGCGAGTCGGCCGCAGTTTCAGAGGGACGCTGGTAGATGGCGACACCAGATTACTTGCAACAGGTGGTCGTTTCGGGCCGAAGACACGGCAGCGGACGGGCGAACTCGGCCCGACGCGGCGTGTTCCAGCGGCCTAGCGTAACCAGCCTGGTGTGGGCCTTTCTGGATGCGTTGACAGCTGCGGTGGCGGCCGTGATGGCGATCCGTCTGCGGATCCAGTCGCCAAATCACCAGGTGTTCTCGATGCTGCCGCAGATTCTGGCGAATGCGCCCAAGATCTGGCTCTTGTACTGGATGTGGTTTTCCGTCGCGCTGATCCTGATCACGCGTTCGTCCGGGCTGTACGGCCCGATCCACAACCGAAGCGGCCTGCACGAACTCCGTATGACCGTGCAGGCGACCCTGACAGCGGGGCTTCTGCTCTGCGGCGCGCTGTATCTGTCGCGAGGCATTGCGGTGTCGCGAGCGGTGGTGGTGTGGCTGGTGGTCATCACGGCGTTTCTGCTCTGCGTTCGGCGGGCGATCTGGCGCAAGATGGAGTACAGCCGCTATCTGCAGGGGTTGGAGACACGCAATGTGCTGATCGTGGGCGCTGGGCGGGTGGCTCATGCGCTCCGCAACCATCTGGAGTCGTTACGTCATTTGGGCTTCCGGTTCAAGGGATTTGTCGCGCTGACCGAACGCGAGGCCGAGTCCGGAGATGCGGATGTGATCGGCGATGTGCGCAACACCTTGCAGTTGGCGCGATCGTTGTTTGTCGACGAGATTTTCTTTTCCGTGCCCGCCGAAAAGAAGCTGGTGATTTCACTGGTGGAAGAGGCCCGCGCTATTGGGATCGACGTGCGTGTTGTGCCCGATCTTTACGACGGCCTGGCCTGGAATGCGCCGGTCGAGTACATCGGGCAGTTTCCGACTATCCCGCTGCACCGGCGCGATTTTCCGATTGGCGCTTACCTGATGAAGCGGGTGCTGGACGTCGCGATCTCGGTGACGGCGCTGACGCTGGCTTCGCCGATTCTGGCCGCGATTGCGGCTGCGGTGAAGTGGGACGCGGTCAAGAGCGGGGACAACGGGCCGATCTTCTACAAGGCAGCTCGTATCGGGCGCAAAGGGCGAACGTTCAACTGCTATAAATTCCGCACGATGGTCTCGAATGCCGACCTGCTGAAGGCGAAACTCGAGCATATGAACGAGCGCAAGGGTGTGCTGTTCAAGATCGTCAACGACCCGCGCATCACCCGTGTGGGTCGTGTGTTGCGCAAATATTCTCTGGACGAGCTGCCTCAGTTTTATAACGTCCTGCGCGGCGATATGAGCCTGGTTGGACCACGGCCACCAATCGCCAGCGAGGTGGAGCAGTACGACCTGGCCCACCTGCGCCGTCTCGATGTGCTGCCGGGGATTACGGGGCTGTGGCAGGTTGAGGCGCGGCAGGACCCATCGTTCGATAGCTACATCTCGCTCGATACGGCGTATGTGGAGAATTGGAGCTTCTGGCTGGACCTGAAGATTCTGGCTCGGACGATCGGCGTGGTGTTCTCCGGGACGGGATCGTAGCGGTTGCGATATGCTGGTTAGCCTATGGCTACCAAGAGAATTCTGACCGCACTCCTCGCAACCCTGATCGCAGCACCCCTGCTGGCACAACAGACGACCGCCGCGAAAATGAAGCCGGAAGACACTGAAGTGTACGAGCCGGTTCCTCCGGTTGTGACGCCGGCTGCTACGGTTGGCGCCGCACCTTCCGACGCGATCATTCTCTTTGATGGCAAGGGCCTGGACGAGTGGGTATCGGTTGCGGACAAGTCTCCTGCCAAGTGGACGGTTGCCGACGGTGCAATGACCGTAAACAAAACCAAGGGTGCGGGCAGCATCGAAACCAAGCGCACGTTCAAAAACTACCAGTTGCACGTGGAGTGGAAGATCCCGACGAACATTACGGGCAGCGGACAGGCTCGCGGCAACAGCGGTGTGTTTCTGGCCTCTACCGGGTCGGGCGACACGGGATACGAGCTGCAGGTGCTGGATTCGTACGAGAACAAGACCTATGTGAACGGGCAGGCTGGGGCGATCTACAAGCAGGGAATTCCGCTCGCGAACCCGAATCGCAAGCCGGGCGAGTGGCAGTCCTACGATATCGTCTGGACCGCGCCGACGTTCAACGCGGATGGCTCGGTGAGCACGCCGGCCTATGTCACGGTGATGTTCAACGGGGTGCTGGTGCAGAATCACTTCGAGCTGAAGGGCGAGACGTTCTACATCGGGAAGCCGATGTACAAGGCGCACGGCCCTGCGCCGATCAAGTTGCAGGCGCACGGGGATGCTAGTGAGCCGATCAGCTTCCGGAATATCTGGGTGCGGGAGCTGAAGTAGGTTGACGAATCGCTAGTATCGGCTTTCTTCTATACTGGTTCATGAGGGCATTCGATATGAACGTCGAGGCAATTGAATCGAGACCTTCGAGCCATGCTGAGGAAACTCTCTCGGAAGAGGCTCAAGTGGAAGTCCTTCGCAGGGCGGTCGAGGTGATTGGCAGCGAGGCCGATGCCATGCGTTGGATGGGGACGCCGGTTCGGGCTCTCGGGTATGCGACGCCGATCTCCCTGTTACATGATGCAAGTGGGTATGAGGCGGTTCGCGTGGTGCTGGGGCGGCTTGAACACGGCGTGTTGTGATTAACGTCTACCGACTTTCTTCCTCAAGATTTCAAGCAAATAGCGGGGCGGGTGCGGCGCTGTACGGCGGTCGGTGGAATAGCGTTGGGACACCTGCTATTTATGCTTCGGCCTCACGTTCTCTGGCCGCGCTTGAAATTCTTGTACACTACGACGCAATCCCTCGCGACTTCGTGTTGACGGAGATCTATATTCCGGATGAGTTGGGTGTGCTGGTATTGGAGGAAGGTACGCTTCCTGCGGGATGGGATGCTGAGCAGTCGCCAACGGCGACACAGGAGATCGGTGACCGATGGATTCGGGATGGTAAACACATCGTGCTGTCGGTCCCTTCAAGCGTTGTGCCTTTGGAGCGGAATTTCGTGATCAATCCGCTGCATTCCGGGTTCAGTCAGGTTGGGTTTTCTCGATCGGTTCCGTTCCGCTTTGATCCGCGCTTGAAGTGATCCACGACAGCCCTTCGGGCGTTGCCGCGATGCCTGTAAACTGATTGGGTGAAGATAGCTCTCGCCCAGATCAACCCCACGGTAGGGGACTTTGTAGGGAATACGCGGAAGATCATCGAGTTTGCCGAGCGAGCCCAGGGGCTTGGTGCGGAGCTGGTGATGTTCCCTGAGCTGGCGGTTTGCGGGTATTGGCCGGCCGATTTGCTGGAGAAGAAGGCGTTCATCGCACAGGCTGGTGAGGCTCTGCAGACTGTCTGCGAGTGGACTGGCGGGCCGGGGCGACCATCCATTCTTTGCGGCGGTGTGCTGTCCATGGACGGCATTGCCGAGGGCAAGAAGGTTCGCAATGTGGCGGTGCTGATGGAGCGCGGCGCGATGAAGGCGGTCCAGCAGAAGATGCTGCTGCCGTTCTACGACGTGTTCGACGAGCAGCGCTACTTCGAGCCGGCGGCAGGGCAGAAGTTGTCGCGTGTGGCGACCGCAGATGGGGACGAACTGATCGCGATTACGATCTGCGAGGATGCCTGGAACGACAAGGATTTCTGGCCGCGGCGATGGTATCGGGTGGACCCGGTCGAGCGATTGATGGAGGATTGGCCGGCGGCAGAGCGAGGCAAGCCAAGGGTAATCCTGAACATTTCCGCATCCCCCTATTGGCAGGGAAAGCGCGAGGTTCGTCGTGAGATGCTGGGCGCGCTCGCTCGGCGGCATGGGGCGTTTGTCGCCATGGCGAACCAGGTGGGCGGTAACGATAGCTTGATCTTCGACGGCAGTTCACTGGCGGTTGGGCCGGACGGCGAGGTAGTCAAGCAGGCGGCCTCGTTTGCCGAGGACCTGGTGGTGTTCGACACTGAAGCGAGGGGTCAGGGGTCAGGGGACAGGGATCAGGAGGACGAGATCAAGGCGACGTGGGATGCGCTGGTGCTCGGGACTCGGGACTATGTGCGGAAGTGTGGTTTTTCGAAGGCGTTGATCGGGCTTAGCGGGGGCATCGATTCCGCGCTGGTGGCGGCGATTGCGGTGGAGGCCCTGGGAGCCGAAAATGTGATGGGTGTCGGGATGCCCAGCGAGTATTCGTCCGAGGGATCGAAAGACGACGCGGGAGACCTGGCGGAGCGGCTCGGGATTCGCTTCGAAATGCTGGCGATTCACGACGCGTTTGAAGCTGTGATGAAGACACTACAGCCACTCTTCGTGGGCACGCCATTTGGACTTGCCGAGGAGAATGCGCAGTCGCGCATGCGCGGCGTGTTGCTGATGGCGCTGTCAAATAAGTTCGGCGCGCTGGTGCTGACGACCGGTAACAAAAGCGAGATGTCGGTCGGGTACTGTACGCTTTATGGGGACATGGTTGGGGCACTGGCTGTGATCGGCGACGTGATGAAGACGCGGGTGTATGCCCTGAGCCACTATGCGAATCGCGAGCGCGAGATCATACCGCGGGCGACAATCGAGAAGGCTCCGAGCGCAGAGTTGCGGCCGGACCAAAGGGATACGGACTCACTGCCTCCATACGAGGTGCTGGACCCGATTCTTGAGGCGTATGTAGAGCGGTATTGGTCGGCGGAGCAGATTGCGGCGGACCAGCAGGTGGATGTGGAGCTGGTTCGGCAGGTGTTGAAGCTGGTGGAGCGCAGCGAGTATAAGCGCCAGCAGGCCGCGCCGGTGTTGAAGGTGACGCGAAAGTCGTTCGGGATGGGAAGACGGTTTCCGATCGCGGTTAAGGTTCAGGTTTGACGACAGTTGGTAGTTGACAGTGGGTAGTTGCTAGTCTTTTGAGGCTGCGGAAGGATGTGTACGTTGACAAAGAGGATGCGGGTTTCGATCGGATCGATGGTTTTGGGTATGGCGAGCGTTGGGTTCGCACAGGCTCAGGCAGCACCGGCGGCTGCACCGGCAGCTCCACCGGCGATGAAGTTGTATTCGTTGGGAGCGCAGACGCAGACGGACCCCTTTCCTCCGGTCAATCCGAAGTTCTTCACGGCGGATTCACCGTCGGTGGCTACGGTAGATAGCTATCTGCGGTCGATGCTCGGCTTCGACTCAAACCGCATCTGGCGTGTAGCGGCGATCCAAAAGACCGCGTCGCCGGGGGTCAGCAAGGTGACGGCGCTGGTGTCGGAAAAAGCTCCGAACGCCAAGGTGCTCACTGCTACGTTCTTCGTGATGCCGGACGGCAAACACCTGATCGCGAACGATGCGAACGGCGTTAGCCCTTTTGGCGCACAGCCCTTCGCCGATAGTCGCGCCATTCTCCAGGCGCGGGCGAATGGGCCATCGCGCGGTAGCGCCTCCAAGGATTTGATGATCGTCGAGTTTGCCGACCTGCAATGCCCGCACTGCAAAGACGCCCAGCCGACGATGGACAAGCTGATGAAGGACTTCCCCAAGGCTCACTTTGCTTTCGAGAGCTTCCCGCTGGTCGACATTCATCCCTACGCCTATCAGGCTGCTACCTACGGGGCGTGTATCGCCAAGCAGAGTGCGGACGCCTTCTACACCTACACGCAGGCCGTGTACGACACGCAGGGCGCGCTGCTGCCGGACTCTGCCGACCAGACCCTGAAGAATGCGGCGACCAAAGCGGGAGCCGATCCGACCAAGATTGCGTTTTGCGCTAACAGCGACGCG
>JANXWZ010000112.1 GCA_025350865.1 Rhodanobacteraceae bacterium
CGCCTTCGTCGACGGCTGGTTCAAGACCGGCGACATCGGAACGGTCGACGGCAATGGATACCTCGCCATTACGGACCGGAAGAAAGAGATTTTGAAGACGAGCGGCGGCAAGATGATTGCGCCGGGACCGATCGAGGGCAAGCTGAAGGCGAACACGTTGATCGCTCAGGCAGATCTGGTAGGGGATAAGCACAAGTTTGCGTGCTTGCTGATTTCGCCCAACTTCCAGGCACTGGAGTCGTGGGCGAAGGGCCAGGGCGTTGCAACCGGGGATCGCGCGGCGCTGGTGAAAGACCCGAAGGTGGTGGCGGAGTACAAGCGGATCGTCGATGGGGTGAACAGGACATTGTCGCACCACGAGACGATCAAACGGGTGACCGTGGTGCGGGATGAATGGGCCATCGAGACGGGCGAACTGACGCCGAGCATGAAGATGAAGCGGCGGATTATCGAGAAGAAGTACGAGGCGGAGATTGCGGATTTTTATAAGGACGAGGCTACGAGCAAGGAGTAGGGCCAAGACCAAATACTGAGATTCTTCGCTTTGCTCAGAATGACCTCCGGCTTTGGTTATGAGTTCGTGTTTATGAGTTGGGGGCAAGGTGGCGTGCATCCAATTCGCATGTTGAAGCTGGAGCGGGCGAAGAGGGTGGGGCGGAAGTATCAGGCTCCGGTGGAGACGCAGGTCGGTGGGCTGAGCGTGGCGCTCAAGGTGCTGCCGGAGATGCTGTTTGGCGGCAGGGAACGGGTGCCGAAGGAGCTGTTAGGGCCGTTCCGCACCGACGTTTCAGGGTACGGGGTAGGGCCGGAGACGGGCCTGCGCGTGACGTGGTTCGGACACTCATCGACGCTGGTGGAAATTGATGGGGCGAGGGTGCTGATCGACCCGGTGTGGGATGAGCGTGCTGCACCGGTGGATATGCTTGGGCCGAAGAGGTTTTTTGCGCCGACGATGCGGCTCGACGAGATGCCGAGGCTGGATGCAGTGTTGATCTCGCATGATCACTATGACCATCTTGGCAAAAAGACTGTGCGGGAACTGGCCCGGGTGATGCCGGAGGTTCGATGGGTGACGTCGCTGGGGGTGGGGGCGGAACTTCGCGGTTTTGGGGTGAGTGCCGACCGGATCACCGAACTGGACTGGACGCAGAATGTTTCTGTGGCGGGGTTGACGGTGACGTCTTTACCGGCGAGACACTTTTCGGGGCGGAGTTTGTCGAACCGTAACGAGACCCTGTGGGCTTCGTTTGTGCTGGCAGGGGCGAAGCATAAGGTTTACTACGGAGCGGATACAGGGTTCTGGGATGGGATTCAGACGATCGGCGCGGAGTATGGGCCGTTCGACCTGTCGATGCTGGAGATTGGGGCATTCAACGAGTTGTGGAAGGACATTCACCTTGGGCCAGATGGGGCGGTGGTGGCTCTGGAGATGCTGGGTGGCGGGTTGATGATGCCGATCCACTGGGGGCTGTTCGACCTGGCGCTGCATGAGTGGCGGGAGCCGATTGCCCGGATTTGGGAGTTGGGGGTGCCGATTTTTTCTCCGGAGCCGGGGCGACCTGAGGAGGTGCGGGAGATGAAGTCGAGATGGTGGTGGGATCGGTCGGTGGATGTGGATGGGTGAGGAGTCCTAACGGCTTCTGCGGTATAGGCTTCTTCGGGGTCCTTCGACTGCGTCCATCACAAGGACGTGATGGACTTCGCTCAGGATGACAGACGTCGGGGATGTTGGCGAAGTGATTAAGAGCCAAGGAAGGCTATTGTGTTGCGGTGGAAAAGTGGGTACAAAAAGGAGACTAGCCGCTGAGCGGCGTTCAGGAGTTGGCCATGGCAAGTGCGGTCCATACGATGCTGCGCGAGGTGATGGATATCCGGCAGGCGGCGGAATATCTGGGGATCAGCGCGGATACGCTCTACCGGTACGCGAGCGATGGGCTGATTCCGGCGTTCAAGCTGGGGAATCGGTGGCGATTCAAGCGAAGTCTGCTGGATGGGTGGATGGTGGAACAGAGTGGGGCTAAGACTGGGATCTCGGTGATGGGAGATCGGAAGAAGCCCGTGCGGAGAAGCAGTTGAGGCGGTTGGTAGTTGATAGTTGGTAGTGGAGGATACGGCTAACAACTATCGAGAGGCGGCGCGCAGGGTGGCGACCGTGATCTCTGGCGGGCAGTTGAAGCGGAAGGGGACGCCTACGGTGCCGATGCCTCGGTTGACGTAGAGCTGCGTGTCGCCGAGGTGGTAGTGGCCCTCGGGGAAGAGCTTGCCGAAGGGTGGCAGGGCGAGGGGTGGTAAGCCGGGGATGCGTATTTGTCCGCCGTGGGTGTGGCCTGAGAGGACAAGGTTGACGAGCGGGCCTCGGCGATGGGTGGCCAGGTGCATCGCGAAGTCGGGTTCGTGGACCATGAGGATGACGGGGGCGTCGGGCTTCTCGGGGACGGCGAGTGGGAGATTGGGTTCGCCGCCGCCATAATCGTCCAGGCCGCTGAGGATGATGCGCTGACCGCCGCGTTCAATGTTGACGAACTGGTTGACCAGGATGGGAAGTCCGTTGTTCTCCATGTGGTCGCGGATGATGCGGCTGCCGACCATGGCGTCGTGGTTGCCGAGGACGCCGAAGCGCTGGGGACAGGTGAGGCCGCGAAGGAGTTCGGCGCAGCGGCTGGCCGCGGAGTAGGACATCTCGACGGCAAGGGGGCCGCGGGAGACAAAGTCACCGGTGATGACGAGGAGGTCGGGGTTGAGGGCGTTGACGCGGGCGATGACCTCATTGAGGAACCACTCCTCCATGTATTGCTCGAGGTGAATGTCGGAGAACTGGACGATGCGGAAGCCTTCGAAGGCCGGGGGAAGGTTGGCGATGTAGAAGGTGGGAGTGGTGACCTCGATGCGGTGGCGTGCGATCTCGTTGGAGTAGAGGGCAATGGATGCGGTGGAGGCTATGAATCCGGCGGCGAAAGTGCGGCGAGTGAAGATGGCGGGCTTTGGCGATGTTGGGGAAGGCGGAAAAGCACGCATGACTGATGATACTAGGGGGCAGGGACTAGGGAGTAGGGATTAGGGGGCCAGGTCCAACCTGACCCCTGACCCCTGAACCCTTGTTGTTAGTATGGTCGGATGGTTCCTATTGGTCGGGTGAAGAGGGTTGCGGCGGCGGTGAAGCGGGGCGGGGCTGATGCGCTGCTGGTGACGCAGATGGCGGATGTGCGGTATCTGACCGGATTTACGGGGTCGAGTGCGGCTCTGATCGTGCGAGGTTCCAAGGTCACGCTGTTCATCGACGGCCGCTACACCACGCAGGCTCAGCAGGAGGTGGACGGGGCTGAGATTGTGATTGTGGCGGATAAATCGCTGTCTCTTGCGGCTTGCGAGTGGTCAGTTTCTCAGGGCGTGGCAAAGTGCGGGTTCGACGCGGGCGCGATTACGGTTGCGGGGCTGGAAGCGTTGAAGGCTGGGTTGCCGGCGAAGATTCGGAAGAGCTTTTTTGTTCCGATGACGGGGCTGGTTGCGGGGCTTCGCGAGGTGAAGGACGAGGTCGAGCAGGACAAGATGCGGGCGGCCGCGGCGCTGGGTTGCAAGCTGTTCGACCAGGTGCTGGAGCATGTGGTGCCGGGGGCTCCCGAGATGGAAGTTGCAATGGCGCTGGAGTATATGGCTAGGCTGGCGGGGGCGGAGTCAATGAGCTTTGCGTCGATCGTTGCGGGCGGCGAACGCAGCGCGTTGCCGCATGGCAAGGCCACGACGGCGAAGTTGCCGAAGCGCGGGTTTGTGGTGCTGGATTTCGGCGTGGTGCTGGATGGGTATTGCTCGGATATGACGCGCACGGTGCATATGGGGCCGGCTCGTCGCGGGGAGTTCGACGCTTACGAGGCGGTGCTAGCCGCGCAGATGGCGGGTCTTGCGGCGGTGCGAGCGGGGGTGACGGCCGAGTCAGTGGATGCGGCTACGCGCGGGAGTCTGGAGGCGGCTGGGCTGGCCGAGTGGTTCACGCATTCGACCGGGCATGGCGTGGGGATTGAGATTCATGAGTCTCCGAGGCTGGGGAAAAAGCAGGAGAGCAAGCTAAAGGCCGGAATGATCGTTACAATTGAACCCGGCGTTTATTTCCCGGGAAAGTATGGGATACGGATTGAAGATACGGTTCTGGTGACGGCGGAGGGGTGTGAGATTTTGACCCCGACGACGAAGGCCTGGATTGAGTTGTAGTGAGACAGGGTGCAGGGATTAGGGTGTAGGGAGTAGAAAGCAAGAACGGGCAACGGCAGAGGCAAAATACAGGGGTTCTTCGCTTCGCTCAGAATGACGTGCATTTTTGCGCGATGGAATTTGGAGATGGAATGGATAGCAATGAGTTGAAGGAACTGCGGGAGCTGGTGGAGTTTTTGAAGGCCAGCGAGGTTGCAGAGTTCGCATGGTCGAAAGGCGAGGTTACGCTGGAGCTCAAGTTCCAGGGCGCTCCGGTGGAGATGATGATGCCGCAGCAGTATGCGGCACCGATGGCTATGGCACCGGCTCCGGTTGCTGCAGCGCCGGCCGCCGTGCCTGCTGAGCCCGAGGTGAAGCACCATGTCGTGAAGTCGCCGATTGTGGGGACGTTCTATGAGTCGCCATCGCCGGGTTCGCCGGCGTTTGTGAAGGTGGGCGATATCGTTGAGGTAGGGCAGGTGCTTTGCATTGTCGAAGCGATGAAGCTGATGAATGAGATTGAGTCGGACGCTGCGGGTGAGGTTGTGGAGCGGATTGCTGCGACCGGGCAGCCGGTGGAGTATGGGCAGCCGCTGTTTGCGATCAAGGCTAAGTAAGAGGAAATCGCGTTACGCGGATAAGAAGGAAAAGACGGATAAGAGCGGAACTTGATGATTCGTTCGCTTCCAGTTTTTCAATCCGTCTTATCCCTTTTATCCATCCGATCCGCGTTACGTTTTTTTGGAGATTCGATGTTTCGTAAGGTATTGATTGCAAATCGTGGTGAGATTGCGCTGCGGGTGATCTCGGCTTGCAAAGAGATGGGGATTCGGACCGTTGCGGTGTATAGCGAGGCGGATCGGAACAGTTTGCATGTGAAGTTTGCGGATGAGGCTATCTGCATCGGGCCGCCGCGTTCGAGCGAGAGCTACCTGAATGTCCCGGCGGTGATTGCCGCTGCGGAGATTGCTGATGTGGACGCGATTCATCCGGGTTACGGGCTGTTGAGCGAGAACGCGAACTTTGCCGAGGTGTGCCGGGCGAGCAATATCAAGTTCATCGGACCTCCGCCGGAAGTAACTCGGATGATGGGCGAGAAGTCGACCGCGCGGCAGACGATGAAGAAGGCGAAGGTGCCGATTCTGCCGGGTAGCGACGGCGTGATTGCCAACGAAGGCGAAGCGCTGGAGTGGGCGCGGACCGTTGGGTATCCGGTGATTTTGAAGGCGGTCGCGGGTGGCGGCGGGCGCGGGATGCGCATCTGTCGCAATCCGGATGAGCTGCCGACCATGTTCAACCAGGCGTCGACCGAAGCGGCCAACGCGTTTGGCAACGGCGACATGTACATGGAGAAGTTCATCGAGCGGCCGCGGCACATCGAGTTCCAGGTGTTAGCCGATGAGCATGGCAATGTGATGAGCCTGGGCGAGCGCGAGTGCTCGATTCTGCGGCGACACCAGAAGCTTATCGAAGAGGCTCCCAGCCTGCAGATCACGCCGAAGGTTCGCGATGAACTGGGCAAGGTGATTCAACGCAGCTTGAAGGATATTGGGTACTGGAACGCCGGGACGATCGAGTTTCTGATGGATGAGGATGGCAAGATTTACTTCATCGAGATGAACACTCGCATCCAAGTGGAGCATTGTGTAACCGAGATGGTTACAGGTGTGGATCTGGTGAAGGCTCAGCTCAGGATTGCATCGGGTGAGGAGCTTTCGGACATCGTTCCGAAGGTGCCAGAGATTCGGGGCCATGCGATTGAGTGCCGCATCAATGCGGAGCATCCGGAGAAGTTTACGCCGAGTGCGGGCAAGATTACGGCCTGGAATGTTCCGGGTGGGAATGGCGTCCGCGTCGATACGAATCAATATGCGGAAGGTGTAGTCCCGCCGTATTACGACTCGCTGATCGCGAAGCTGATCTGCCATGGCAAGGATCGCGAAGAGGCGATGAACAAGATGCAGCGGGCGTTGAGCCAGTTCGTGGTTCAGGGAATCCATACGACGATTCCGCTGCACCAGAAGATCTTTGCGGATGAGGAGTTTCGTTCGGGACGGTTCGATACGAAGTTTATGGAACGGTTCTTTGAGCGGCAGGGGTTGAAGAGCTAACGGCGAAGGCTTACCCCGGATCACGCGGAAAGACGGATAAGAACAGGCAACGGCTTTGAACTAAGAGCTGTGAGCTTTCCAGCTGTCAGCTTTGAGCTAAAGGCAAATACTGAGATTCTTCGCTGCGCTCAGAATGACCTCTCCTGGATGGCTGGGGTGCCTACGGGAGAGTCTATGCGGCGGGGGAAGAAGCGCTCGCGTAGGCGCAGGGTGGGGAATTCGATGAACTGGGTGGCGATGACTCCGGCGGCGATGCCGAGGATGTAGGGTCCGGCGTATTGCCAGGCGAGGACCAACTGCTTCGGTAGGTGGTGGGAGATTCCGGCTGTGAGTTGGTAGACCGACATGTGCCAGAGGAAGATTCCGTAGGAGTAGACGCCGATGCGGGCGATGAGCCGGTACGGGAGCCGATGTGTGCCGCGGCGGTTTAGCAGGAGCAGGAGCGCGACGGCCATGGCGTCAGCGAAGATCCAGTGGACGGGGATGGACCATAGGGTTGGAGGTGGGAAACAGAAGTAGTGGATCGCGGCGGCGACGATGAACAGCCACAGCCAGCGCAGGGATTGAAGGCGGCGAAAGCGGTGGGGGGCGCAGTGATAGATGAGGGCGAGGATGACTCCGTAGAGGATGCCGTCGATTCGGGTGTGGGTGGCGGCGAAAGTGGGGAAGCCGAGGTTGGTGAGGATCAGCTTGAAGGCGAGGACGATGGCGCAGATGGTGGCTAGCGCGTAGAAGACCTGGCGGGGCGTCCAGCGGAGGTGTGCGGCCACAGCGAAAAAGGCGATGAGGAAGAGGTAGGCGTGCTCTTCGACGGCAAGCGACCACATCTGGGTGAAGGGGCCGAGGTAGTTCTGGACGTTGAGGAGCAGACCGCGGAGATCGTGCAGGGTGGCGTGGTGGCGGATGAGCAGGTAGGCAAGGAAGACGTAGTATTGCGGCCAGATTTTGAAGGCTCGGCGGATGAGGAAGCGGCGACCGTCGGCGTGGCCTCGGAGGCGCCACTCCTTGATGAGCAGGCCGCCGACGAGGAAGCCGCTGAGGACGAAGAAGATGTCGACGCCGGCCCAACCAGGATTTTTAGCACCGAAGAGGAGCGCGAGGAGGGAGGCTGGGGAGTGGAAGTCTAGTACAAGAAGGATAGCGATGCCGCGGAGGAAGTCCAGCTCGATCTCACGGGGTTGCGAGGGTGAGATGAGTGGGCTGCTCGTCATCTGGGGAGTCTAGCATTTGGGGTGTGCAAGGATGGATGGATGATTCTGCCAAAGCTGTATGCGATTGCGGATGTGGGTGTGCTGACGGCTCGGGGAGTGGGGCTGCGGGAGTTTGCGGAGGGGCTGCGAGCGGCGGGGGTTTCCTTGGTGCAGCTGAGGGATAAGGAGGGTGCGCCTCAGGAGGTGCTGGCACATGCTGCGGTACTGACAGAGGTGTTTGCAAAGACGGTCGCCGTTGGCGATGCCCACCCTTACGACGATGAAGCCGTCGTGGGGAGGGGGCACCCGGAAGTTTTGCTGATCATGAATGATCGGGCGGATTTGGCGGTGTTGGCTGGGTTCGACGGGGTTCACGTTGGGCAGGGGGATTTGGGGGCGGCGGATGCGCGGAGGGTTCTGGGGCGATCCCACTCATTGCAAAGTCTCGATGAGTGGGGCACAGGTTTAGTTGGGCTTTCGACACACACTGTTGAGCAGGTGTTCGGGGCGGGTGACGCGGACTACGTAGCGGTGGGGCCGGTGTTTGCTACCGGGACGAAGCTCGATGCCGAACCGGTGGTCGGGTTGGATGGGGTTCGGCGGGCTCGGGCGTTGACGCGGAAGCCGCTAGTGGCGATTGGGGGGATTACGCGGGAGAATTGCCGCAGTGTGGTGGATGCGGGGGCGGATTCTGTCGCGGTGATTTCGGGGTTGCTGGTGCCGGGGGAGACGGTGGAGAAGGTGGCGCGGGACTTTCTGGCGATTTTGGGGTAGGTTGAAGGAACGTGAATACACCGACAAAAGAAGAAGCAGATCCCTCCGCTGCGCTGCGGGATGACAACCAAAGTGCGCGGAAGGATGACAAAAGTGTTGAGGCTGCGCCGCAGTTTGTACAGGGGATGGGGCTGTTCTCGGCGACTGCGCTGGTGATGGGCTCGATGATCGGGTCGGGGATTTTTCTTGTGCCGGCGGACATGAGCCGGACGCTGGGGTCGCCGGCGCTGCTGATTGCGGCGTGGCTGCTCACGGCGGCGATGACGATCATCGGGGCGTTGAGCTACGGCGAACTGGCGGCGATGATGCCCAAGGCCGGCGGGCAGTATGTCTATCTGCGCGAGGGACTGGGGCCGATCTGGGGTTTTCTCTACGGATGGACACTGTTCCTCGTGATCCAGACCGGGACGATTGCGGCGGTGGGCGTGGCGTTTGGGAAGTTTCTGGGTGTGTTCTTTCCGGCGATCAGCGGGGACCACTGGTTGTGGCATGTAGGCAAAGGGCACGTCGGGCTGAATACGGCGAATCTGGTGGCGATCGGGATTCTTACGCTGCTGACTGTCATCAATTCGCTCGGCGTCAAGCTGGGGTCGATGGTGCAGAATGTCTTTACTTCGGCGAAGGTGCTGGCGCTGCTGGGCGTCGTTGCTGTGGGGTTTATCGCGAAGAATGCTGCAGCGCTGGCGGACAATTTCGGCAAGGGGTGGAGCCAGTTCTGGTACGGGGCCGGACTGGATCAGGTCCATGTGATTTCGGTGGGATCGTTCTGGCCGGGCACCGTGGATTCACGGGCGATTGTCGGCGCTTTGACGGCGGTTGCGGTGGTGCAGGTGGGGTCGCTGTTTTCGTCGGATAGCTGGAACAATGTGACGTTCACGGCTGGCGAGATTCGGAATCCGAAGAAAAATCTGCCGCTGTCGCTGGCTCTGGGGACCGGTGTGGTGCTGCTGCTGTATGTGCTGTGCAACTTCGTCTACCTGGTGGTGCTGCCGCTGGGCGGGGTGGAAGGCGCGGGGACGGTGGTGGGGCGCGGGATCCAGTATGCGGCGCAGGACCGCGTAGCTACGGCCGTGATGGAAGTGGCGTTCGGGGCGATGGGCGCAAAGCTGATGGCCGGGGCGATTCTGATCTCTACGTTCGGGTGCGTCAACGGGATTCTGTTGTCGGGGGCTCGCGTGTATTACGCGATGAGCCAGGATGGGCTTTTCTTCAAATCGGTGGGGAAGCTGAATGAGAAGACGAAGGCTCCGGTGAACTCGCTGTGGGTGCAATGGGGATGGACGTGCCTGCTGTGTTTGAGCGGGAGCTATGGGGATCTGCTGGATTATGTGATTTTTGCCGTGCTGATTTTTTATATTTTGACCATTGTGGCTTTGTTCGTACTGCGGGTTAAGAAGCCGCGCTGGCACCGGCCATATAAGGCGTTTGGGTTTCCGTTTTTGCCGGCCCTGTATATCGTGATGGCGACATGGGTTTCTGTTGTACTCTTGCGATACAAACCTCAGTACACTTGGCCGGGCTTGATTCTGGTTTTGATCGGGGTTCCGGTGTATTTCGTTTGGAAGCGGCAGGGAGTCGTACCCCAACTCAAACGGTAAGACTGTTTGAGATGGGGCACCCGGACATTTGAAGGAGAACAGGGGACGGATGGCAAATCTTTTTGCGAAGAAGTCGATGGATGTATTGATGGCGGAAGCGAATGAAGAAGGTTCGCAGACCCTCGAGCGCTCGCTTGGCCCCTTTTCACTGACGGCACTGGGCATTGGAGCTGTCATCGGAGCGGGTATCTTTGTTCTGAGCGGTCTGGGTGCGAAGACGGCGGGTCCGGCTTTGATGCTGGCGTTTGTCCTCTCCGGGCTGGGATGCGCTTTCGCCGGTCTTTGCTACGCGGAGTTCGCAGCGATGATTCCGCTGGCTGGTTCGGCCTACACCTATGCGTACGCGACGCTGGGTGAGTTATTCGCCTGGATCATCGGTTGGGATTTAACGCTGGAATACGCCATGGGCGCGAGTACGGTGAGCTCCGGGTGGTCGAACACCTTCGTGGAGTTTCTGGCCATCTTCCATCTTAGGTTTCCGCTGTGGCTGGCATACGACCATTGGACCGGGCTGAAGCGGGCCTTCGACATTGTTGGGCGGGAGTCAGTTCATCTGTCGAATCCATCGTTGGTTCCCGGCACCAAACCGTTCAGCGACGCACTCACGGCGTTGCTTGCAAATCCGTCGGCCCAATTGACGGCGAGCGCACATGCGATGCTTGGAGCGCCTACGATTGGCGGCGTTGAAATTGGCTTCAATTTGCCGGCGTTCCTGATTGCGTTGCTGATCACGACGATCCTTGTGATCGGCATCAAGGAGTCGGCGCGATTCAACGCGGGAATCGTGGTGTTGAAGGTTGCGGTGGTCCTGTTCGTGCTCGGACTGGGTTCGCATTATGTGAATAAGGCCAACTGGGGTTCTGACTGGCACACCTTTGCGCCGTTCGGCGTGGGCGGCATCGGTCTCGCTGCCGGGCTTGTCTTCTTCTCCTACATTGGATTCGACGCGGTTTCGACGACAGCCCAGGAGGCAAAGAATCCACAGCGTGATATGCCGATTGGCATCATCGCGTCGCTGGCGATCTGCACGGTACTGTATATCGGCGTGGCCGCGGTGCTTACCGGGATGGTGTACTGGCCGGAGATCAACGTGGAAGCTCCGATTGTGCGCGCATTCCTCGATCGCAATCTGAACTCAGCGGCGAATGTGATCACGATTGGCGCGCTGGCCGGGCTGACGAGCGTTATGCTCGTGATGCTGCTGGGCCAGAGTCGCGTGCTCTACTCCATGGCTAAGGACGGTTTGCTGCCCAAGGGGTTCTTCGCGGATATCCATCCGAAGTTTCGAACACCATGGAAGGGCACGATTCTTGCCGGGCTGGTCGCGGCGATTGTTGGATCCGTGACGCCGATCGATACGATTGGCAAGATGGTCAATATCGGGACGTTATTTGCGTTCGTGATCGTCTGTATCGCGGTGATCATACTGCGAAATAAGGATCCGCATCGCGTTCGGCCGTTCCGTACGCCATGGGTGCCTGCCGTTCCGATTCTTGGCATACTGTTCAACGGATACATGATGGTGGAGCTTGGGGCTGCGAACTGGATACGGCTTATTGTGTGGCTGCTCATAGGACTAGTGGTTTACTTCCTCTACAGCCGGAAACACAGCAAGGTCCAGAAGGCGCTGGGGAATTAGAGCGAATCTCGTGAAGGTATACCGCCTCTGAAAGACCACTACGGAGATTCTGGCTTCGCCAGAATGCCGTCGCTGGTTGGTTGACTGTATAGCAGCTGGAAAATCGATCCAGCCGCCGGTCTGGTGTCGATTGAGCGCCCGGTCTTCGGATCGGGCGTTTCTGCGTCTGAGTTTGGACAGGAACGATTTATCAACTTATAGCCTGGTAGCTGTCAGCTTACAGCTTTCGAGACGGATGTCAGATCGTTGGCTTTGCGATACGGGTTGGACTGGGCGGTGGGGTGGCCGTGTCGGTTTGTACATTCAGAGTGACCTGCTGGGTGCTCGCCGGGTCGTCGCGGAGGTGCATGTAAAGGACGACCGGCTGGGTGTTGGCGGGTGGGTGTGGGATCGCCAGGGAGGTGTCGACGAAGCCTTCAGGGACCTTGGTCGGAGTGGCGAAGTTGGAGTCGAGCGAGATGGTGTCCACGAGGTACAGGGACGCGCCGCTGAGGGTGCAGGTGGCGGTTGGGTCGACGGGGCAGACGAGGGTGCTGAAGGTTGGGAGGCGGACGATGGTGGTGAGCGGGATCCAGTCGCCGGGGGTGCCGTCCGGGGCGATGGGACGCAGGTGGAACGCGCCGAAGGTGCTGGGGCCGAAGGTCTTGAGGGGATCGAAGGTGGCAAGGAGGCTGTGGGCGTCCTGCAGGACGAGCGAGCCGTTGGCAACTGAGAGCGTGGTATGGAGAGCTTCGGTGGGGTCGTCGGCCTGGGAGGCGATTTCAACTGTCCCGGCGCGGGGGAAGGGGGATTTCGACTTGAGGAAAAAAGTGAGTTGGGAGCCGAGGGCGAGGTCTTCGGAGTTGCCGAGGTCTACGCCTCCGCTGGTGGGTTGGGTGACTCTACGGGTGAGGATTGAGACCGATGGCCTTGCAGCGAGGACTAGCGTGGAGACGGGGACGGAGCGGCCGTCGCGCAGGTGAACCTCGGCGAAGAGTTTGTCGCTGGGGCGGAGCGCTGGGGGCTTGGCATCGGCGGAGAGATTGAGCGTGAGGGATTTTCCGTCTGACTCTTTCGGTTCCGGGATGTAAGTAAGGTCTTTGATCGTGAGGGACTTGACCTGGTCGAGGCTGGCACCGGTGAGTACCGCAGTGCTATCGCCGGCGTGGAGCAGCAGGGTCTCGACCCGTGCGGGTTCGACGAAGGCTGTGGCCGAGATGAAGTCCGAGGTAGTGATGCCGAACTGCTTGATCGCCAGACGGATCGTGCCGGGTGCTGTGTCGCGGGGGAGGGTGAGTCCGACCTCAATGGGTGCTGGCGATGTGTTTTTTTGAGGCTCTTTGTCGTTATGGGAGAGCTTCCAGTCGACCTTGGTGTCGACGGGTTCGAGTGCAATGGATTGGACGCAGGCTGTGCCGGATGCGGTGAGTTGGAGATGGTTGGGGTGGCCGACAATGAGAGTGTCGGGATCGGCTATGGCGGATTTGGACGGCAAGATGTGCCAGCCGCTCCCGGGGACCTGCTGAAGCGGCAGGGTGGGGCCGGTGAAGTGATCGAAACCCCACATGCCCTCGATGGTTCCGGTGAGTGGGCCGTCCCTGGGGATTGAGGAGCCCACCTCTATCGATGAGGCCGATTGAGGTGGGGTACCCGTAGATTTTGGGAGTTCCTTGCGTTCCGGGGTAGGTGGGGCAAGGACCAGGCCTCCCTGAAAGGGGTTGGGAGCGAGAGGTATCTCCTTCCTGGCGGGCGTATTGAGGTGGAGGACGAGGTCGTGGGCGAAGCCGGTGGAGAAGACGAGTGGTGCACCTTCGATGGGGAGAGCAACCTGCGGGTCGAGGAGGCAGGATACACGGTTGGGGTCGACGGGCCGAAGCGGTGGTGGCAGGGTTTTTTGAACCGCAGGCAGGCCGATGACGATGACGGACTTGGGATTGTTGAAGCTCGGCGGCGTGTTCAGACGGAGGTCGAGGCTCTCGCGAGCCGTGTCGGCGGTAGGAAAGGCGATCGCGGGGATGTACTGGTACTTCGCGGTGTGGAGGCCGCTAGTGAGGCGAACGAGATCCACAATGGCGCCTACATAGGCCGAGTAGGTTCCGCCACCGGCAACGCTGGTGTAGGAGGCGGCGGTGATGAAGTCGGAGGTGGGTCCGGTGGAGAGCGCTGTCGCGATGGTCTGGGCATGGCCGTCGTCGAGCAGGGTCTGGGTGCCGGTCTGGGTGAGGCAGGTGTACTGCTGGTCGAGAGGGCGCTTGGCGCAGTCTGGGTTGGGTTTGAGGGCAAGGGTCCGGGCGAGGAGATCTGAGTGTTCCTGGAGAGCCTTGGTGTCGCCGGGCGGGACCTGCTTCATCGCGTCAACATATTTTTCGATGCGGCCCTGCTCGAAGCTGGCTTCGGCGAGATCCTGCGAGGCGCGGACGAAGACTCCGGGACGACCCTTGACGGCGGAGCGCAGGGTGCTAAAGTCACCACCGGTTTCAGGGGCGAGGAAGAGGATCGCTTGCTGGGCCTCGTCGGGGACCGTGATGGTAACGCCCTCTTCCCGGACTTTCTTGTCCCAGGTTTCGATCCGGATGAACCAGGTATCGGGGGGCGGGTTGGTGGTGCCGCGGAGGAAGGTGGCGATCAGGAGGTAACGGACGGATTGGGTGGGGGGCAGGTTCGGGTGCAGCCAAATCTGGTCTTTTGGCTGAAGGTTGGGGACCGAAGCAATGGGGAGGGTGACTCCGTTGCGGGTGACGCGAATATCGATTTTGGGGCCGGGGAGGTCGAACCGGGCCTGGGCGAAAGCAGCGGAGGCCGTGAGGAGTGACAGGGCGGCAAGGCGTCGGAACATTCTGGCCATAGTTCCAGTTTAGACGCTTTGGGTGGCCGATTGAGCCGCTTGAGAGGTAGTTGAGGCGGACAATAAAAAGTTGCGGTGAGAAGGGCGAAATGTATGGGTGAGGGCGGGTTCGTCGGGGTCCTTTGACCGCGTCTGGCGCAAACTGCGCGCCAGACTTCGCTCAGGATGACAGAGTTTCGTTGATCTAGTTGAGGTTTTTGTAGTTGAGGATGGTGTTGAACATCATGCGGAATTCGCCGACGTTCTGCCAGCGCCAGATCGGGTTGGTGGTGAAAAGGATGATCTGGCCTTTGCCGACCGCCGTGCGGACAATTGCGGCGCGGCCTTTTATTTCGTCGGCTCCGTTGAAAAGGCCGCTGAGAACGGACTTGTCGCCGCCGGGGTATCGCATCAGGACGTCGGATTTGTCCTGTTCGGCGTCGAGTCGGAAGAGAGGGCCGTTGGCGTAGCGCACGGGGACTGTCGGGGTGGAGTAGCCATAGAAGATTGGGTTGGTGGGCTGGGTAATGGTGGCCTCGACGATTGGGCCCGGGGCGTAGAGCTTTGCAGTCGGCGCGGTCGTATCGATTTTGGGGGTGATGCCGAAGTCGGATGGCAGGGAACTGGAGGCTCCTAGGGTGACTAGCAGGCCGCCAGATTCGACGAACTTCTGGAATTCGCCGACGCCCTGGACGCCCATGCCGCCGGTGATGTCGTCGGACGAGCCGTATTCGCCGAGGAATTTGAACTCGGCAGTTTTGGTGTAGGCGAGCGGGGTCTTGGATTTGGGGATGTCAGTGACCAGGGCCTTCGAGTTGCGGGCCTGGGTGGGAATGATGATGAGGTCGTACTTGTCTTTCAGGCCGCCGGCTAGGACCTGCTCTTTGAAGATGAGGTCGTAGGGGACGCGGTACTGATCGAATGTAAAGCGGACCCAGCCTACGTCCTGGGTGCCGTTCCAGGTGCTGAAGATGGCGAGACGGGGGAGCGCGGCAGGGTGGGTGGCGACGGTGGGCTTGGCGGTGAGGGCGATGGCGTCAAGGCCTAGTGAGATTGCGGCTTCTTTGAGTTGCGAGAAAGCTGAGGCAGGGATGAGGAAGGAACCAGCGGGGATGTTGGTCGGGCCGGACTTGAAGGAGGCTTCGGCAATTTGGATATCGGTGTCTTTGAGCGCGTAGCGGAGGGTGATGAAGTTGGGTGAGCCGTGGTCGGGGATGACATAGAAGTCCGTGGCCTTGGTCCCACTCATCGACGATGAGGCTGTCGATGAATGGGGCACGGATTTGTTTCCGGATTCGGAGATGTTGGAGGGTGGGGTGTATTGGTCGACGAGAATTGTGGGCGCGTCGAGGATGGATTTGTCGGCGATGGGGGTGATGGTGGTGCGGGTCATCAGACCCATGGTCCAGGCGGAGTCGTCGTAGGTGGTGAGTTCGGGGTCGGGGTCGACCTGTTTGCCGAGGAGCGTTTTGGCGAGGCGGCCGTAGGGTTGGTTGGACTTAATGACGAGCGAGCCGGCGGGGTATGTACCTTCCTTGACCTTGATTTCGGCGGTTGCGCGGCCGACTTCAATGCCCTGCAGCCGCATGATGTCCGTGACGAAGGCTACGCGGGTCATATCTTCCTGGTCGGCGGGGAGCACGAAGGCATAGGGGGCTTCGGTTTCGCCGGAGCGGATAGAGTTGCGGGACTTGGTGTAGAAGTTTTCGAGGATGACCTGCGGGATTGAGGAGGCGAGTTGCAGTGACGTGAGGACGCCGGTTTCGGCGTAGTTGGTGTTGTTGCGCATGGACCAGACGACTTCTTTGTAAGGCGGGCTGGGGCGATACCACTGGCGCTTGCTGTAGTCGTTTGCACCGCCGCCACCGGGGCCGGAGACGGCTGGGTTGGGCGGGGCGGAGATGGTGCGCTTTAGCGTGGATGCGCCAGCGTTGCCGAAGATCTCGTAGAAGCGCATCAGGCCGTTGTGGTTGGTGGACATGATGGCCACGTAGCCGGGGGACCAGGCATCGACGTAGCCGTGGTTCCAGACGCCGGGCATGCCGTATTTGGTGAGCTGGGCCATGTCCCAGTTGGCGAACATGGGAAGTTCGGCGTAGACGATGGGGTCCCAGAGTGGGTTTTGGGGCGACTGGCCGCTGTAGGCGTAGAGGAAGGGGACCGACTCATGCAGGTCGTGCATAATGGGCGGGTGGAAGTCGAGATACCACTTGAGGAAGTTCTGGTTGGCGAGGCCGGCGTAGTTGATGTCGCGGTTGTCGTCGTGCTTGGTGTACTTGCCCCAGTAGGGGACGCCGGACATTTTTTCGTATTCGGTGACGTCAACGTTGTAGCGCAGGTACCAGTCGATGGAGCGGTCGCGACCATCGGGATCGGCGACGGGCATGATGGCGACGATGACGTTGTCGCGAATCTTCTTGATGAGGTCTGAGTCTTCGACGGTGATGCGGTAGGCGAGCTCCATCAGCATCTCGGGTGGGCCAAGTTCGGCGCTGTGCAGGCCGCCGGAGAGGGTGTAGATGGGCTTGGTTTGCGCGATGATCTCTTTGGCCTGGTCGTCGGTAAGGCCGCGGGGATCGGCGAGGCGGGCGAGGTTTTTGCGATTGACGTCGAGGTTGGCGATGGAGTCTTCGGAGCCTACGAAGACGATGATCGAGTCGCGGCCTTCTTCCGTTTTTCCGATGTTGATGATCTTGACGCGCGGCGAGGCAGACGCAAGTGCCTGGTAGTAGCGGAGGACGTCGGCGTAGTAGGTGAGGCGTTTGGGTTCGCCTATGTGGTGGCCGAGGATGGCTTTGGGGGAGGGGATTGTCGCCGATGTGGGGAGATGGTCTACGAGGGGGCTGGAGAACTCGGGCTTGGTGGTCCACTGCTTGACCTGCGCGGCGAAGTCGGGGTCCATGGGCTGCTGGGAGTGGGCTGGCACGGCGATGAGGGCAGCAGCGAGGACGAGCAGGGAAGACTTCAGCATGGACGCAGGACTCCGGGCTTGTTGGGGCTTGGGTTTGTGGACTTTTGGGAAGGCTATCACAGGGGGGCGGTGGGATCGTTCGAACCCACCTCAATCCCGATGAGGGCGGGATTGAGATGGGGCACCCTGAAGGTTGGGGTAGGATGTTGGGCATGAAGATGCTGGGGTTGATTGGGTTGTTGATGTTGGGTTCGGTTGCGATGGCGCAGCAACACACCATGCTGCTTTGGCCTGAGGGCACGCCGGAGCCGAGCCATCTTACCGGGTCGGAGCGGGATACGACACTTGCTGAGCCCGCGATCGTGGCGGGGAAGCCGATCATTGGCCTGACCAATGTCGATAGGCCGAGTCTGGCGGTGTATCCACCTCCCGAGGGTATGAATGGCGGGGCGGCGGCGCTGGTGTTTCCGGGCGGCGGGTATCGGCTGCTGGCGATGGACCTGGAAGGGACTGAGGTTTGCGCGTGGCTGAACTCGCTAGGGATGACGTGCGTGCTGGTGAAGTACCGGGTTCCTGAGACGGGACATTATCCGGAGAACACGGAGGATTTGGAGGATGCGCAGCAGGCGATGCGACTAACGCGGAAGTATGCGTCGGGGTGGGGGATCGATCCAAAGAGGATTGGGGTGCTGGGGTTTTCGGCTGGCGCACACCTGGCGGTGACACTAAGTACGCATCCTGATTTTCAGGGGAAAAATGTTGCGGCTTCGACCGTCGATGCAAGGCCGAACTTCCAGATGATTATTTATCCGGCGTATACGTCGCTACCGGACGACAAGGTGCCGGAAGCTATCGCGCCGACGGCGGCTGTTCCTCCGACATTTCTGGTGCAGGCCGAGAATGACTATGGGGCTAAAGTCGAGAGCTCGGTTGACTACTTTCTGGCTTTAAAGAATGCCAAGGTTCCCGCGGAGATGCATATCTACGCCGAGGGCGGGCATGGGTTTGGGTTGCGGCCCACGGATGCTCCGGTGGCGATGAAGTGGCCGATACTGGCGGCGGAGTGGCTACAGACGATTCAAATGCTGGGGCCGTTGGGGACGGTGTGGAAACCCTGACGGTTAGCTGCCGGTGGGCGGCTGGAGGGCACGCCGTTCGAGACGGTCGAGTTCGGCGAAGATTTCGTCGACCGTGATAGAGATCGGGGTGCTCTCGACCGAGAGAGTCTCGTTTACTTCGTGGAGGACGCCGTCACGAGCGGCGGTGTAGGCGATTCGGCGCCAGGGGTCTACTACCCAGGAAGTTGGGACGCCCATGCTGGCGTAGTCGTTGATGCGCTCACGAATTTTGCTCATGCGATCTTCGCTGGAGAGAATTTCGATGCAGAGGATGGGCGGGGTACGGACGATGCGCTCGTCTACGTTGGGCACAATAGCTAGGATCACGTCGGGAATACGGAAGCGATTGCTCGCGACCTGCACTCGTTGCTCGGTCAGGATTTCGAAGTTGAGCGACTCTTCGGACGGGGCGAAAAACTTTACGAAGAAGGTTTGCAATCGGGCGTGAGGTGTTTCCCCCATATTTCTCTCCAAGACTTCGCCGTCGACGTAGTCGCAGTCGGGGCGGTAGACGGTGCTCAGGTATTCGTCGACAGAGATCAGAAGTGGGGTTGTGACCATGGCAGCCTCCGCTGGAGCTAGGATACACGGGCTTGGTCGATGGATTGGCGTGGAGCGCCGCGGCAAAAGCGAAATCCTGAGATTCTTCGCGTTGCTCAGAATGACCTCAGTTTCTTACTTCAGACTGACCCGAGATCTAGGAGTGGCTCTTGCTGTGGCGGACTCCGCCCTCGCCGGCGAACCGTGCGCTCGGGTGATCGCTGGCGATGACGCCATCGCGAATGGTGATGACGCGGTGGGCGAACTCGGCGATGTCGGGCTCGTGGGTGACGACGACAATTGTGTTGCCCTTGGCGTGGAGTTCATCGAACAGCGCCATGATCTCGTCGCCGGTTTTGGAGTCGAGGTTTCCCGTGGGTTCGTCGGCGAGGATGATGCTGGGGCGGTTGACCAGCGCGCGGGCAATGGCCACGCGCTGGCGTTGGCCGCCGGAGAGCTCGTTTGGCTTGTGCATCATGCGGGAGCCGAGGTGGACGGATTCCAGGACTTCGGTGGCGCGGGCGATGCGCTCGGCTGCGGGAGTTCCGTTATAGATGAGGGGCAGTTCGACGTTGTGCAGCGACGACGCGCGGGCCAGCAGGTTGAAGGTCTGGAAGACGAAGCCGATTTCCTTGTTGCGGATGCGGGCGAGTTCGTCGTCGTTGAGCTCGGAGACGTCGTGGCCGTTGAGCCAGTACTTGCCCTGCGAGGGCGAGTCAAGGCAGCCGATGAGGTTCATCAAGGTTGATTTGCCGGAACCGGAAGGCCCCATGATAGCGACATACTCATTGTGCTTGATGCGGAGGTTGACGCCGCGCAGAGCGTCGACGCGCTGGTCGCCCATGTAGTAGGTCTTCCAGAGATCGCTGGTGACGATGACGTCGCCTTCGAGCGGGCCGTCGGCGTTGATGGGGGTCGGATCGAGTTCGGCTACGGACATTGGTTCTCCGGTCGGGGCTTGCTCCCCACCTGAAACAATAACGCCGTTTGAGATGGGGACCCGATAATTGCTGGTTACTAGGAGCTGGGTGTGTCGAGGGCGGCGTCAGGCGTGTTATCTGGTTGGACTGTGGTTCCGCTCTTGAGGGTTCTAAGAATCTTGTAGCGGCCCGTGACGATGGTCTGGCCGGGCGTGAGTCCGCCGGTGACTTCGATGTCCGTGGCACCGGTGACTCCGGTGGTGATGGGAACGAAGGTAGCGCGCTTCTTGCGGTGATCGTCGGTAAGGATGTAGACACCCTGAACGAGGACGGGCTTTACCTTGGTCGGCTTGACTGCGGTGGTAGCGACAACCTTCTTCGCCTTGCCGGCGTTAGCGGCTAGTTCCTTCTCGTCGATCGGGTCTCGCTGCACGATGGCCTGGATGGGGATCGTGAGGACGTTGGTGCGGGTGGCAGTGGTGATCTTCGCCGTTGCAGAGAGACCGGGACGGAGCGCGTCGTTGTTATCGCCGATATTGTCGATAGTGACGATGACCTTGAAGTCTTTGGCCTCTTCGGTGCCGGTGGTGGACTGGCTGGTGGCGACGCCGGTGGTGCGGAGAAGAGCCTGGTCCCCCACCTCAGTAACGTGCCCTTTGAAGGTGCGGCCGGGAAGAGCATCAACGGTGACATCGGCGGGTTGGCCTAGCTTGACGCTGACGATGTCAGTCTCGTCGACCTTCACCTCGGCGGTGATGACGGACATGTCGGCGAGCGTCATAAGGGTCGAACCCTGGGCGTTCTGGATGCCAGTGACCATGGTCTCGCCCTCGCGGACGGGAACGTTGGTGACGAGCCCATCGAATGGCGCGCGGGAGATCGTCTTGTCGAGGGCGTCGAAGTTGGCGCGCTGGCTGGCGACTGCCTGCTCGACGTGGCCGCGCTGGGAGTTGGTCTGGGCCTGAGCCTGAGCGAGGGCGGCCTGGCGCTGATCGAGCGTGGCGGCTGCAACATCGTAGGCGGCTCTTTTGGAGTCGAAGTCCTGCTTGGCGATCAGCTTTTCGTCGTAGAGCGATTTGGAGCGATCGTAGTCGAGTTTCTTCTGTTCGAGGTCGGCCTTGGCCTGGGCGATGTTGGCCTTGGCGGTCGCCTCGGCGGCTTGATAGGAGGTAATGTCCGTGCGCGATGCGGCGATGCTTGCAGTCTGAGCCGCGACGGTGGCGCTGGGCTGAACGTTTTCGAGGGTGGCGAGAACGGTACCCTGTTTGACGTGATCGCCTTCCTTTACGTTCAGGTGAGTGATCCGGCCGAAGGCGGTGGCGCCGATGTTGACGTAGGTCTTGGGCTTGATCTGCCCGGTTCCGCTGACCACGGAGATGAGATCCTGGTTGGCAATGGTCGCGGTGGTGACCTTGATGACCTTTCCCTGGCTATAGAGCACGGTGCCGACCGCGGCACCGACGAGGACCAGCACGATGGCTACGATGATCAGGATTTTCTTGACGTTCATGAATGTCTTCTCTGGCCTTTGGCTAAGCTATTTCGATGTTGCAGGTGCTGATTTGAGCCGAATTTCTTTTAGTCCGGCACCCCGAATCAGGGTTGGGGCTGAATGGTGTCAAGAGTAGTACGCGCGGGCTCGGTCTAATGTTCCAAAAACAGTACCTGAAATCCAAATTTATTTTTTGCGATTTCCGCTACCGGAAGAGTACCTTCGCCCGGTTGCAAGAGTCGAAATGGCACATAGGATACCTACGACACATCGACAGGGGCATTTTTGTGGCTGCAAGTCTTTGCAAGAGCCGATGATAGCAGCACCCAAATAGGTTCCAAAGTGTTTCTCACAAGGGTCTCAATGGGTTTGAATGTTGCATGAATTCGGCCTACAATCAGGGTTTAGCAGGAGCAGGGGAATTACCGATGAATGACCGCCGTTTGACAATCCGTTTGGGTGTTTTGAGCGCAGCCGTTGTGGCCTTTTGTTTCGCGCCAGGTTTGGTGGGCAAGAGTGCGTCGGCACAGGATGGCGTGACACGGACACCGGTAGTGGAAGACAAGCCCGACCCGACCAAGCGCCGGATGACGGACAAGGAACGGATCCAGGTCAACAAAGCCATGAAGGATGAGCTTAAGGGCTCGTACAAGACGTGGGTCGACCAGGATGTTCGCTGGATTATTTCGGACGAAGAACTTTCGGCGTTCAAACACCTATCGAACGATCTGGAGCGCGACCAATTTATCGAAAACTTCTGGCTGCGACGGAATCCGAACCCAGAGTCTCCGGAGAATGAGTACCGCGAAGAGCATTATTCGCGCATTGCCTATGCCAACGAGCATTTTGCGGCCGGCAAATCAGGCTGGCGGACAGACCGTGGGCATATCTATATCGCTTACGGCAAGCCGGACAACATCGATTCGCACCCCAGCGGCGGCAGCTACGACCGTCCGATGGAAGAGGGCGGCGGCAATACATCGACGTTTCCGTTCGAGATTTGGCATTACCGCTATCTGGATGGGATCGGCGACAACATCGACATCGAGTTTGTCGATACCTGCATGTGCGGCGACTACCACATGACCATTGACCGCTCTGAAAAGGATGCCCTCAAGATGACGCCGGGTGCCGGGCTAACTATGTCCGAGCAGATGGGTCAGTCGACCAAGGCGGACCGCTTTTCTGGCGGGGGACTGGAGCAGCTGGGCAAGGGGCCGGGGACTGAGCAGAACGCTTCGAAGCAGTTCGACCGTCTGGATCGCTTCGCAAAGCTGATGGCGCCGCCGGTAATCAAGTTCAAGGATCTTGAGGCGTACATGGTTTCGTCGAAGATACTGACGGGCCCGCCATTCCTGTTCGACGTTCGTACCGACTACGTAAAGATCACGAACGACACGGTGCTCGTTCCGCTGACTCTACAGATTTACAACAAGGACATCACCTTTAATACGAAGGACGGGGTTTCGGCGGGAACGGTCAATATTCTGGGACGGGTTTCAAACCTGACGGGACGTCCCCTGTTCACGTTTGAGGAAACCGTTTCAGCCACGTCGCCAAGCGAATTGCTAGCGCAGGAGCAGCAGAAGCGGTCTGTGTACTGGAAGGCTTTGCCGTTGTCCCCTGGTCTGTACAAGGTCGACATCGTAGTCAAGGATGTGAACAATCCGGATCACGTTGGCACATGGCGGCGCAGCATCAACGTGCCCAAGTTCGATGACGACCAGTTGGCCCACTCGTCGCTCATTCTGGCGGACGTGATGGAGCGCGTTCCGTCAAAGGATATTGGTGCGGGCAATTTTGTGATTGGGAATACCCGGATTCGGCCCCGCGTTTCGGCCAGCCAGGCAATCCCGATTACATTCCACCGCAGCCAGAATTTGAATTTCTGGATGCAGGTTTACAATTTGGGAATCGACGAGAAGAACAAGCAGAATGGGGCTACGATCGAGTACACGATCAAGGATTTGTCCAAGTCGGACGACAAGGCTGTGATTTTCACGGCTTCGGAGACGACGACTAAGTTGAGCCCGAACGCTGATCAGGTAACGCTAGAGAAGAGCCTGCCCCTGGCAAGCCTTCAGCCGGGCAAGTATTCGGTCAGCATCACGGTCAACGACGGCGTGAAGAAGCAGCAGTTTGCCGCAAGCGCGCCGTTTATTGTGGATTAGTCGATTGTTGCAGCGGGACTTGTAGGATATTGGCGGCACGGACACGCGGAAGCTAAGCGATGGACGGTCATCAGCGAGAACCGAATTTCAAAGGCAGGCCGTGGGCGCACCGAGGAATAGTGTGCAGCGATCCCAGGTAACACGTACTCAATCCGGCTTTGCCGCGCTGCTCCTGGTGGGGATTGCGCTGCTTGGCGTGCCGGCAGCGCAGGCGGATGGCGGTGCCGTGGTCTCCGGTGTGGTGCGGGATTCACAGGGCGTAGCCCAGATGGGTGCATTGGTACAGATTCTGGCGGCGAATTCAGCTACGGTTGCGACGGCGTTTACTGATTCGCATGGCCGGTACATGATTGCCAACCTGAATACGGGACGTTATCTGGTTCGGGCGAGCGCGACGCTATTTGTTCCGGCGACGAAGGCTAATTTACAGTTGCGGACTGGCGTCTCGACGGTCGTGAACCTCACGTTGGGGGCGCTGTTCGACAAGACGCAGTGGCTGCCAGCGGAGCGTCGCCGGGCAGACGAGCCGGAGGACGACTGGAAGTGGACGCTCCGGTCGGCGGCAAATCGGCCTATTTTGCGGATTGTCGAAGATGGAACGCTTCTTGAGGTTTCCACCAGCGCAAGTGAACGCACTCCGGCGGAGAAGACCCGCGCTCGTGCCTCGGTGACGAGTGGCGATGGCGAGTTCGGGGCGGGTGGGACGCATAACATTTTGTCGATTCACCGGTCGCTCGATGGCGGTGGCGATATGACGTTCCGGATGGACACGGGATTGACGCGAGTGCCGTCGGCGTCGGGGCCATCGCAGCAGTTTGAAGCGGGGCTGGAGCAGCGGCAGGGGTTCGACGGAGCGGCGCGAACGGTGGTGAGTTACCGCTTGCATCCGGAGCTGATGGCCGCCGGGATGCCCACTGGAATGCAGTCGTTTTCTATGACCAGCGCCCAGCGGATGAGCCTGGGCGAGCTGTTGGAGATCGAAGCCGGCGGAAATCTCGAGGCGATCAACGCGGCGGGGCCGCTGGCCGGGATGACGGCGCTGTCGGCGCATCCTTTTGTCCGGCTCACATCGCATCCGATGGGCGTTTGGACGCTGCACTACCGCATGGCAACCGACCGGAATGTCCAGGGCTTCGAGGACGTAACCACCGGGCAAAGCGACGTTCCGGTGGCGACGGTGAAGAACGGCAAGCTGGCTCTTGAGAGGGGACGCCACCAAGAACTAGCGGTGGAACGCAAGGCAGGTCGCGGTACGGTGTCGATGGCGGTTTATCGGGATGCGATTGCGCTGATGGCCGTGGCGGGCGGCGGATCGACTGGGCCGGGCGAGACCATCGCAAGCCAGATTCCGGCTGGGATGCTGGTCGATCCGACGACGGGAAGCTTCCGCGCTCTGGCGACGGGATATACGACCAACGGGATGCGCATGACGGTAAGCGCGCCGCTGATCGATGGACTGTGGGTCGCGGCGGAGTACAGCACGGGTGACGCGATGGCATCGGAGACGGGTCCTAATGCCGGATTTGCTGAGGCGCTGGCAGGTTTGGATCCGCAGCGTTCGGAGTCGGCGACGATTGCGCTGAAGGGCAGAATCAAGGGTTTGGGCACCAGGATTCGGAGTTCGTACCGCTGGCAGCCCTCGAAGCTTGTGACTGCTGTGGACCCGTACAGCTCATTCAGCGACCAGGGTTTCCTGAGCTTTCAGATTCGCCAGCCGATTCACTGGGGGATGCGGTTGCCGCGTGGGTTGGACGCGACGATCGACGTGACGAACCTGCTGGCGCAGGGGTATCGACCGTTTCTGTCGGCGGATGGGCAGACGCTGTACTTTGCGCAGGCCCCGCGGACGGTTCAGGGCGGGCTGTCGTTCTCGTTCTAAGGCAAGGGCAAGAGCGGAACGCAGAGGGCGCGGAGGGAAGCGCAAAGGTTCGCAGAGGAGAGGCACAAACAGATACGGAGATTCTGGCTTTGCCAGAATGACGGTCGTCAGTTGATGTGTTGCGCGAGGTAGGTGCTGATTTTGGCGGCTCCGTCGGCGCCTACGTGGAAACAGTCGACGTAGTTGTCAGGGTTGGCGCGGAAGGTCTCGAATTCGCTACTGCTGAGGTCAATGGTGGCGGCTTGTGGCAGGATCGGCTGCATTTTTCGCTGGTACGCGGCAAATTCGGCGGCGTTGAGCAATCGGCATGGCTCGTAGAGGGCCGGGATGACGTAGACGATGCGGGCTCCGTTGGCTTGGAGCGACTCGACCATGTGGGTGTAGTCAGCGACGGCAACGGGATCGACATCGAAGTAGCTGGCCGTGAAATGCGCGATATCGAATCTCTGGCCCGAGCCTTTGAGTGGAGTGGCACCGTTTGGGGCGCTGGCATTCGCGATGGGGCGGTGAAGCGCGGCGAGAATCTGAGCTGCCTCCTCAATGTAGAGGTGAATACTGCCGAGGGCCTCAGCGGTTGTGACTGCGTCCAGCCCATCGTTCATGGTGTGATTGGTGGTCATGGTGGGGTAGAGAATACAGATGGCAAGCTTGAAGTGGCCGCGCGATAGCGCCTGATCAACGATGCGCTTCTCTTCGGTGACGTTGGCGCCGAGGGTAGACTCGTTGTACATGGTGACGCCGGGGATCGATGCTGGATCCCAGTTCTCGCTGGAAGACGGGCCGATGAGTAGCGCGTCGAAGTTGGCCGGGACGTATCGCTTGCTGAGTAGGAATTTAGCTTTACGGGCGGCGAAGACGACTTGAAGCTTGCGACCGCGTGGATCGCGGAAGATGCCATATGGGTCCAGCGCGATGGCGGCGGCGAAGTTGACGCAGAGCACAAGCGCGATGGCGGCGAGAACTCTGCTAATCCAGGTGCGGCTGGTCATCGAGATCCTTTAGCGAGACGCTGTTCTCTTTATTATCGCTGATCAAAAGTGGCTTGCAGAGGTCGGTGAGGTCGCGACGCTCGACGAGTTCGACCAGCAGGGAAGCCTCATCCATGAGCCAGCAGATGCGACGACCCTGAAATGCCAAGGCTGGAGTGGGTTGCGAAATCAGGACCATGCCATTGGCCTCAAGGTGGGGAAGCGTGTCTTCCAGGCAGTCGACGGCGTAACAAAGGTGGTGGAGCTTGCCACCGCGACGGACGGCGTTGGCGAGCTTGCTGGTCGGGCTATCCGGTGCGACGAGCTCCAGGTAAGCGCTGTCGCCCGGAAGCTGGAGGAACTGGATCTTCGCGGTCTGCGCCGGGTCGTGGATGATTGGGCTGACGATCCGATAGCCGTAACGATCGACGTATTGCTGGGCTACGGGTGGGATCTCGGGGACGGCGTAGCCGACGTGATGGAGACTGAGACGTATCGGGTCGCTCATCAAAAGGCGAAGTAGACGAAGGGTTTGGACATGCTGGAGTTGAGGAAGACCAGCGCGACCAGGGCGAAGACGCAGGTCGCGACAAGGTTCAACGTGGCGGGTTTGAAATTCTGGGCGAGGGCCTCGGAGGATTTGTCGAAGAAGGCAGCGGCGACACCCGCAATCTGGGCGAGCACGTATACCGCGACCATAATGCCGGCACCGTTCATCTGCACCAGGTTGGCGGTGCTGAACGGGTGGCGCAGGCTGACAAGGTGCGGCAGGTACGCCAAAGCGACGGGCAGCGTGCCGGCGCGGAAGAACACGAAGGCCAGGTCGACGACCGCGAGCGTGAGGAACCAGCAGATGGGGTCGGGAAGTTCGAAGGACTTCTTGCCCTTTTTCTTTTTGAACTGCTTCTTCCAGATCTGGTTGATGACCAGTGCCACGCCGTGGATGAAGCCGAAGATGACGAAGGTCCAACTTGGCCCGTGCCACAGGCCAGCGATGGACATAGCCAGCAGGGTGGCAACTCCGCTGGTGACTAGCGTGGCGCGGCTGAACGTTTTGAGGATGGGTGTGTAGAGGTAGGCCGTGATGAACTCGGACAGGGAGATGTGCCAACGTGTCCAGAACTCGGAGATGGAGGTGGCGCGGAGAGGCGCATCGAAGTTGCGCGGGATGTCGATGCCGAGGAAGAGGGCGGAGGCGATTGCCATGTCGGAGTAGCCGCTGAAGTCGAAGTAGATCTGGAGCGTGTAACAGGAGACGAAGACCCAGGCTTCGAGGGCGGACATGTTGCGGGCGGAGTCGAAGCCGAAGTCGGCGGCCTGCGAGAAGGCGTCGGCTACGACCACCTTCTTGATGAGGCCAATGGAGAAGAGGTATAAGGCTCGGGCGACCGTGTCGGCCGAAGGGCCGGCGGTGGCGTTGAGCGTGGGGAACTGGTGCAGGATGCGGCGGGCCTTGGCGATGGGGCCGGAGATGACGTAGGGAAAGAAGCTGACGAAGGTGGCGTGGTCGAACAGACCGCTGGGAGGGGCGACCTCCTGGTATACGTCCACGAGGTACATGATCTGCGCGAGGGTGAAGAAGCTGATGCCGAGCGGGAAGGCGAGATCGGGAAGCCGGATGTGGTGCGCGGCAAAATAAGGGATGCTCGTCAGCAGGAAGTTGACGTATTTGAAGACGCAGAGGAAGCCAATGTTGAGGAGGAAACCGAGTTGCAGGAGGCGTTTGCGGGCGCGGGACTCAGGAGTGGCGGCAGACATCCACTGTGAGATCTGCCAGTTGACGACGATGGAGGCGAGCAGGTAAGCGAGGTTTGCAGGCTTGGCCCAGGAGTAGAAGACCATTGAGGCAACGAAGACCACAAGTTGAGGGGCGCGGGGGATACGGAGCTTGCGGGCGATGGCGACGAGCAGAAGTGTAGCAGGGAGGAAAACGAGCAGGAACGGGAACGAGTTGAAGTTCATCAGCAACTTGCCCCGGCGGTGATGGGCAGGTCGGCGCCGTTGATGTAGCTGGCCTGCGGCGAGAGCAGGAACTCGATTGCGCCGATGACGTCGTCGGTGGTGGCGTTGCGTCCCTGTGGATTAGCTCCGGCGGCCATGCGCACGGCAACGTCCCCGATCTCTTCGAGGAACTGCGTTTCGATCATGCTGGGGGAGACGGCGTTCACCGTGAGTTTTGAGGCCGCGTACTCGGCGGCGGTGGCTCGCATCAGGCCGAGCTGCGCGTACTTGATCACTGTGTACATCGACATGTATTTGGGCGGCATGCCGTGGGTGACGGAGGAGGTGACGAAGACCAGGCGGGCGGCCTCGGACTTGCTCATTTTCGCGGCGAACTTTTGCAGCAGGATGACGATGGATTCAACCTGGATGGCCATGTCGCGGCGGAAGTGGTCGAGCTTGAACTTGGTGAGGCGCTCGTACTTCAGGCGGAGCGCGGGAAGATGGATGATCTGGGTAGGGAAGGTGAATTTTGCGGCGATCTCGTCTGCCATGGCGGTGACGGAGGCTGCATCGGAGAAGTCGGCTGTTACGGGGTAGACCCTGTCGCCGAACTCGGACTGAAGGGCTTCAATGCGAGCGCCGCCGGAGTACGAGTGGGCGATGAGGGTAAGGTCTCGTCCGGAGGCGAGCAAACGGCGGGCCAATGCGATGCCAAGGTCCGAGGAGCAGCCGGTAATCAATACGGTTTCAGTCATGCATGCCTGCCCGGATGAGAGCTTTGGAGATGAGTTTGCCGTGTTGGTTGCGGATGCTGGCTTTGATCTCCATCTGGCGAAGTGCCCCGCCCATGAAGATGATTTCGCCGGTGCAGGTGAGCGTGTCGCCGACGAAGGTGGGGTGATGGAAGTTGATATCCATCCCCTGCAGCAAGGCGTATTTGCCGGGAATGTAGACGCCGACGAGCTGCGAGTAGAGGGAGGACGACATCATGCCGAAGATGACAGGCGAAGGAAAGCCAGCGGCGACGGCGTAGTCTGCGTCGACGTGCAGTGGGTTGATGTCGCCGGAGAGGCGAGCGAAGTCAGCGACCATCTCGCTGGTGAAGGTCGCGTCGAAGGAGTGTTTCAAGCCGACGGAGAGATCGTCCCAGCGGTATTCGTTCATTTCGCCGCGAGCTTCTTCTGGATGAGATCGATCATGTCGCCGACGTTCTTGAGCTCCTGGAGCTCGCCGAGAGCGAAGCGGACTTTATAGCGCTTTTCGATAGCGGTGACGAGGTTGGTGTGGGTCAGCGAGTCCCAGTCGTCAATGGTGGCGGCGCTGGATTCGCGGGTGAGAACGAGCGAATCGTCGTCGAAGATGTCGCGGAAGATTTCTTGCAGTTCGGCTAGCAGATTATCCATGAACGGGCTCCAGAATGCGGATGTGTCGGGTGCGTGGCTGATAGGACGGGACGTCGAGCGACCAGACGGTGGAGGTGGTGGCTTCTTCAGTGGTGACGAGGGTGAAGCCCAGCTTCTCGTAGTGGTCCTGCACCATGCCGTTTTTGGGAGTGGGAATGTAGTAGCCGAGAATGGTGCGGATTCCGCGGTCTTTGGCGCGCGCGACGAGGCCGTCCAGCATGGCGACTTCCATGTCGCGCTTGAGGACGCGGCATGACATCAACCAGAGGTCCATGTGGAGGGTGTCGGCGGTCTGATGGCCGAGGACGACGGAGATGAGGCCGTTATCGCCGAACCGGTCCGTGAGCTTGCCGTAGAGACCAATGTGGTTGCCGTCGGTGACGGTCGACTCGATCTCTGCGAGGGTGTAGCGGCGGGTAGTGAGGTTGAACTGGTTGGTCTTGTTGGTGAGCTGTGCGATCCGCTCCATGTAGGTGGAGTTGAAGGCGTCGATTTCAGCTGACATTTCGAGTGAATCGAGGTACTCGCCGTAGTTCGCGAACTTCTGTTCGAGCTTCGCGCGCTCGGCGTTCTCTTCGTAGAGTTTGGCGCGGCTGAGGTCTTCCTTGCCGAGGGTGATGAGCTCGAAGTAGCGGCCGGCGTCGACGATAGACGCATACTTGGCGACTTCGTTGCCTACGTCGGGGACGGCGATCCCCGCGATCTGGGATTCGACGATACTGCGCTCGGCAGGATTGTCGTCGACGAAGACGAAGGAGTCTGGGCCCAGGTTCAGCTCGCGAGCGATGGTGAGGATGTTCTCGTGCTTGGGGTCCCAGTTGGCCTTGAATGCGGAGAAGTGCTCGAGCTTCAGGATTGAATCGGGGTGTTCGAAGCCCTGCTTCGCGATCTCTTCGTTGTTTTTCGAGCAGACGGCGAGCAGGATGCCGCGTTCGCGCAGGGAGAGGCAGTACTCCTGGAAGGCGGTGTATGCTTCGGCGACTGGGGTTTCCTTGCCGATGACGATCTTGTCTGCTCCGTCGTCGCCGATGACCCCGCCCCAGAGGGTGTTGTCGAGGTCCAGAACAAGGACCTTGCGGCTGCGGCCGTAAAGAGCGCGGACGATCGACGCGACGGACGACGCGATGGCGAAGCTGCCCTCGACCGTGTTGGCGTGTTTGTAGCTGAACCAGCGCTCGGGGTCGAACCAGTTGCTGAGGCCAAGCTGGCCGGAGATGGCGCAGAGGTCCTGGATGATGAGGCGGGGGTTGGAGGCGGCCTCTACTGCGAACTGGCGATTGAGCTCCAGGATGAAGCGCGACTGGCCACCGGGGCTGACTGAATCGAGATTGCCGAGCGTGGGGTAGGCAGGCAGCTCGAAGTTGTTCTGGATGATCTGGCAGCCGACCGCGGCTGCGAGCGAAGTCCACATGGCCTTGAAGCGGGAGAGCTCTGCCGCGACGAAGCTGGGGAAGTCTGCCTCGGTGCAGGCGACGGGCTGGAAGGACTGGACGTTCTGGATGCCGGTGTGGATATAGACGAGGTCGGGTTTGAAGTCTGCGACGATTTCGGGCTCGAGAACTGCGTCTTCATAGTAGCGGCCGTACTCGGATTGGAAGAAGGTGGGACGGAAACCGCTGTCGAGGAGGAGGATTTCGAGCAGGTCAACGAGCTCGTTGGTCGTGCTGCCGCCAAGCACCGCAATGCGGATAACTTTCAGGTTTTCGCGTTCAAGTAACTGCTTGCGGATGGACTTTCGCTTGATGAGGAGGCGTTCAAGTGGGTACTCAGCGATGGTCATGGGTTGCCCTGGACTCCTGCCTTGGATTCACGTCCAGTATACCAGCGGGGCGGAGGGCGACCGGGAAGTGGTTGCAGCGTTGGGTTTAGCGGCCCGCGGATGGGATGGCTGTGAGGTCGCCGGCCCCCATCAGGATGAGCGATCGCTGCGCGAATGGCGAGTAAGCGAGGAGCGTGGTGCAGGCGAGGGCTACGCCGAAGTCGATGTGGTGCGTGAGCAGGAACGGCGAGAGAGCCCAGAGCAGGTCAAAGGGGAGGACCCAGGGCCACAGGCGGAGAAGCTTGGCGCGGATACCTGGGGGGTGAAAGAGGACGGCGGATAGCAGAAAGGCTCGGAGTGGAATGAGGATGGCGGCGGTGGCGATCAGGACCGTGAACGACTGCGATGGGTTGGGTAGGGAGGACACAAGGTCCTCAATCTCTGGCAGGTTGGCGAGGGCTCCGACGTAGAAGCCAACGTACATGAGCTGGAGCAGGATGAAGAGTGTCTGGACGGTCTTGTACGGGGTTTGAGGAAGTTCCGACGGCGTGGCGAGGATGGCTTCGTGCCACTCCGGTTCCGGGATTACGGGCGGTGAGGCTTCGGGTTCGCCGACGATCTGGACGGGTGCGATGAATCGGTAGCCACGGCGGGCCAGGGTTTCTATGAAGCGCGGGTTGCGGGCATTGTCGCCCAGGGCCTCGCGGATCCGGTTGATGGCGGAGTTGACGCCGTGGTCGAAGTCAACGAAGGTGCCGTCGGGCCAGAGGTGGCGGGCGATGTCGTCGCGGGTGAAGATTTCACCGGGCCGATCAAGCAGCAGAAGCAGCACTTGGAACGGCTGGATGTTGACCTTGATGCGGAGCCCCTGCTTGCGGAGCTCGCCGGAGGACGCGTCGGCCTCGAAGACTCCGAATCGGTAACGGCGTGTTTGTAGTTCTGCAACCATGGCTTGCACTCAGTGTACGCGTGCAGTTGTCGATCTTCAGCAAAAGTCTAAATGAGAACTTCCGCTATCCCCCGTGAAGTGTGTGGTTTGCGCCGTGAGGAATCGATTTTTATAGATGAGTTGCGGGGGATTGATTTGAATATGGATTTCGGGCCAAGCTCCAGTCCATGAACAGATTTATTTCAGTTTTAGGTGGTCTGGCAATGGCACTGATGTCATCGACAGACATTCTGGCCGAACCGAATCCAGCGGCGCTAGCTGGTTTCAATGCCCGAGTGATTGAGATTGAGACGCGACTGAATGACCAGCACCGGTCGCGAGGGGCGTTCCTGGAAGTAAGAGATTTTGAGGGCCGCCTCCGCCAAGGAGACCTGATTGTGGAGCAGCTTCCGGAACACGAGTTGCCGGGGTCGCTGCTACATCACTGGCGTGGAGCGGCGTTTGTACCGGGAGCGACGGCTGTGGACGTCGAACATTTGCTCCGAGACTTCGACGCTTATCCGAAGCGGTTTACGCCGGAAGTTCTGAGCGCAAAGGTTATTTCACGTGACGGCGACCGCATGCAGGCTTGGATGCGTGTGCGCCAGAAGCATGTGCTGACAGTGGTGATGGACTCAACGTACGACGTCGAGTTCGGTCGGCTGGATGCGCGGAACGGGTTTAGCGCGTCGCGGAGCACGCAGGTTTACGAGATCGCCGGGGCCGGGACCGCACAAGAGAGGGCCCTAAGCGCAAAGGAGGAGCACGGATTTCTGTGGCGGTTGAACAGCTACTGGACATATGCCGAGAGGGATGGAGGTCTGTATGTGCAGATTGAGTCTGTGTCGCTGAGCCGATCGATCCCGGCGGGGCTGGGATGGGCGATAAGGCCATTTGTGGAAAGTGTTCCGCGGGAGTCGTTGGAGTTCACCTTGCGGTCGGCTGTGAACGCAATTCGGAAATAAAGGAGGAAGTATGGCGACGAATGTTGTGGCAG
Organism: Rhodanobacteraceae bacterium; assembly: GCA_025350865.1. Lineage (GTDB taxonomy): Bacteria > Acidobacteriota > Terriglobia > Terriglobales > Acidobacteriaceae > Edaphobacter. The sequence goes on from JANXWZ010000112.1 coordinate 33,328, forward strand.
GGATGGGATTTGTGCAGGCGCGGAGAGTGAATCGGTCGTTGACGGCTGCCGCGGAGACCAAAGCACTGCGATGGATGGCGGCGAGGATGCCGCCATGGGTGACCTCGGATGGGCTGACGATGCTTGGTTTGGCGGCGCAGTTTGGAGCCGGGGCCTTCTATGCGGCGGCCCGGTGGAATCGAATCGCCCTTTGGGGCGTGATTCTATGCCTGGGGCTGAACTGGTTTGGCGACAGTATGGACGGGACGTTGGCGAGGGTGCGGTGCCAGCAGCGGCCGCGGTTCGGGTTCTATGTGGACCACATGGTGGATGTGTTTGGCGCGGTCGCGCTGATGGGTGGTCTGGCCTGCTCGGGGTTGGTGCACTGGCAGGTGGCAATTGCGATGCTGGTCACGTTTCTGCTGCTCTCGTGTGAGAGTTACCTCGCGACCTACACGCTGTCTTGTTTTGAGCTTTCGCAGGGAATGTTCGGGCCGACGGAGATACGGATTCTGTTGGTCATGGGGAACCTCAAGCTGTTGCACAACCCTTTTGTGACGGTGCTTGGGCATCGGATGCTGCTGTTTGACCTGGGAGGAACGATTGCATCGGTCGCGATGTTTGGACTGGCGTTGGTGGTGACGGCACGGCATACGGCGCAGCTTTATCGCGAGGAGCCGCTGGCATGACGACGCTTATTCGGTGGGGGAAGTTCAACGTCGTCGGCGTGATGGGAATGGCAGTCCAGCTTGGTTCGCTTGCGGTGTTGCATCGGTGGCTGGGCGGGCATTATTTGTTGGCGACGGCGTTGGCGCTGGAGGTCACGCTGCTGAATAACTTTTGCTGGCATGTGCGGTTCACGTGGCGGGATCGCACAGAGGTCGGTAGTCTTTGCGGACGGCTGGTGCGGTTCCACCTGTCAAATGGGCTGGTGTCGCTTGTTGGGAATCTAGGGGTGGTGCGGACGTTGCATGGAGCGGGAATGCCACTCGTCGCTGCGAATGCAGTCGCGATTCTGGCGTGCTCGATAGTGAACTTCTGGGTCGGGAATGTTTGGGCGTTTGGGACAGGTAAGAGCGGACTTCCTCGGGCTGTCAGCTTTGAGCTTTCAGCAGACGGCTAAGGACAGGCAATGGCGGGTGGTGTTGCTACCCCACCTCAATCGATGATGCCGATTGAGATGGGGCACCCGAGCCGTGTGGGTCAAATCGAGGCGGTTAGGACGCGGTTGAGCCGCTGGACGAACGTGGCCGGATCTTTCAGCGACACGCCTTCCATCAGCAGGGCCTGGTCGAAGAGCAGCCATGCGGCGTCTTCGGCGAGGGTTCCGTGGGGGTTGGCGAGGAGCTTCTTGACGATCTCGTGATCGGGGTTGATCTCGAGCGTGGGTTTGGGCATGGGCATATCCTTCTGGCCCATAGCGCGAAGCATCTGCTGCATCTGAAGCGAGGGTTCGTCTTCGTCAGAGACGATGCAGGAGGGGCTGTCGGCCAGGCGAACCGAGGCGCGGACATCGGCGACACGATCGCCGAGGATAGACTTCAGCTTGTCGAGCAGAGGCTGGATGGCTTCGGTGTTGTCGGGTTCGGACTCGTCTTTCAGGTCGTCGCTGGTGCTGGACTTGTTGACGGCTTTGAGGTCGGTTTCACCGTACTTGTCGACGCCGGAGAAGACGATTTCGTCGATCTCGTCGTCGAGGATCAATACCTCGATGTCCTTCTTCTTGTAGATCTCGAGCAAGGGCGAGGTGCGGAGCAGAGATTCCGCGCCACCGGTGATGTAGTAGATCGCCTTCTGATCTTCGCTCATGCGCGACTTCACATCCGCGAGTGACGTCATGCCTTCGACTTTAGTCGACTTGAATCGTACGAGGTCGAGCAGCGTTTCACGGTTGGCGTAGTCACCGTAGAGGCCTTCCTTGATGGGCCGGTTGTACTGGGTGATGAACTCCAGATACTTCTCGGGCTGTTTCTCGGCAATCGACTTGAGCTCAGACAGGATCTTCTTGACGCTGGCGGTCTTGATGGCTGTGAGGACGCGGTTCTGCTGGAGGATTTCGCGGCTGACGTTGAGCGGAAGGTCTTCGCTGTCGATGATGCCACGCACGAAGCGCAGGTATTGCGGCAGGAGTTCCTTGGCGTCATCCAGAATGAAGACGCGCTTGACGTAAAGCTTGACGCCGCCCTTGTACTCGGCCTGGTAGAGATCGAGCGGGGCCTTGGTGGGGATGTAGAAGAGGGTGGTGTAGTCGAGATTGCCTTCGGCGCGAGTGTGGAACCAGAAGAGCGGATCTGAGGAATCGCCGGAGATCGACTTGTAAAGCTCCTTGTAGTCGTCGTCGGTGAGCTCGGATTTGCTGCGACGCCAAAGGGCGCTGGCTGCATTAACTTGCTCCGTGGTGCGGATTTTGTCTGACTTCTTTTCTTCCGCGTTCCACTCGGATTTGTCGTACGTGAGGAAAATGGGGAAGGCGATGTGGTTGCTGTATTTCTTGACGACTTCCTGGAGGCGCCAACTGTTGGCGTACTGATTGCCCTCTTCGTTGAAGTGCAGCGTGATGGTGGTGCCGGCTGTTTCGCGGCTGGCGGGCTCGATGTCGAAGCCAGTCTTTCCGTCCGAGGTCCAGCGGTACGCCTGCTCTTCACCGGCTTTGCGCGATACGACTTCGATCTTGTCCGCGACCATGAATGCTGAGTAGAAACCGACGCCGAACTGACCGATCAGGTTGGAGTCTTTCTTCTGGTCGCCGGAGAGCTGGGACAGGAAGTTCTTTGTGCCGGAGCGGGCGATGGTGCCGAGGTGCGAGATCAGATCTTCCTCGTTCATACCAATGCCGGTGTCGGCAATGGTGAGTGTCTGAGCTGCTTCGTCGAGCGTGAGGTCGATGCGCGGATCGAATGGCAGCGACTTGAAAGCTTCGTCCACGAGTGTCAGGTGACGTAGCTTGTCCAACGCGTCGGACGAATTAGAAATGAGCTCGCGGAGGAAGATTTCGGGGTGCGAGTAGAGCGAGTGGATGATGAGCTGGAGGAGTTGGGAGACTTCTGTTTGAAACTCTTGCTTTGCCATAAGGCCATTATAAGAAATCAGGGCGTGATTGGGAGAGCCTGAGGATCAGGCTCTGCAAACATGGAGGTGGCCCTGGCGAAGTATGTCTTATGGCAAGGAAATTGGTGGACGCGGTAGGAATCGAACCTACAACCAGTCGATTAAGAGTCGAATGCTCTGCCAGTTGAGCTACGCGTCCGGATGAAGGTTTGGAGGATTCCGAGAGGGACAGACATGGGCCGGGGAGGCCTTGCCGCGCTCAACCATCACTTAAAGATATTACCACATTGGTGCCCGGGGCTAAAGCCCCTCGCTAATCCATTGTTCGTTAGAGGATGAAGTCTACCTTGGCTTCGATCGGGATGATGCCGCGCTCGTAGCCCAGGGCCAGGATGCGGCGGATGGCTTCGCGGCCGTCTTCGCCGAGGTCAATGGAGCGCTCGTTGACGTACATACCGACGTATCGATTGGCCAGGTTGGGGTCGAGGTCGCGGGCAAACTGCATGGCGTATTCGAGTGCCTGGTCGCGGTTCTCCAGAGAATACTGGATGGAATCGCGAACGGCGTGGGTGGTGACGACCATGGATTCCGGGCCTAACGCTCGCTTGATCGCATTGCCGCCCAGAGGGAGGGGAAGATTGGTTTCAGTGCGCCACCATTGGCCCAGGTCGAGGATCTTCTGGAGGCCGTCGTTCCCGTAGGTGAGTTGGCCTTCGTGGATCAGGAGGCCGGCATCGAACTCGCCTGCGGCGACGGCGGGAATGATCTTGTCAAAGTCAATGACGGTCGTCTGGATGTCGGGGCAGAAGAGCTTCAGGGTGAGGTAGGCGGTGGTCAGGGTGCCGGGGACTGCGATGCGCAGTTTGGGGATGTCGGCGAGCGCAAACTTCCGGGTGGATACGAGGATGGGGCCATAGCCCTCTCCCATGCTGGAGCCGCAGTTCATCAGGGCGTAGCTGTGCTGGAGATAGGGGTAGGCGTGGAAGCTGATTGCAGTGACGTCGTAGAAGGCGTCTTTTACTGCGCGGTGATTCAGGGTTTCGATGTCGATGAGGGTGTGCGTGAATTTGTAGCCGGGGACTTTGACCTTGCCGGTGGCGAGGCCATAGAACATGAACGCGTCGTCGGAATCAGGGCTATGGGCGATCTGGATTTCTTGCCGGTCGTGGGAGGTAGTGAGCATTACGAATCCTTCGGGTGTCCATGTGGTTCGAGAAAACAAATACAGAGATTCTGGCTTCGCCAGAATGACGACCGTGGGGCATGACCATCGCGGGACGTTAGGCGCGGCGGAAGCGTTGCAGTGAGGCGAAGATTCCCGCAGCAGCACAAACCTTGACGATCTGGCCGGGGAGGAACGGTGCCGCTCCGAGGGTGAAGGCGGTGGCGGCCGAAGCGTGTGTCCAGATGCCGAGCCAGATCGTCCCGGTCAGCATGAGGAGTGTGCTGGCCAAAGCCGACGCTACCAGACCGGACAGGAAGCGCGAGGTGACGCCGGTGAGCGAGCGGGAGACGTATCCGGCGATGGCTGCGGAAAACGGGTATGCGATCAGGTAGCCGCCGGTGGGTCCGAGGAGGTGGGCGAGGCCGGCCGGCCCGAGCGGGCTGAAGACCGGGAGGCCGCATGCACCTTCCGCGAGGTAGAGCGCAAGCGCGGCGAAGCCGACGGTGGGCCCGAGTGTTAGCCCGACCAGCAGCACTGCGAGGTCCGAGAAGGTGAGCGGCACGGGCGTAAACGGCAGCGGCACAGTGATGTGCGCGCACAGGGCGACAAAGGCGCTGGCGCAGACGGCAAGAAGCAGCTTGCCGGTGAGGGTGTCATTGAGGCCTGCGAGCCAGGGCATGGTACGGGTTGGAAGGCTGGCCTGGGGTAGATTCGCGCTGTGCATAGAAAAATCCTCTTGTGGATCGAACCTTCTAAGGATAGCAAGGGAGAGGCGGTTTGTCCGAAGCGCAGTGGCGGTGATCGAACAGGTGTCGAAGTTGGTTCGCAGGAAGTTTGATGGCTTGACCGTGTGGCTAGCAGCGGCTCAACTGGAAAGCGAGATGAGTTCCAAAACTACAGTTCGTTTGCCGAGTGGAGAGTTGACCGGGGTCCGCCGGTGGATCTCCGAGGTGTACGGCCAGCGGCGCCGGTTTGCTACGGTGGCGGCGTTCGTTTTGGCGCTCGCGGTGGGGTATCACGTCATGTTCGGGCAGAACGGGTGGAATGCCTACCAGAAGAAGAAGGACGACGCGAAAGTGCTGGCGAAGCAGCTCGAGGCCTTACGGGCTGAAAACGAAGCTCTCAAGGGCCATGTCGAGCGGCTGGACCATGATCCCGGGGCTATTGAGCATCAGGCTCGCGAGGAGTTGCACTACACGCGGCCGGGTGAAGTGATCGTTACGCTGCCGCCGGAACCGACTGGTGCAGGCGAGAAGCGGTAAGCCTTTGTCTGATTGGCATCCGTGGAAGGGTCGGCTTCGCCGATGCCCATCTTCGCGACGATATGGCTGTCGCGAAGATGGGGCACCCACGAGGTTATTGGTCCTAAGGCTAGATGTGGCGGTGCATCTTCCAGCCTAGATACTTGCTCGTTGCTTCCTGGATTGGGGCGGCTACCTGGGCGAAGTTGGCGGCTACGTGGTGTTCGAAGCCATTTTCGCAAATATAGCGCAACAGACCCTGCATATTGGGGATTTCAACCACACCAGCTCCGCCAAAGGTGTTGAGCGGGTCGTTGGTGAAGGCACCTTCGCCTACATAGCCGGTGATCTGGCCGCCGAAGTCGTCGGAGGAGAAGCGCGCATAGGTCATCGCGCCCGCTTTAACCGTGCCGTCTAACGTCCCGTAGGTGTTTTCCTTGCCCACCGTTCCGGCGATGATGAGCTGGTAATCCATCTTTACGCCGGGATTGAAGAAGTGCTTGGGCAGGTTGGAGCAGTGGAAGCAAACTGCCTTGTCGGGGTTGTCGCCGTAGTTGTTGTTCCAGTCGAGGAGCGCGCTGGGGGTCTCGCTGGCGAGGGTCAAAGCGTACATCGAGACCGTTCCGAATACGTCGACCTCGCAGGCGGAGGGGATCAGGTTTTCGCTCATCATGGACATGACGGTGCAGGGGACGATGCCGAGGAACTCCTCGATCGAGGTCCAGCACTGGACTGCGGAGATGGTGAGTTCGCTCTGCTTCATCCAGTGGTCGATCACTGCGCCGAGTTTGGCCATCTTGAGCAGCGCGGCTTCGGGAGTGGTGCCGACCGGGATGTACTTGCGAATGGCGGCTAGTTTCTCCTGTGCTGCGTCATCCGAATCCTTCATGCGGGTGATGCGGCCCATGACTTCCGAGAGGTCAAGCGTTTCTACGGTGATCCCAGACTTCTCCAGCAGCTTCTCCGAGTAGCGCACCGTATTGAATGCGGTGGGGCGAGCGCCGATTGCGCCGATCCGGAGGTTTTTGAAGCCCTTGACGACGCGGCAGGTGGCGGTGAATGCGGCGAGGTCCTTCTTGAACTCGTCGGACTCGGGTGCCTCTGTGTGGAGCGTGGTGAGGGTGTAGGGGATGCCGTACTGCTTGAGGTTGTTGCAGATGGACATTTTGCCGCAGAAGCTGTCGCGGCGGAAGGCGATGGACATTTTGCTGGTCGAGTCGGGCGTCGCCTGAATCAATACCGGCACGTTCAGGTTGGAGAGCCGGAGCGCGTCGGCCAGGCCGCGCTCTTCGCCAAAGTTTGGAAGCGTGATGATGATGCCGTCGATTTCATCGGCGTGGGCTTTGAAAAGCGCCGCGCACTTCTTGGCATCGTCGTAGGACTCGACTGCGCCATGGGCGGTCTGCTCGGGTGTCAGGACGATCGGCTTGATGCCGGCAGCTTCTAGCGCGGCGATCATTTCGAGGCGTCCGCTGGTTGCGAGGTGCGAGGGGAAGAATCCCCGGTTGCCGACGATAACGCCTAAAGTCATTTGCTTTGCCATTATTTCTCCCTTGAAGCCAACCTGACTATTATCCATGAGCCAAATGCGGGTGTGTAGCAACGTCGCAAACCAATTTGGAATCTATCTGTTGAGAGGCCGTCTGGGATGGCCACACGAGGAGAGTTATGAACTTGAAGCAGATCGGTACCGTTGCGTTGGGTGTGGCAATGATGATGGGTTCTGGTGTTGCCATGTCGGCGTCCGCTCAAACCGCAAAGCAGGATATGAAGAACGCGGGCCACGAAACGAAGGAAGCCGCAGTCGATACCGGCCACGCGACCAAGAAAATCACCAAGAAGGCTGCGCACAAGACCAAGCGCGCAGCGATCAAGAGCAAGAACGCCACGGAGAACCTCGGCGACCGCATCGCGAACAAGCCCGAAGAGCACCCCAAATAAACTTCGCGTTATGCTGCCCAGTTTTGAATGCCGTCGATCAGCCGATCGGCGGCATTCCTGTTTGCGGACCCGGAGGCCACACAATTGCCGTTGCTAGCATTACGAGGGCGATCCAGTAGAGATCCGCACCGAGCAGGTGGGTGATCTGCATCCACGTAGGGGCGAGCAGGATCACGTCGGCAATTCCGAGCACGAATTGCGAGGCGAGCAGGGCGATGACCCAGTTCCAGAGAGGTCTCAGATTCTGACGACGAGCTCTCGCGACCAGCCACACGACAAATGCGCCAGCGATAAACGCGCTGACGGGGTGGATTCCCCGCAGGCGGAGCAGCATGGGCGAGTTAGCGTCGATATCCTGCGCGAAGGCTGCGCGGAGGGTGGAGGCGGGAAAAAGAGTGTCGCCGAGCGCGGCCAAAGAGCCGCTGACCCCAACGACAAGCGTGGCGAGAATTCCGATGATCGTGATCGTCTTGTCGAGACCACGGGACTTCAGTTCGGACCAGCGCTGTCCGGTCCCCAGCATGATTGCGGTGAGAATCATCGCGGCGAGCATGAGCAGCGTATTGCTGAAGTGAATCGCCAGAACGAAAACACGGCCCAGCGAGCGATCCGTGGTGACGTAGCCGCGCAGGACGAGCACCGCGCCAAGAAACGCTTCATTGAGAAGAAGGATGGTCGTCAGGACTGCGAACACTCTTGCAGCCTGCCCGGAAACGGTGGATCGCCAGGTCCACGCGACAGACAAGATAAGAAGAACGACGGAGACCGTGACCGATTGGCGGTGGATGAACTCGATTACGGTGTGCCAGGTAGGGGAGACGGGAAGTACCTTTCCATTGCAGAGCGGCCAGTTATTGCCACAGCCAGCCCCCGATTGTGTAGCACGTACGACGGCCCCCCATAGAGCGACAAACACGTTATAGGCGACGACTACCCAGGCACAGCGCGTGGCTCCAAGACGGGAGCGGAGGATGCCGGGTTGGGTGGGGAGTGTCGCGGTGGCCATGCCATTATTTTAGGCTTGTTCGGGCAGGTATAGGGCCGTGGTGTTGGTCCCACTCAACGCGATGGGGCTGCGTTGAATGGGGCACGGAGTTGTGGCGGGTGGCTACTTGGCGGAGGCGAGTTCCTTGGCGCGCTGTGTCGCGCGTTTGACGGCTTTGATGAGCGTGACGCGGAGGCCGCCTTCCTCAAGTTCGAGGATGCCGTCGACCGTGCAGCCTGCCGGCGTTGTGACCTGATCCTTGAGCAGTGCAGGGTGGTAGCCGGTTTCGAGCACCATGCGGGCGGAGCCGAGGGTAGTTTGCGCGGCTAGCAGCGTCGCTACGTCGCGCGGGAGACCGACGTTGACGCCGGCTTCGGCGAGCGCCTCGATGATGATGTAGAGGAACGCGGGCCCGGAGCCGGAAAGTCCGGTGACGGCGTCCATGTGCTTCTCGTCTACTACGACGGTGCGGCCGACGGTGGAGAAGATGCGCTGCGCGATTGCCATCGTTTCAGCAGTGCAGTGGCGTCCGGCGCAGAGGGCGGTGACACCCGCGCCGATCATTGCGGGGGTGTTGGGCATCGCGCGAACGGCGGCCAGATCGCAGCCTGCGGCCTCTTCGATCGCGGAGGTCGTGACGGACGCTGCAAACGAGATGATGGTTTTGCCGGGGCCGAGGCTGGGCTTGATCTCGGCGATCAGGCCGGGAACCTGGATCGGTTTGACGCCGATCAGGATGACGTCTGCCCACTGCGCGGCGGCGAGGTTATCTGTCGAGACATCGACGCCGAACTGTGCGGAGAGGGCGAGAGCGCGGTCGCTGTGCTGGACGGTGGCGACGAGCTGGTCGGCGGCAAAAAGGTTGTTCTTCAGGAACCCCTGGAGCAGGATTCCGCCCATCTTGCCGGTGCCGAGGATGGCTACCTTCAGGTTGGGGAGAAGTGCGGGTGGAGTGGGGGCTTCGTAGGCTGCGGCGCTCATCAGGATAGGGTAGCAGAGGGGGCGTGTTGGGTCATTTCGCAGAGGCGATCAGGGAGCTGACCCGCTGCTCGAGGATGCCGGTCTGGATGCCGTTCGCCGTGACGAGATCGGTGAAGGCTTTGGCGTCGAACTTCGAGCCGAGTGCCGCTTGCGCTTTGGCGCGAATCTCCATGATACGGGTGTGCCTGATTTCGTCGCTGAGGGCGACTTCCGGCTGGGGCTTTGTTTGTGCCGGGTCACTCGCGGGGATTTCGGTGACCTTCAGGAATTTGGCAAAACGGACGTATGCGGGCAGAACAGCGGTTTGGATCGCTTCGAGTAGTTCGGCTGAGATGCGGTTACGGTCAGCAGCTGGGATCGCAGCAGGAAATCGCTTGAGGGGCTGGGCGAATGGGCTGGCTTCGGGTGTCTGGTTAGCTAGCTCCTCACTTTGCGCGAGGGCCTTTTCGAGGATGGAGCCTGGTTGAACGCGGTGATCGTCGGTGCCGCGGAGGAGGTTTTCGCTGGCTTGCCGGAGGGTATCGGGAATCTTGTGCAGGCGGGCAATGTAGTCGTCGTAATCTTTCACTGTTTCGAAGGGGAAGTTCGTCACCATCGACGGCAGGTCGGTGTGGATGCCATGGGACTGGTTGATGGGGAGTTCCCACCCCTTGAGTCGCGCGGCGCCTTCATCGTCGATGAGCTGGCGCTGGAGCAATTCGGCGGAAACGCGTTCCTGCTCGGGCAGGCCGGTCGTATCGATGACGATGAGACGCGACAGAAAATCGCGGTGACGGCCGAGTTCGTCGTTGAAAGCTTTCGGGGAGATATCGGAGAGTTGGTCGTTGTAGCGGCGGTCGCCAAGCGCGGAGGCGAACTCGGGAGAGCGCTTGAGGTCGTCTTCCCAGATATCTTTGAAGAGGGCGCTAAGCGCTGCGGAGCGGGCGGCGACGGGCTGCGTCTGCGATAAACCGGATGTGGCGAGGGCAAGACAGAGTGCGAGGGTGAGGCGGGTCTGCATGGACCGAGTTTATCGTAGAGGGAAGATCGAGAGACAGTTCGACCCCACCTCAATCGATGATGCCGATTGAAATGGGGCAACCCTGCGTTAGTGTCGGGGCAGCTCGGTGAGGCTTTGGGTTTGGGTGCTCAACATGCGGTAGAGGGTGGAGCGGCTGATGCCCAGTAGTTCTGCGGCGCGGAGCTTGTTGCCTGCACACGATTGGAGAACGTCGGCGACGTGGCGGTGCATCACCGCCTCCAGACGCGCGTTTGCCGATGGCTTTGGTGCCGCGCAGAGCAGCGGTGGGAGATCGCGTTCGGTAACGACGGACGTGGTGGCTGGGAGGTTCTCGCAGAGCTTCCACAGCTCCTCGATATTGCTGGGCCAGTTGTAGGCCTTTAGCCGTTCGAGCGCGGAGGGCGTGATGGTGGCCTGCACAGACCGCAGGCGGAGCATCGCGGAAGCGAGGAAGTCAAGGTCAGCGAGTCGATCGCGGAGGGCTGGGATGCGGATTTCGAGATGACTGACTGCTTCATAAAGGTCGGGGCGAAGTCTGCCGGCGGAGACCATGGCTTTCAGGTCCGACCGACAGGAGACAACGACACGGGCGTCCCGCGCAAGCGATCGAATGGCTGTCAGCAGGCAGACCTGAGACGCCGGAGCGAGCGACTGGATCCCCGTGAGGTAGATTGTGCCTGCGGCCGATGGCGACGGATGATGAGCGAACTGGGCGGCTGGAAGGATCGAGAACGGGCCGGTTGCTGCAGGGCTTGCAGCGTGGAGTTGGCGGGCGACGCACTGCTTGCCGACGCCGGGTTCTCCGGTAAGCAGTGCGACGCGAAAGTGCGGGGCGATACGGGCGATCTGGAGCCGGAGGCGTTCAACGGCAGGACTGGAACCGCTGAGAATGTGGTCCGCGTACGGTTGCGCGGCGGGAGGTGTGGTTGTCATTGTCATGGGCCTGACTGGTGTATCGGCAGACCCTGCTCAGGGGTTTAACGAGGAAAAGGCGGATGCTGGTGGGCATCCGCCTCTTGGTGCTGATTGGGAACGATTTGCTTATGCGGTGGTCTTGGCGCAGTAGGCGTCGAAAGCGCGCGAAAGTTCCTGCGCGATCGCCGGGGCGGTCGAGGTTTCGATTGCCGAACGCTGCATCAGGTACACGAGCTGGCCGTCGCGCAGGATTGCGATGGCTGGCGAGGTGGGCGGGTGGCCGCCGAAGTAGCCGCGCGCCTTCTCGGTGGCTTCGCGGTCTTGTCCTGCAAACACGGTGACTGCATGATCGGGCTTGGTGCCATGCTGCAGGGCCATGCGGACGCCGGGGCGCATCTTGCCGGCCGCACAACCGCAGATGGAGTTGACGATCATCATCGTGGTGCCGGGCTGGGCGATAGCGGCGTCGACTTCGGCAGCGGTGCGGGCTTCATTGACGCCAGCGCGGGTCAACTCTTCGCGCATGGGAATGACCATAATCTCTGGGTACATGTTTCGTCCTCCTGGTGAATCGAATCTTGTTTGATTGTAACCGCGATGCGGTGTTTGTCATTTAGACGCCCTCGCGAGGCTGAGGACTCACAGAGACGCCGTATGGCTTAGGCTTGAGAGGTGACGATTGAAGAGAATGTTTTGCTGGCTCCGTATACGACGCTGAAGATTGGCGGGCCCGCGCGGTATTTTGCGAAAGTAGCGACGGAAGACGAACTGGTTGAGGCAGTTCGGTTTGCGCGGGGGCTCGGGTTGCCGCTGTTTGTGTTGGGTGGCGGGTCAAATCTGGTGGTGGCGGATCGCGGGTTTGATGGGCTTGTGGTTCAAATCGCCATCACTGGGAAGGTCTTTGCGGGATCGGCGAGTGGAAGCACCATGCGTATTTTGTTCCAGGTCCCTGCAGGAATTGACTGGGATACCTTCGTGGCGATCGCATGTGAAGCCGGATATGCAGGGGTGGAGTGCCTTGCGGGAATTCCCGGGACCGTCGGTGGGAGCCCAGTTCAGAACATTGGCGCTTATGGGCAAGAGGTTTCACAAACGATTCATACGGTGCGGGTCTTTGATCTTGAAGCGCATGACTTCGTTGATCTCTCTGCCAAAGAGTGCGAGTTTGGGTACCGGCGCAGTATCTTCAACACTAGCCAACGGGGTCGGTTCGTCGTTACACGCGTTGTCTTTGAGTTCGATCTCGACACGCTAGTGAGGCTGAATTACGAAGACTTGAAGCGGCATTTCGGAGACAAGCCGAATCCGAGGCCGTTGGAAGTCTATCGAGCAGTGCGTGAGATTCGAGCGGGTAAGGGAATGCTGATTGACCCAGAAACGGCTGGGCCCGATGAGCGGAGTGCGGGGTCATTCTTCAAGAATCCCGTCGTGTCAACGCGCGTGGTGACGGACATCCTGGAGACGCTCGCGCCAGACGAGGGGACAATGCCGCAGTGGCCGACCGATGATGGCAAGGTAAAGCTCGCCGCAGCGTGGTTGATCGAACACTCGGGGTTCAAGAAGGGCTATGCGCAGGGCCGTGTGGGCATCTCGTCTAGGCACACGCTGGCGCTGATCAACCGGACCGGAGACGCGACCTGCGACGAGTTGCTGCGCCTGCGCGATCTAATTGTGCTGACCGTAGAGCAGAGGTTTGGAGTAACGCTGGCGATGGAGCCGGTGATGCTGGGGTGACTAGCGGGCCCTGGGTGCAGGCGGGGCCCCGAGGATGTTGAGCTTGGTGCGGGCCTGCGCGGCTTCCGGCGAGTTGGGGAAGCGTTGGATGAGCGAGCGGAACTCGCGGATACCAGCTTCCTTGAGCTGCATTTCGACGAGTGCCTGACCCTTGTGAAGGTGTGCGGCGGGAACTTTGTTGCTGTCCGGGAACTGCTCGATCACCTTGTCGTAGTCCTTGACCGCGGTAGAGTAGTGGGCACCGCGATAGTCGATTTCGCCCATGTAATAGTGGGCGTTCGCGGAGAGCGGAGCGTCGGGGTAGGCCTTGATCAGGTCGGTGAGCTCGGCGGCTGCGATCGGATAGCGCGCGGCCATAAAGTCATTGAAGGCCGATTTGTACATGTCCTCCACGGCAAGCCCGGGAGCGACTGGCGCTGCGCCCTTGCGTCCTGCCGGGACCAATGCCGGAGGAGTTGCTGCCGCTACCTGGACAGGGCTGGGACCGGCAGCAGGACCTGCTGCCTGCGGACCGGGAGGCGTCGTGGTCATAGGAGCGGTGCCGCCGGTTTGAGGCATGCTCTGGATGGTCTGGTTGAGATTCTGCTGCTGCGTCGCGACGTCGGTCATCGCCTTTTCGAGGCGGTTCATCCGAGCCTTCACCTCGTCGAGCGAGTCGTTGAGTGACTGGATCTGGCCCGAGACCTGGTCTACCTTGGTGCCCTGAGTCGTCTGCTCGGCGGAGATGGACTTTTGCAGCGCATTGACGGTGACCGACATGCGGTTAACGGAGTCGTTGTTCTGCTGGACGAGGTCTTTGAGTACGCCCATGCGCTCGTCATTGGACTGCTGCAGGCGAGCCACCGCGTCAAGCAGCGCCTGCACCTTGGTCTGGAGCTCAATCATGTCGCGATTCGGCGCATAGGCGGGGGCCATGCGCGGGGCGGAGAGGAACGTCATAACCACGACTGCGGCGGCGAAACGGTAGAAGCTGACCTTATTCATGGCAGGCTCGGCTTTCTGAAGTGCTGGACTTCTGTGGAAGGAGTTTCTCGATGGTGTAAGGCAAACCATTCTCCCTGTTTGTCATCCCGCATGGGATCTGCTTTCGCTTTCCTGCCTCGCAGGGCAACAGCAGATCCCTGCGGGATGACAAACAAACGGTAACAGTGAATCAATAATCGGCGTCTAGCGGTCGATGGTGAATTGGGCCCGGCGATTTTCCTGCCAGCAGGCCTCGGTCGATTGGGTGCAGAACTGCTTTTCCTTGCCGTAGCTGATCACGCGGATGCGAGCAGGTGCGACGCCTGCCTGCACGAGCCCGTTCTTGGCGGCATTGGCGCGGTTTTCTCCCAGAGCGAGGTTGTACTCGGCAGACCCGCGCTCATCGGCGTAGCCACCGACGAGAATGCGAATATCAGGGTGCTGTACCAGGAACGCTGCCGACTGGGCGGCGATGGTCTGGGCGTCGGCGCGCAGTTCAAAGCTGTCGTAATCGAAGAACATATCCTTCACGCCGGCCTGGAACTCGGCATCGGAGATCTTGCCACGGGTGCTGCTGGGGCCGATGGTTGTGCCCCCCGGAGCTTCAGTAACCGGCACGCGAACGGTGACGCGAACGTTGGCTTCGACCGTCCCGCCGTCGCCCTTGGCTACCAAATGGAAGTTGGTGGAGTTGGACGGGGAGACCGTCTGCGTTCCGTTGATCGGGACCTGGCCAATACCGTCTATGGTGACGACGCCCGCGTTGGTGGTGCGCCAGTTCAGAACCACCGTTGCTCCGAGGTCGATCGCCAGCGGATCGGCGGTGATGGTCGCCGTTGGCGGCGGAACTACGACGGCTTCGGTCGTCGTGGGGCCAAGGCTCTGCGGTGGGATTCCGCTGTCCTTCTTGTGGCAGCCTGTCGTCAGTGCGATGACGGCGCAAGAGGCGGCGAGGAGCAGGCGGCGGTAGGAATGGGAGAAAGACGTGTTCAAGGATTTCGACTTCGATAGTTCGTTCATGCTTGCTCTCCTGCGGAATTGTCTGTACTCCGCTGCATTGCGATTACGTCAAGTCCCATATTCTAAGCGTTGAGTCGAAGGAAAACCGGCTTACTTCCAACTCCAATTTGGCATGTCGTTGCCGGGGCCCGTGAGCGCGCGCCGATCGGTTCCATCCGCGAGCATTGTCCATATCCTCATATGCTCGAC
Source organism: Rhodanobacteraceae bacterium (assembly GCA_025350865.1). Taxonomy (GTDB): domain Bacteria; phylum Acidobacteriota; class Terriglobia; order Terriglobales; family Acidobacteriaceae; genus Edaphobacter. The sequence goes on from JANXWZ010000112.1 coordinate 48,489, forward strand.
GCGCCCGTCTGGGGAGTTGGCGTAAACGATGTGGCGGCCATCAGGCGACCACGACGGAAAGTCGCACTGACCGCCGTCGTGGGTGAGTTGGAGCCACTTCTTGGAGGCGATCTCCATGATGTAAATATCCTGCCCGCCGGGTGCGCCCGGGCCATACTTGCGGTTCCAGCCAAACGCGAGGAACTGGCCGTTAGGCGACCACGATGGCGCAGAGACGTAGCCGGTATCAGTCAGCCGACTTACGCCGGAGCCGTCGGCCTCCATGGTGTAAAGCTGCGGGAGACCGGTGCGTCCGCTGATCCAGGCGAGCTGTCCGCCGGTGCGCGGGTTAAAGACCGGCGACATATCCGGGCCTTTGAAGTTGGTCACCTTGCGTCCGAGCGACCCATTCACATCCGAAATCCAGATGTCAAAATCGCCGTTGCCGGAAGCAGAATAAGCGATGTCTTTGCCGTTCGGCGCCCAGGCCGGGCTGATGCTGCTGGTCCCCGCGCCCTGGAAGTTGACCATCCGGCCAAGCAGCAGGGAATACATCTTGACCCTAAAGCCGTCCGGGCCGAGCGAGGTGAATGCAAGCCGGGTGTTGTCCGGCGAAACGCGCGGAGAGAGCGATATCTGGCCGAGCTTTGTAACCGGGTGCTGATTGGCCCCGTCGTAATCCATCTCCCAGATTTCCTTGGTGCCGCCGGCGGCGTGGACAAAGTAAATTTTGGTTTCGGCAATGCCGGAGACACCGCCGCCGAGCCGCGAGATGATCTCATCAGCAAAGCGATGGGCGATCTGACGCGCGGAATCTTCGCTGGCGTCCTCGCTATATTGGCGAGCAAGAACCTGTGGGAATTGTGCGTTCTTGACGTCGTCAAGGTAGCCGTTGACGGCGAGCTTTCCGCCGGTGACTCCAAGAGACCCGAACGCAACCATCGCCGCCGAGACTGGGGCTGGAGACCACTGGCCGAGGTTCATCTCGGCAGGAGTGCCGGGTGTGACCGGCGGCGCAATGCTCTTCGAGACCATGTCGAAGATGCCGGCGTTCTGGAGGTCGTTGAAGAGGGTGGCGTCGAAGGTCTTGCGGAGGGCGTCTACCGAGCCCGCAGCAGGCTTGAAGTCGGCAACCGCGACGCGGGTGCGGTCGGCTGGAGCTTTGTTGGCCTCGCCGAAGATGTCCTGAGCCGACGCACTGCGGCTGAGGCTCGGAACAAGGCTGAAGAGCAGGAAAAGCGGAAGCGTGATGCGAAATAGCTGCCGCGATGGAGTCGGGGTATAGGCTATGCGATCCATTCGTCTTGTATGGTAGACGGAAACGAACGGAGGAGGGTTGTGAGCGTGTGGGAAAAGAGGGGGTAATCACTTCGCTTCGGAGCCGATTGGATTAGTTTTGCTTGTAGTCCAGGGCGAACTCTACGGTGATGGGTTTGGATTGCGGCAGCGGGCCGAAGCCCTCGATGCGCTGGATGGTACGCAGGGCCAGTACGTCAAAAGGGGCGGAACCGCTTTTGGTCAGGATATGGGCGTCGGATGGTGTGCCGTCCGCGTTGATGGTGAAGACGACGACGGATCTCATGCCTGTCGCTGCGCCGGGAAACATCGGCTGTGTATTCCAGCTCTCAGAGACCTTCTGATCGACGATCCGGGCGTAGTAGGCGTATCGCTGTCCGAAGCTGCGGTCGTCTACGGTGATGCTGGCGGTGCCGTTCTTCACCTGCTGAATTGCTTCGGGGATGCGGACGCCTGAGGTTTCGCCCATGGTGGCTTTTTTAGGATCAGGAGGAGTGACTTCCGCGTGTTTCGGCGGCGCTGGAGCAGGCTTCTCTGCGATCTTGACTGGCTTGGTTACGGTCTTTTCCGGGATAAGGACTTCGTTGGGCTTGGGCGGTGGTGCGGCCTTTGCTTTCGGTGGAGTGGGTGCCGCGCTGGGAGTCTCGGAGGTGAGGACGCTGTCCTCTTTGAAGCGCTGTTTGGGTGGCAGCGGGATCGACGGGACCATCGTGGCGGAGATAGAGCCGGATTGCAGCGTGTGTTCGCCCCAGGCGCTGCTGCTGGCGTGGATCCAGAACACCCAGGCCGCACCACCGCCGAGAATCGCGATATGAGCTGCAAGCGCGACTATAAAACCTGCCGAGACGTTCTCCCGGTCGGCCTGGCGGCGCGTTCGCATGGGTACGGATTGGATAGGAAGCGAAGACATGAGTTACTTCTCGATGGGCTGCGTCACGATGGAGATGTTGGTGATTCCCGCGCTCTTGACGGCTTCCATAACAGACGCAAACGCTCCGAACTGGACGCGCTCGTCAGCCCGCACGTAGACGGTTTTCTTTGCCGGGTCATTGCTCTTCGTGTTGAGCAGGGCGGGAAGGTCAGCCAGATTGATCTGCTTGTCCGATCCCCCGGACTGCAGGTAGATGTTCTGGTTCTTATCGATTGTGACGACCATACGCTCTTCAGTCAGCGTGGCGGTGGAGCGGGTATGCGGTATAGCCACGTCAATCCCAGACTGCAGGACCGGCGCGGTGAGCATGAAGATAAGCAGGAGCACCAACACTACGTCCACGAGCGGCGTAATGTTGATCTCCGACATGGCGGTCTGAGTGTGACGGCGACCGGTTCCCATTTGGGAGGAGTAAGCCATCAGAAGACCCTCCGGTGCTCGCCCGACATGGCTGCGGTGGGGGGAGTGGTTGGTGCGGGCGGCGTGTAGTTGGCGGCGTTCTCAATCGCGTTGAGCAGCTCGCGACCGAAGTCGTCGATACGTGCGCCGAAATCGCGCAGTTGCGACGTCAACTGGTTATAGCCCGCGCCGGCTGGGATCGCGACGAGAATTCCGGCGGCGGTGGTGACGAGGGCTTCGGAGATACCGGGAGCTACGGCTCGCAAGGTTGCCGCGCCGGCCGTTCCGAGGCCATGGAAGGCGTCGATGATGCCCCACACGGTGCCGAACAGGCCGATGTACGGAGCATTGGTGGCGATTGTGGCAAGCCAGGTCAGGCGGTCTTCCATGACGGTAAGAGCCTCGCTCGATGCGGTAGCGGCAGCGCGCTCAAGGCCGATCGGATTGCGCGGGTGGCCGCGACCGTTGGTCTGGCGCTGATATTCGTCGTTGATTTCAGTGAAGACCGCGACCAGCGGCGAAGGCTTGAACTGTTCGGCGACGGAGGAGATTTCACTAAGCCGCCCCGACTTCCGAAAGGCGCGGAGGAATCGCGCCGACTGTGCCCGTGCCGTGGCGAAACTCCGGTACTTGGAAATCATGATGGTCCACGAAAAGATGCTCAGGGCAGCCAGCAGGACGAGCACGCCGATGGCTACGGGGCCGGTGTGGTGCAGGATGTCGCCGATGGCAGACGTGTTCTCAGGCGAAGGCAGCGGCGTCGCGGCGTCAGGCTGCGCGGCAGCCACTTGAAGAAACGAGTGGAGCAGCGTCGATGCAAGGGAGTTCGTCAGGGATAGAGTCATTCGTGTTTTGGCCTTCTGGATACAAGTGTATCGAGTCTAAGACGCATTGCGGCGCCCATCGAGGTGTACCGATGGTGTTCGCTGGCCTGATTCGTTACGAGGATTCAGACTATTTCATAGATTCACATGCGAAGTTAGCCGCTTCATCAATGCGGCCAGTACCGTTGTAAACCGAAACCTGGGGATACGGGCACAGCGGGCGGGTGCGATCCACTTTGCCTGCCGTGCGATGGGAGGCGAGGATTTGCGTGGGCGGTATCCCGTGCTCTACCCACTGCTCCAATGAGCCGATCTTGTCGAAGGTGTCGGGGCCTTCACCGCCGGAGCAGTGTCCCATGCCGGGAACCATGAAGAGGCGGACCCAGTTTGGATCGGGGTTGAGGGCGGTGGTTGATTTGTAGAACTCGACACTGGAGCCGGGGGCGACCTGCTGATCGGCCCAGCCGTGATACAGCAGCAGCTTGCCGTCGTGTTTGGCGAAGGCTGAGAGGTTGGGGTCGAACTCGTCGATATCTTTGTCGATCGCGTGGGCTTTGGCGGTGTCGCGATCGACGTCGAAAGTGCGCCAATCCCATTTGGGATCCTGGTAGACGACATAACGGAACTCATCCCAGAAGAGCTCGGCGGGTTCCGGGCCGCCGGCGAGACGCGCCCATCGCAGTTCGGTGCCGGGCTCCAGCCGTGGAAACAGGACTTTACCCTTCGAATCCACCTCCGGGCTGACGATCGTTTGCGCCGTCTTGATCTGGGCCGGGGTAAGGCAATCGGAGCCGTCACCGGACTTGCACGCGAGCGTGCTGAAGTCGGGATGGCAGCTTTGCGGGTCGCCGATAAGACCGTCTTTGAGTCCGTCTTTCGCATCGCAGGCATTCAAAACGGCCTGGTGGATCATGGGATATTTGCTGGGCGGTATGAACGAAGCGGGATCCTTGAACGTCTCGTTCGCGAGCCAGAGCGCCCACGAGTTGCGGCGAATGTTGGCGGGGTCGCCGGCAATGATGCCGTCGAATTCGTCAGGATAGCGCGCGGCCTGCAGCAGACCCTCGCGTCCGCCGCCGGAGCAGCCATTCCAATACGAGTGGCTGGGATCGCGGCCGTAAAACGCCTTGATCAACGCCTTCGCTTCGACGGTCATCTCGTGCTCGGCACGATAAGCGAAATCGACGAGCTTTTCCGGGTGGCTGACGACGAAACTACCGCTGCCACCGGTGTGGCCGTCGTCGGTGGCAGCAGTGGCATAGCCGCGACGGAGAGCTTCGGCCATGGCGTCGGAGGCGATTGAGCCTCCCCAACCGCCGCTGCCGACGGCCATGAATTTGCCGTTCCAAGTGGTGGTTGGGAGCCAGACTTCGATGTGGATTTCGGAGTCGGAGGTGGGCTTGAGGGTGGCTGCTACGCGACAGAAGGCGGGTAGGTTGGCGATGGGTTTTGCAGACGCGCCCGCAGTCTCGGTGATGGCGGAGTCTATCGATACGGCAGGAGACGCAAGCTTGCGGAGGGAATCGCAGGTTTGGGCGTGGAGTCCGGATGCGACAAAAAGAAGGGCGAGCGTGGGTCGCAGCATGATGCTGATCAGTCTAGTGCAACTGCTGAGTCAGTGGCCGGTGAGCTTGTCGCGCCCCACCTCAAACGATGGAACCGTTTGAGATGGGGCACCCGGACTTCAGTGCTTACTTGCTGGCTTTCCTGGCGGCTTCGAACTCGTCGCCGGCTTTCCACGTTATGGGCGGGCCAGTGAGGGAGTTCCATCCTAGCTCGATCCCCAACCGGCATAGAGCCGCGTTGCCGGTGAAGTCCCACTCCTCGTGGAAGTTGTCGGTGACGTTGTGGTAGTCGTTCTTGTTGTAGTTGGCGGCAAGAGCTTTGACCTTAGCTTCGTCGGGGCCGATGTATTTGAGGTCGCCGCCCTGGCCGACGGAGAACGCCGGCACCCCGGCGTGGGCGAAGGAGAAGTGATCGGAGCGGTAATAGCCTCCGCTGGTGTCAGGTCGCGGCGGGGGGATGGAATAGCCGAACCTCTTTGCGGTGGTTTCAAGTGTCGGGTAAAACGTTGTTCGCTGCGAGCCGGAGGCGTGAAGCTGATCACCCTGGCCGTAGGGAAGAATTTCGTCAAAGTTCAGGTCGAGGTTGATCTGTCCTATGGGAACTGGCGGATGTTGCGCTAGATAGGCCGAGCCAAGCAAACCCTGCTCCTCCGCAGTGACCGCGGCGAAGATCATGGAGTGGGGCGGTGTGACTTTCGCGACGGACAGGGCTCGGGCCATTTCGAGGATCATTGCGGCGCCTGTGCCGTTGTCGCCCGCGCCGTTGAAGATGTTGTCCTCAGCGGGTTTGCCGTCGGATTTGACGCCGAGGTGGTCGTAGTGGGCGGTGTAGATGACCGCCTGATCGTTGCCCGGTGCGCCGGGCAGGATGCCGATGACGTTGGGCGACTGGAAGTTACGCACGGTGCTCACGATGGTGGCGTCGAGCTTTATGGGCAGCTCTCGAGCCTTGAAGCCGCGGGTTCCGGCGGCGGTGAACTCCTTATCAAGGTCGGTGCCGCTGGCTGCGAAGATTTGCTTGGCAACGTCGAGCTGAATCCAGCTTGCGGCCTTGACATGTGGGTTTTCATCGTGCGCGATGAAGGTCTTCTCTGCGGAGTTTGAGTTGCGCACGACGTCCCATCCGTAGGACGCCAGATCAGTCCGGTGGATGATGAGCGCGCCAATGGCTCCCTTGCGCGCCGCCTGCTCGAACTTGTAGGTCCAGCGGCCGTAGTAGGTGAGGGATTTGCCGCCGAAGAAGTTGGGGTCGTCGGAGGGCGGGTCGTTGACGAAGCAGAGGATTACTTTTCCCTTTACGTCGATGCCGGCGAAATCATCCCACTGGAACTCGGGCGCCGTGATGCCGTAGCCGACCCAGACGATTGGCGCACTGATCGTCACGGAGGACGTTAGCTGCTCGTTGAAGACGACGAAATCATCGGCGAATCTCAGTTTGGTGGGGGCGCCGGTCTTGGGGACGAGGGTGAAGGTCGTCTTGACGGGATCGGCCTTGACGCTGGTAAAGTCCACCTGCTGGAAGAAGGTGCCCTTGTCGCCGCCGGGCTTGAGGCCGTAGCTCTCGAACTGCGACGCGATGTATTTCGCGGCGAGTTCGCCTCCGCGCTGGCCGGGATACCGGCCTTCGAGCAGGTCGTCGGAAAGGTAGCGGTCGTAGGCGCGAATAGATGCCGAAGAGACTGCTGCTTTGGCGGCTTCGACTGAGGGCGGGATAGTCTGGGCAGCAAGCGGGAGAGACGAAGCAAGAATGGCGGCGGCTAGTAGGTGGCGTGGCATAGTGTGCTAGGAGTTTACTCTGAGGCACGGCCAAGTGCGCCCTGACGCCGGGCGGGCGGTGGTTTCCACCCCATTTTCGCACCATATTGGACGCTTCGCGTGAGGGCAACAACTTCGTGCTACGCTTTGCCTTGAGCGAAGGTGAGGCGAAGCGAGAGATGCTGCTGGAGTTGCGCGCGGAAAACTATGCGGTGATCGACCGGGCAACGGCACAGTTTGGCCCCGGGTTAAATTTGCTGACCGGCGAAACCGGTGCTGGAAAGTCCATCCTGATCGACGCGCTGGCGTTGCTGCTGGGGGGCAAGGCTTCCTCGGATTTTGTGCGGCACGGAGCGGATAAGGCGGTCGTCAGCTGTGTGTTTGAAAGCACGCCGGGTGCGGTCGCCGTGCTGGCCGAGAACGGCATCGATTGTGAGTCGGATTCCGAAGGTGTGATGCTCCGACGCGAGATCGCCGCCAACGGAAAGGGGCGGGTCTTCATCAACAATCAGCCCGCCACCGTCGGGGTCTTGCGACTGCTGGCACCGGAGTTAGCGCTGGTTCATGCGCAGGGCGAGACTTTGGGATCGTTCGACCAGGCGCAGCAACGGATTTTGCTCGACCGGTTTGGAGCGATCTCGACGGATGCGGTCGCGGCGGCTTTCGTTCGCTGGCACGAGACACAGGCGCGACTGGCAGCCATGCTGTCGGACGAACAGGATCGTCTGCGTATGGCGGACCTGTGGCGCTTTCAGAGCCGCGAGATCGACGATGCGGCCATTGTTGCTGAGGACGAAGACGCACAGCTGGACGCCGAAAAGCGTGTGCTGGCCAATGCCGAGAAGTTGTACGCGGCGGCGATGGGTGCGCAGGAATTGCTTTATGAGGACGAGAAATCCGCCGAGACGACGCTGGGGCAGGCGCTGAAGCTTGTTGAGGAATTGGCGCGCTATGACGCCCGTTTCGCAGAACCGGCACAGCAGTTGCAGGCGGCCAAGGCGGCCGTAGAAGACGTCAGTGCGATTGCCCGAGACTTTGCGGAGAACGTCCAGGCGGGACCGGAACGGCTGGTTGAAATCGAAGACCGGCTGGCGGAATTGGACAGACTGAAACGCAAGTACGGCAAGACATTGGCGGAAGTGATTGCGTTTGGCGCGGAAGCCGCGCGGCAACTGGCCGAAGTAGAGAACCGCGACGCGCTACTGGCTGAGTTGCGTGCTATCGAAGCAAGACAGGCGGCAGAATATTGCACTGCAACGGAGGCCCTGACCAAAGCTCGGTCGGACGCCGCGAAGATTTTGGCGGGGTCTGCGGAGAAACAGATCAATGAGCTCGCCATGAAGGTTCGATTCAGTGTGCTGGTTTCGCCCGATCGGGATCGGTCGAACTGGGGTGTGCACGGCTGGGACGAGGTGTCTTACCTGATCGCGACCAACGCCGGCGAGCCGCTGAAACCGCTGGATGAGATCGCATCTGGCGGCGAGATGTCGCGTGTCATGCTGGCGCTGAAAGTGACGGTGGAAGACGCGGTACTCGCCGCTTCTCGGACAGGCAAGGGAAAGACGGCGCTGCCCAGGACGCTGGTGTTCGACGAGATCGACATCGGCATCGGTGGGCGGGCGGCGGAGGCGGTTGGGCAGCGGTTGAAAGCGCTCTCCAGAACGCAGCAGGTGTTGTGCATTACGCATTTGCCGCAGATCGCCGCATTTGCGGATCAGCATTTTTTGATCGAGAAATCGGAGGTTCGCGGGCGGACTCACACCGAAATTCGGGAGATGGAAGAGGCTGAGCGAGTCCGCGAGATCGCCCGGATGTTGAGCGGCGCAACGCTGACTGACACAAGCATGCGCCATGCCGAGAATCTCCTGTCTGCAAGCCGGTAAGAAAAGTGATCGTAACTAAAAAATCGGATCGCCCCGGCTGAGCATCCCGGTCTCCAGCACCGGCATCCGACAGCCATCGATGAAGTTAGATCGCAGTTCCGAATGAGGAGACCATAATGTCCGAGACCAATAAGTGTGCCCACGAAACATGTAGCTGTCTAGCAGCGCCCGATTCCAAGTTTTGCTCGACTTTTTGTGAAGATTCCAAAGACCTTACAACGTTGGCCTGCGACTGCGGTCATGCTGGCTGCGAAGCTGCGAAGCTCTAGCAACTTTGAATCAGGTCCAGTTTTCAACCGTTGAGTTTTGTCTCGACGCAGACATGTCCAATCACGGATGATGACTGCGGAGCGTTGAGATGACGGAAACCAGAAAGTGCGCCCACGATGCCTGTAGCTGCATGGCTGCTCCGGGTTCGAAGTATTGCTCCATCTTCTGTGAAGATTCAAAAGGTCTTACGACCCTGACCTGTGATTGCGGGCATGCTGCCTGTAAGGATGCCGGTCGGCTTTAGCTTGGCTGCCGATGGGCGTGGCTGCACCCAGAAAACGTGGGTGCAGCGAGCCCTTGCAAGTACATAGCCGGGTGCCACTTTGTACCATCTGTGGTGCCGACTTGATGTCTCTTCCAGATGAAAGCGGTATACTGAACTGGTGAGCGCAACCAGACTCGACCCTGTATCTACCGTGCCGGATGGAACATCGGCGACCAAGCGCGTCCTCCTGCTGAAGCCTCGTGGCTTCTGTGCCGGAGTGGTGCGCGCGATCGACATTGTGCAGATTGCGCTGGATACCTTTGGCGCACCAATTTATGTGCGAAAAGAGATCGTGCATAACAGCTATGTCGTGACAGATCTGGCTAAAAAGGGCGCGATCTTCGTCAATGAGCTGGATGAAGTTCCGACTGGCGCACGGGTGATCTATTCGGCCCACGGCGTGTCTCCGGCAGTACGTGCAAGGGCTAAAGAACGTGGTTTGAAGGTAATCGACGCCACCTGTCCGCTGGTCACAAAGGTCCACGTCGAAGCCATCAGATTTGCTAAGCAGGGGTACTCGCTGGTTCTGGTGGGCCATCGCGACCACGAGGAAGTGGAAGGCACCCAAGGCGAAGCTCCGGACGTAACGCAGGTGGTCTCGACGATTGAAGAAGTTGACCAGCTGGTTGTGCCCGATCCCAATAAGGTTGCGTACCTGACGCAGACCACGCTTTCGCTGGACGAAGCGAAGTACATGATCGAAGCCTTGAAGCGGAAGTTTCCGAACATCACGGGCCCGCACGCGCAGGATATCTGCTACGCGACCGAGAATCGCCAAGTGGCGGTGAAGAATGTGGCCCATGGAGCGGATCTCGTTCTCGTGGTTGGTTCTAAAAACAGTTCGAATTCGAATCGTCTGGTCGAAGTCTCAAAGAATCTGGATACGAATTCCTATTTGATCGATACCGCGGACGCGATTCAGCCGGAGTGGCTGGAGGGCGTCAACACGGTTGCTGTTACGGCCGGGGCCTCGGCGCCGGAAGTGCTGGTGAAGGACGTTGTCGAGTATCTGCAATCCAAGGGATACGGCGATGTGGATGAGGTTGAGGTAATGCCGGAGAATGTCCGCTTTGCCTTGCCGCCGGAGATCGTTTCGGCGATTGCCGCCGCTCCGCCACGTTGAGCCGCGCCGTTAGCAGCACGTCGCCCGGCAACCCGGGTGCAGAGAGTTTGCCATCGATGAGTAGCAAGGAAAGCCCAATCAATCCGCAGGTGGGGAAGCGATCGGTGCAGCCGAGGTTTGGCCGCATGGATTTGGGACTCGAACATATTGCGGATGGAATCGCGCGGTCCACTGCGTGGTTGCTTGGCCAGCAACACCCGGAAGGCTACTGGTGCGGCGAACTGGAAGCCGACAGCATGCTCGAGTCGGACTACATCTTTATGCATACGTTGCTGGGGACCGGCGACCGCGGCAAGATGGAGCGCGCCGTCAATGAAATCCTGCGGCACCAGAATGAAGACGGCGGCTGGAGTATCTATCCCAATGGCCCGTCGAATATCTCGCTTGGCGTGAAGGCTTATTTTGCCTTGAAGCTGATGGGCTGGACTGGCGAAGAGCCCGCCATGGTTAAGGCCCGCAACTGGGTTCTGGCCAATGGGGGCGTGACCGAGTGCAACACCTTTACCAAGATTTATCTCTGCTTCCTCGGCCAATATGAGTACGACGCGGTGCCTGCGGTGCCACCCGAGATCATTCTTTTCCCGAACTGGTGCTACTTCAATATCTACGAGATTTCTTCGTGGTCGCGAGCGATTCTGGTGCCGCTTTCGATTGCCTACGCGAAGAAGCCCTTCAAGAAGATTCCGCAGGAGCAGGGCATCGATGAACTTTTCGTCGGTGGCCGCGAGAACGCCGATCTGCACCTGAAGTGGGACCGCAAACGGCCCATTGGCTGGCGCAATGTATTTCTGGCATTGGACCGGATTGCGCACTGGGCTGAACGAATTCATATCCGGCCGCTGCGCAAGGTGGCCATTCGTAAGGCTGAGAAGTGGCTTTTGGAGCGTTTCGAGAAATCAGACGGGCTCGGCGCGATCTATCCCGCCATGCTGAACGCGATCATCGCGCTGCGCTGCCTGGGTTACTCCGTGGACGATCCCCAATTTATTCGGGCGATGGACGAGTTTGAAAAGTTGGGCATCGACAATCCCCAAGGCGAACCGGACTATCCGACGCCGACGTTCCGGATGCAGCCGTGCGTTTCGCCGGTATGGGATACAGCACAGGCGGTCTACGTGCTTGGCGAAGCTGGTGTTGCCAAAGACGATCCGCGCATGGTCAAAGCTGCGGACTGGATGCTGTCGAAGGAAGTGCGGCAGAAGGGCGACTGGGCGGTCCACATGCCGGAAGTCGCGCCGGGCGGCTGGTACTTCGAGTTCAACAATGAGTTTTACCCAGATGTCGATGACTCCGCACAGGTTCTGCTCGCCTTGAACTGTGTCAGCCACCCTCGCCAGCGCAATCAGATCGACGCCTCGCAGCGCGCAATCGACTGGATCTTCGCGATGCAGTGCAAAAACGGTGGCTGGGCGTCGTTTGACAAGGACAACACCAAGCGCATCTTTGAGTTCATCCCGTTTGCCGACCACAATGCAATGATCGATCCGCCGACGGTCGACATCACAGGCCGCATCCTCGAAATGCTGGCCAATTACGGCTACACGCGCCGAGATCCTCGGGTGGAGAAGGCTGTCCAGTTTGTCCTGAAAGAGCAGGAGCCCGACGGCAGTTGGTTTGGCCGCTGGGGCGTGAATTATCTCTACGGCACGTTCCTTGTTCTCCGCGGATTGGAAGCGATGGGGTACTGGAACCACGAGGTTCCTGTGCAGCAGGCCGCGGAATGGATTCGCATGGTGCAGAACCCCGACGGCGGCTGGGGCGAGACGTGTGGCAGTTATGACGATCCCAGTACCCGGGGTATTGGTCCGTCAACTCCCTCGCAGACCGCTTGGGCGGTCCTTGGTTTGCTGGCCGCAGGAGATACCCGAAGCGATTCAGTGGCCAAGGGCATCAGATGGCTGGTGGACGGCCAAGCGGCTAATGGCAGCTGGGATGAGTCGGCTGAAGGCCGTAACGGCGAAGCAATCTACACAGGCACCGGCTTCCCCCGTGTATTTTATCTGGCGTACCACTTATATCGCGATTACTTCCCGCTGCTTGCGTTGACGACGTACAAGCGGGCGATGGAACGCGAGGCGGCAGCGGCTTAGAGGGTAACGGTTGGACATCCCACCCATCGCGATGAAGCTGCGATGAATGGGACACCCGGAAGTTTGGGTAGAAGGAGAAACAGCATGGCAGTTCCCGTATCGCAGGCATGGACGGTTGCGACGTATGTGTTGAAGCAGAAGCTGATGGGCCGCAAGAAGTATCCTCTGGTCCTGATGCTGGAGCCGTTGTTCCGCTGCAACCTGGCGTGTGCCGGCTGCGGCAAGATCCAGTATCCGGCCCATATTCTGAAGACCGACCTGTCGCCCGAGGCATGCTTCAGCGCGGTGGAAGAGTGCGGTACGCCGATGGTCGCGATTCCCGGCGGCGAGCCGTTGCTGCACCCGCAGATGCCGGAGATCGTCGCTGGCCTGGTCGCTCGCAAGAAATATGTTTACATGTGCACGAACGCGTTGCTGCTTAAAGAAAAGCTGCATCTGTTCAAGCCGAGCAAGTACCTTTCGTTCTCCGTCCACGTAGACGGACAACGTGAGCATCATGACTTTTCCGTCTGCCGCGAGGGTGGCTACGACATCGCGATGGAAGGCGTGAAGGCTGCGGTCGACGCCGGCTTTCGAGTCACGACCAATACGACCCTGTTTGACGGTGCCGATCCGAATAGCGTTCGCGCTCACTTCGATGAACTGATGGTCGCCGGCGTCGAGAGCATGATGGTTTCGCCTGGGTATACCTATGACAAGGCTCCCGACCAGCAGCACTTCCTGGGCCGCGCGAAGTCCAAGAAGATGTTTCGCGCCATCCTTGCGAACCGCAAGAAGACGTGGCGCTTTAACGCGTCGCCGATGTTCATGGAATTCCTGATGGGCAAGAAGGACCTGACCTGCACCCCGTGGGGCATGCCAACGTTTTCGATCTTCGGCTGGCAGAAGCCCTGCTACTTGCTCCAGGACGGCTACGCCGACAGCTTCAAGGAGTTGATGGAAACGGTCGAGTGGCAGAACTACGGAACCGAATCCGGCAACCCGCGCTGCGCGAATTGCATGGTTCACTCGGGCTACGAAGCCAGCGGCGTGAACTATACCTTTGGCTCGTTCAAGGGTATGTTCCAGACCGTGAAGGCCATGCTTTCCAGCTACGACGACGAAGGCGCACAGCGGATTCTGGATAACTGGAAGCCGGAACGCCACGGTCCGCTGGTGGCGATCTCCGACATAAAGCCCGCTGCGCAAGCCTCTGAACTTCAGAGCGTCTCAGGAGATTAGAACCATGTCCACTGCACAACAGGAATCGGCGAAGATTGCACAGTTGGAGCATGCGAATCCGGACGAGCTGGAGCATGCAGCGGGGCGCGAACGCGAGAATCTTGAAGGCTGGATTCCGGCGCTGGCGACCGAAGCCGAGGTACGTGAGGCGCTGGAAAAGGCGTTTGACTATCGCGGCGACATCACGGTGACGTTGAAGGACGGCACCAAGGTCGAGGGCTACCTGTTTGATCGGCGGCAGGGCGCTACGCTGGCGCAATCGTTCATTCGGCTGATTCCCATGAACAACGTGGGCAAGGTCAATGTTGCTTATTCGGACATCGCCGCGCTCGCGTTTACGGGGCGGGACACCGCGGCGGGCAAGACGTTTGAGGCCTGGGTGAAGAAGTACTGGGAAAAGAAGGAAGCGGGCGAGACGAACATCCAGATTGAGCCGGAGAAGCTGGACGACTGAGGCTGACCGATGCAGGTCTTTATTACCGGTGCGACTGGCTTTGTGGGTGGGCATGTTGCCCGGGCTTATGCTTGTGGCGGAGCCACGCTTCGGCTACTTACTCGAAACACCAGCAATCTGGCGGGTTTGGAAGGCATTGCGGCTGAAACCGTGGTGGGTGACCTCCGCCAGCCGGAGGCCTTGCGCTCCGCGTTGGCGGGTTGCGATGCGCTGATCCATGTGGCAGCGGACTATCGGCTGTGGGTTCCGGACCCCAGAGAAATGTACGCCTCCAATGTGGATGGGACACGCGAACTGCTGAGGATCGCGCGCGAGGTTGGCGTCGCAAAGGTGGTTTACACCTCATCGGTCGCGACGATGGGGTTCAAACGCGACGGGACGATTGTCAACGAGGATACGCCGGTGTCGGTTGCCGATATGATCGGGCATTACAAGCGGTCAAAGTTCCTGGCGGAGCAGGAAACCATCGCCGCCGCTCGCGCAGGCCAGCACGTCATGATCCTAAATCCGACGACACCTATTGGGCCGAATGATGGGAAGCCGACGCCAACCGGGCGCATCATCGTGGACTTTCTGAATCGCAATTTTCCCGCTTATGTGGATACCGGATTGAATCTAGTTGACGTGGATGAAGTGGCTCGGATGCACGTCGTCGCGCTGGAGCGGGGACGCCCGGGTGAGCGGTATATTCTTGGTGGCGAGAACCTTACGCTGAAACAGATCTTGGACCGGCTGTCGGCGATCACGGGACTGCCTTCGCCGACCATGAAGGTTCCTCACGCGGTTGCCATGGCGTTCGCGTTCTTCGACGAAAATGTTACGGGCAAGCTGCGGGGCAAGGAGCCTCGCGCGACGGTGGAAGCGGTAAGGATGGGGCGCAAGATGATGTTCGCAACATCGGCCAAGGCGGAACGCGAGCTTGGCTTTCAGACAATGCCGGTGTACACGGCGTTGCGGGCCGCCGTGGACTGGTTTCTGGCGCATGGGTATGCGCCGCGCCCATGAGGATCGGAATCATTGCCGCGCTCCCCGGAGAACTGAAGCCACTGGTGCGTGGGTGGGTGAAGATGCCTGTGGCGCGCGGTTCGGGTATCTCCATGTGGCAGCGGGAGCGTGAAGGCGAAGAAGTTGTCGCGGTGTGTGGCGGGATGGGTGCAGCGGCGGCTCGCCGGGCTTTTACGGCCGCTGAGTTTGCCGGTTCGCTGGACGCAGTGCTTTCGGTCGGGTGGGCTGGAGCGCTTTCATCCGAGGCCGTGGCTGGCGAAAGTTACCTGGTTGGACAGGTCGTCGATGCGCAGACCGGAGAACGTTTCGCTACGGGTGCAACTGACGGCTTGCGCCTGGTGACGACGGGGCATGTAGCTGATGCAGGAGAGAAGCGCCGCTTGCACCAGAGCTATGGAGCTGCATTCGTGGATATGGAAGCCGCGGCGGTCGCGAGGCTGGCGCAGATGCGGGGGATCCCGATGCACTGTATCAAGGCTGTCTCAGACGCTGTGGAGGCGCGATTGCCTAACCTGAATCCGTACATTGATGTCGACGGCAAGCTTCGGATGTCAGCGTTCCTCGGCCATGTTGCGGTGCGACCGCAGTATTGGGGTTCGTTGATTCAGCTTGGCCGCAATAGCTCCGCCGGGGCGGTTGCCATGGCACGAATGATCGAGAGATTTCTGGCTGAAGGAGTGCAACAGTGAGTGATTTGCCTAAAACGATGCAGGCGGCTGTTTATCGGGAAATCGATGAGGTAGTGTGTGAGTCGCTGCCAGTCCCGGAGATCGGTGCTGGGGAGTTGCTGATCCGCATCGATACGTGTGGCGTCTGCGGAACGGACCTGAAGAAGATTCATACCAACTCACATCCGGGGCCGCGGGTGTTTGGGCATGAGATGGCCGGGACGGTCGCGGCTGTTGGTGCTGACGTGACGAACTTTGCCATCGGCGAGCGGGTTATGGCGTTTCATCACATCCCGTGTCGTACATGCTTCTACTGTCGCAAGCAGACATTTGCTCAGTGCGAGACCTACAAAAAGGTCGGGACGACGGCTGGGTTTACCGCGGCCGGGGGCGGGTTTGCTGAGTACATTCGCGTGATGGATTGGATCGTCGATACGGGTGGCGTGGTGAGGATTCCCGACGATATTCCCTTCGAGCAGGCGGCGTTTATCGAGCCGGTGAACACCTGCTATAAGGCTGTTCGGATGCTCAACCTGGAGCCGGACGACACAGTGCTGGTCGTCGGTCAGGGAAGCATCGGCGTGATTCTGGCAGCGCTGGCGCATGGCACCGGGGCAACGGTCCTGACCAGCGATCTGTATCCCGAGCGTCATGCGATTGCGGCGAAGTTTGGGTTGGAGCATCCCATCGACGCTCGGACCGATGTCGTTGCGGCGGCGAAAGCGGCCACGGATGGCCGCGGCGCGGACGTGGTTCTGGTTGCGGTCGGGGCAGATGCGTTGATTGCGATGGCGATGGAGGCGGTCCGGCCAGGTGGGCGCGTGATGTTGTTTGCGAGCACGCAGCATGGGACGGCGCCGTTCGATCCGGCGGCGGTCTGCATGGACGAGAAGACGCTGATGGGGTCTTATTCAGCGTCGGTTGCGATTCAGCAGGAGGGAATCGACCTGGTGTTCAGCGGGTATCGCGATGGAACGCTGGACCTGACGAAGCTGATCTCACACCGGTTTGGCCTCGAGGATTGTGCCGAGGCGGTTCACCTGGCCTCGAACCCGAAGCCGGATTCGATGAAGATCGTGTTCAAGCCGGGGACGAAGTAACTTCCAGCGGAGCTTTCAGACGCTGTGCGCGCTCGGCGATCAATGCCGGGTCCACGATCACGAAGACGCCTTTGGCCTTTGCGAGAACGTGCCCGTCGGCGTCCACGATCTGTGCCGCGTTGAATAGCTTTCTGCCGTCGCGCCGGATGTGATGCCCTTGGATCATGAGTGTTGTCTCAAGCGGAATCGGACGGAGGTAGTCGATTTCCATGTGGCGTGTCATGGCGATGACCTGCAGCGGGCGATTCACCTTGCTCATCGCTTCGTCCAGCAGGGTTGCGATAATGCCACCGTGAACGAACCCCGGAGGCCCTTCGTACTGGGCCGCGATTCGAGTGGTGGCGGTGGACGAGATGGTTCCGTCACCGTCGGTGTCGATCGTGAATTGCAGCCGCAGACCGTTGGAGTTGTCGGGCCCGCAGCCGAAGCAGTGGGTCCCGGACGCCGGCATCGTCGGGGGAGAGTCGGAAGTTTTCATGGACACAGAAAAAGAATACCCTGTGTCAGCCGAGACATTGGCCGCGGTTCGGTGTCAGCAGAACTACCGGAGGTTGCTATGAGTCGTTCAGCGGTGTCAAGACCTGGAATTGTGTGTCTGGCGATCCTGGCCGGTGGCCTGGTCGTTGGGGTCGAGCGGGCTGCGCAGGTTCATGCGGCAGGGTTTGGCGACGTACATGACATGGGACACATGCAGATGACGAAGCTCCGACCTTTGCAGCCGGGGGATAAGGAGCGGGCGGCGACGATTGCCGCCGGAGCCCGCAAGGCCGCGGAGCCTTATCTGGACTATCGCAAGGCTCTGGCCGACGGATACAAGATTTTTCTTCCCGAAGTCCCGCAGCATGTCTATCACTTCACCCGCAGCGACTATGCCTTGACGGCGATGCGACGGTTCGATCCGGAGAAGCCGACTTCGCTGCTGTACGAGAAGACGCCCGCCAGCGAGCAAGCGGACGGCAAGCCGGGGTATAAGCTGCTGGGCGTGATGTATACGGATCGTTATCGCGCTCCGGAAGATGAGTTGAATCAGCGGGTTCCGCTGTCAGTTGCACAATGGCACCTGCATACCGATCTTTGCCTGCCGCCTGGGAACGAACTCGCCAACATCGATTCTCCGGACGCCAAATTTGGCCTGAAAGGGTCGATCACGACGCAGGCAGCGTGCGAGTCTGCGGGCGGCCGTTTCCTGCCGCATCTGTTCGGCTGGATGGTTCATGTCTACCCCTTCGAGTCAGATCCAGCGAAGATATGGAGCGCGGGAATGGACGACGATCACGGGATGCAGCACGATGCGATGCCCGGAATGAAGATTTAGCCGGGTGACAAGATGTAGCCCCGCAGGTCCCAGATTGCTCTAGGCATTGCAAAGTTCCAGGATGTTGGCGCCGAACCTGTCGAGTTTCTCGCGGTCGAATCCGCCGATTTCGCGCAGTTCCGACAAGGTTCGGGGTCGCGAGAGGACGATGGTGCGGAGTGCGGTTGTGCCGAGTACGAAAAATTGCGGGAGGCCGATGCGCTCGGACTCCGACTTGCGCCAGTCGCGCAGGCGGAGTTCCAACTCCTGCTGATCCGGGCTGAGGTCGGCGCTGGGGTCGGACGGTGTAGCGCGCTCGCGTTTGAAGGTCGGAGCGGATTCTTGTGCGTGGTCTACGGTGACCTGGACCGGTCGCTTTGCGGCTTTGACAGGTGCCGCGGTCGATGGTGATGGCGCTACTTCGCCCCTGCAGATGGCACAGATTGCCGCCCCGTAGCGTTCCACCTTGTCGGGGCCGAAGCCGGAGACTGTTTGCAGCTCGGGAATGGTCGCCGGACAAGCTTGTACCAGAGCGTTCAGGGCCGCGTCCCCGAAGACGATGAATGCCGGTTTGCCGGTCTGTGCGGCCTGTTCCTTACGCCACGCGCGCAGGTTTGCTTCCAGAATCTTCTGGCCGGGAGTGAGAGGGGCGGCAACAACATCGCTTACGGATTTGCCGCTGGCTTTCCTGCTGGACTTTTTCGTTGAGGCCGGGGCATCGCTGTCGGCGCGGACCAGCACTCCGAAGAGTTCGTTAGCGCCGAGTGACTTGCCCTCGTGGGTTAGCGCCGCTTTCTTGTAGGGGATGTTTTTGCCTTCGGCGTTGGTAAAGGTCTCGGCTGTCAGGGTGATGAGACCGGCCCGGGCGAGGCCTTCGAGCAGGTTGTCGAAGACTTTACGGTCGGGCGTAAGGGCCAGCTCGGTGTGCAGTCGTCCGGTTGCTTTGGATTGCCCGTCGAGCGCTCGCAGGATGGTTCGCAGGTCGCGTTGCTGCGCTGCGGAGGGCTCGACGAGCGGTTGCGCGCCGGTGGCGGACGGGGCGCAGAAGTCGCAGTGGCCGCAAGGGCGGTGGGCGTCGGCGGTGTCGCCGAAGTGGCGGATGAGGGCCGTCATGCGGCATTGTTGCGTCTCGGCGAATGCCATCATGCGGTCGATCTGGGCGCGACGGAACTCGACTTGCTGCTTGTATCCGGCCTGCCAGTTGGTAGAGGCGGTGCGGCGAACATTGCCTGCGATATCGAACTGGGCGGCACCCTGTGATGCCAGCTTGTCCAGCGACTTTGCCACCACATCTCGATCCATCCGGAGCGATCCGGCGATGGCTTCCGGCATCAGGAAATCGTCGGTCAGGGCTTTCGATACCCGGATGAGTTCGGCTACGTCGGGGTAGTCGCGTTCGAGGAATGTCTCGTGGATGCGCCGGTCGACAAAGCTGTATAGCAGGACGGTGCGCGAAGGAAGGCCGTCCCGACCCGCACGGCCGATCTCCTGGTAGAAGGCTTCTACTGACGCAGGCAAGGCGAAGTGGACGACGGAGCGGACGTCGGCTTTGTCGATCCCCATGCCAAAGGCGATGGTCGCAACGACGACCTCGATTTTGCCGGACTGGAAGTGGCGCTGGACACGCTCGCGGACGTCAGGAGCGAGGCCAGCGTGATAGGCGGCGGCAGGGTATTTGCGGCCAAGTTCCTGGGCGAGTTCCTCGGCCACACGGCGCGACGGGGCGTAAACGATTGCGGGGCGACGAGCTTTGTCGGCGAGGAACTTTGCGGTGAACTCGTTGCGGCGCGGCTTCGAAAGCTCAACGACTTCGATGGCTAGATTTTCCCGGCGAAACCCGTGGATGAAGAGCGCGGGCCTTTCGAGGTGCAACTGCGTCACGATATCGCGCTGCACGTCGGGGGTTGCCGTGGCGGTGAGGGCGATGATCGGGGCTGGGCGCAGGGCGGGGAGGTAGTCGCCGAGGAGTCGATAATCGGGACGGAAATCGTGTCCCCAGGCCGAGATACAGTGCGCCTCGTCGATGGCGATGAGCGATGGCTTGCGGCGGGCGAGCATCTCCGGGAAGCCGGGGACGCGCATGCGCTCCGGAGCGATGAAGAGGAACTGCAGTTTGCCATCGAGGTAGTCGCGGCAGGCCTGACGGGACTGGTCACGGGAGAGGCCAGAGTGAATACGCGCCACGTTCAACCCGGCCGCAGTGAGCTTGTTGGCCTGATCGTCCATCAGCGCGATGAGCGGTGACACGACCAGAGCGGTGCCTCCGCGAGCGATGGCCGGAAGCTGGTAGCAAAGACTCTTGCCGGCACCGGTCGGCATGACGAGCAGTGCATCCCGCCCATCGGTCGCGGCGCGGCATACTGCCTCCTGATTAATGCGGAAGGCAGGGAAGCCGAAAGTAGAGTGCAGGAGCTGGTTTAGGTCAGGCATCGCCAATCGCTAGTTTCGCATATTCTTTGCCCCGGAAAACGCTGCAGGAATGCAGGGCGATACCCCCATTACCTTATCTGCGAAGAGGTAACCATGCGGAGCTTACTGACGGCTCATGCCGTTACGCCCGTTGTGGGATTATGGCCGAGCGTGTCGCTCCCTATGATGAATCTTGATTAACGACGGTGATGGGATGTCCGCAACGATGAAGCAAGACAATTCGCATGAGCCTACTGTCGATCTGGGATCGATTCGCAAACGCGCGATGGCGATCCTGAGTGACGGCAAGGACGCCGGTTCGTCGCTGATTGAGTTTGCCCTTACCCTGCCGCCATTACTTATCGTTGCGACGGGTATTGGAGCGCTCGGCATTTCGATGAACAACTACCTGATTCTTACCAACGCCACGACGTCGGCGGCCCGTCAGATTTCAATTAGCCGCGGGCAGACACTCAATCCATGCGCCATCGCATCTGCCGTGGTGATTGCCGGGGCTCCCATGCTCAAGTCCAGCAGCTTTACCTACGCTTACTCCTTCAACGGAGTGGCTTACTCCGGCACGTCCTGCTCCAGCTCAAACTATACGAGCGGGGCACCCTCGAATCTGGTGCAGGGCCAACCGGCTTCAATTACGGTGACCTATCCTTGTACCTTGCTGACCTACAGCGGCAACCTGATGCCGACCTGCAAACTGCAGTCAACGATGGCGGAGCTGGTCCAATGAGAAAGATTGCTACTAAACTGCGTCGGATCGTCTCGGATGACCGTGGCCAGGTTCTGCCAATGGTTGCTGTCATCATGACTTGTATGCTGGGCATGGCCGGACTGACCGCCGACGTGGGCCACATGATCTATTGTCACCAGCAGTTACAGGACACTACGGATGCGGCGGCACTGGCCGGAGCACAGGCGCTGCCGTACACCACAGCGACCACCATTGCGACCAGCTATAGCGCGGTGACCGGAGGAAAGAACGCGCGCGGGAGCCTGCCCAACGTCACGATGGTGACGGGTTATCCCAAACTCAAATGCTTTACAACTCTTCAGAACATGGGTATGGCTTGTACCAGTCCATCGAATGCGAACGGCATCCAGGTGCGTCAGCAGATGACTGTGAACATGTTCTTCATGGGACTGTTCGGGCATTCGACGATGCCAATATCGGCGACATCCACAGCAGCTATGAGGGGTTCGTCGGCAGCGCCGTATAACGTTGTGATTGTCGTCGATACGACTGCATCCATGAACAATACGGATTCCGACAGTCAGTGCAGCTCGACACGGATTGCCTGTGCGTTGGCGGGAGTTCAGGTATTGTTGCAGAACCTTTCGCCGTGTGGCTGGCAGCTCTCCTCCTGCGGCACCGTCAACAACGGAAATATCGCCGCGCCGGTAGACTCGGTTAGCTTATTTACGTTTCCTGGCCTAAACAGCAATGGCTCGGCACAAAAGGAATATAACTGTCAGGGCCAAACGCCAACGATCGTCGGCTACACGTATCCGGGTTTGCCAACATACCAAATCCTGCCATTCTCGAGCGACTATCGCGCCTCGGACACGGCGTCTACCTTGACCCAAAGTTCAAACATAGTGGCTGCCGTGGGGGGGAAGTCGGGTTGTGGCGGGATGCGGGCCATCGGCGGTGCCGGAACCTACTATGCGGGTGTTATTTATGCGGCCCAGTCTTATCTGGCTTCGTCCTCGGTAGCGGGGACACAGAACGTCATGATTATCCTGAGCGATGGCGACGCAAGTTCAGGCAACATGACGTCGACCAACAATAACGGAACGTATCCGTCGATCGTAGACCAGTGCCAGCAGGCGGTAACCGCAGCCTACGCAGCGACGGCGGCTGGAACACGCGTCTACACGGTCGCATACGGCGCTACGTCCGGTGGCTGTTCGACCGACGGTGGAGCCATCACGCCCTGCCAGACGATGCAGCAGATGGCGTCAGCTCCGCAGTACTTTTTCTCCGATTACACGGCGTCCCAGGGAGGCGGAGCGTGCGTTTCAGCAGCTCAGCCGACCTCGAACCTGAACCAGATTTTCACGCAGATTGCGGGCGATTTGACGGTATCTCGCTTGATCCCGGATAACACACCCTAGCGGGCTTCCGCGTTGACGAAAACACGCTATCATGGGGCATTCCAGAAACAACAAAACCTCAGGAGTGCGTTCGATGTCGA
This sequence comes from Rhodanobacteraceae bacterium, assembly GCA_025350865.1. GTDB lineage: Bacteria > Acidobacteriota > Terriglobia > Terriglobales > Acidobacteriaceae > Edaphobacter. The sequence continues at coordinate 71,230 of JANXWZ010000112.1, forward strand.
GTCCATTAGTGCGTTTGTCGGTTGTAGTTTGTTGGTCCGGTCTGTTGACTGCGGGTGTTTTGGCGCAAGCTCCAACGGCGGCACGGAGACCTGCTGCCGGAGCAGAGGTGGGCCAGGCAGCGACCGCCGACGAGAGCGTGCCGATTCCGCCTGAGACTACGTCGGTGACCAAGCACGACTGGGCCGGTGGCGGGCAGACAATCCACTACACGGCGACGGCTGGCAATCTGCTGATCAAGGACGAAAAAGACAAGCCGAACGCCAGCATCTTCTACGTGGCCTATACGGCGGATGGTGCCGACCCGAAGAACCGGCCCGTAACATTCTTCTACAACGGTGGACCGGGTGCCGCGACCATCTGGCTGCACATGGGCTCGTTTGGACCGGTGCGCGTGGTGACGTCGAGCCCGGAGGCTACGGGGCCGGGGCCGTTTGAGATGGTGCCGAATCAGTACAGCCTGCTGGACAAGAGCGACCTGGTGTTCATCGACGCGCCGTTGTGTGGCTTCTCGCGAGCGGTGGGCAAGGGAACCGCCAAGGACTTCGCCGGGACCGACGAAGACATCCGGGCCTTCGACAAGTTCATCACGCGCTACATTTCCGTGAACCAACGCTGGAATTCTCCGAAGTTCCTGTTCGGAGAATCGTATGGCACCACCCGCTCGGCCGGGTTGGTGGAGGCGCTGAACAATGATGGAATTGAGTTCAATGGGGTGACGCTGCTCTCGTCGATCCTGAACTACAACATTCGCAATGCAGGCTACGACACGGAGGCTATCGGCTACTTCCCCTCGTTCGCCGCGATCGCGTACCAGCACGGCAAGGTAAAGAAGGCCGGAACAATCGCGGACTGGGTGGAGCAGGCACGCAAGTTTGCTCGCGGACCGTATGCCGAGGCTCTTCAACAAGGTGACAGGCTGCCGCCGGCGGAGTTCGAGGCCATGGCGCAGAAGGTTGCAGGATTTACCGGGCTGAGCGTGCAGTATGTGAAGGAAGCCAAGCTGCGGATTTCGGCGACGCGCTTTCGTAAGGAACTGCTGCGTGGCGAGGAAGAGATTCTAGGTCGCTACGATGCGCGCTTCGAAGGCTTCGACGTGGATGCGGCGGGTGAGACTCCCGGCTATGATCCGTCGGATACCGGCATCAGCGGCGTGTATGTTGGGGCGTTCCACGACTACATGATGAAGGAACTGAAGTACATGAGCACGGACCCGTACTACCTGTCCGGGCCGGGAGTTTCGCAGGCCTGGGACTTTACCCACCGAGCGCCCGGCGGCGGCGGAGGTGGCGGTCGCGGCGGCGGCCAGAGCCAGCCCGATGTAGCGATGGACCTCGCCGATGCCATGCGCAAGAATCCGAAGCTGAAGGTGTTCTCGGCGAACGGGTACTTCGACCTGGCGACGCCCTTCTTTGCAACAGAGTTCGACCTGCACCATATGCTTTTGCCGCCGTCCATCGCGTCGAACGTGGAGTTTGGCTACTATCCGGCGGGACATATGGTCTACCTGAATGTCGAGGCGCTGAAGATGATGAAGGGCGATATGGAACGGTTTTATGCCGAGGCTACGAAGCGATAAGGCCTGACACGGATAAGACGGAAAGAGGGATAACGGCGGATGGTTAAAAGACTGGCCAAGTAATGCCCTTAGACCGGTCTTGATCCGCCTTATCCGTGTCGTTCCGTTGCTTTTGGTCGACGATTGATGACAAGGACCTATCTGGGGTAAGATAGAGAATTGCGGGTATCAGGCGCAAGATTATCTTTTCAAAGGATTTGACCCAATATGGCAAAGCGTCGTGGCAATCCGAACTGGGGTAAGCCGGAGCCGATCGGCCCGGTAGTCCCCACCGTAACCTCCTTCGAGCAGGTCGTCAAGGAATTCAAGCTGACGCCGGATCAGTACATCCGCTCGACCCGTCTTCGGGAATGGGCGCGGCGGAACAAGAACTCGAAGTACATCCCGGAAGCCTTGCTCGAAGCCTGGGGTTTCGAGATCGAGTCGACCCTCTAGTTTTGTGCTTTCGCTTCGCTGACGCCGTCTCCCGGGAGGCGGCGTTTTCGCGTCATCGATCCTTTCTATGTCGAGCGACACTGCCGGTTGACGCCGCACTGATATCCTTGCAGGTGGTATGAGCGATTCCAGGGCAAAGTTTGCAACGGTTCCAGAGGCGGTTGCCGCGATCCAACGCGGCGAGATGGTGGTTGTAGTCGACGACGAGGACCGCGAGAATGAAGGCGACCTAACCCTGGCAGCGGAGTTTGTGACGCCGGAGGCCATCAATTTCATGGCACGGTTTGGGCGCGGCCTCATCTGCCTGACCCTGACCGAAGAGCGTGCGGATTACCTGCGCCTGGGGCCGATGACGCAGGACAACACGTCGCGCTTCGGCACGGCGTTTACGGAGAGCGTCGAGGCTCGCGAGGGCGTCACTACGGGGATTTCGGCGGCGGACCGCTCGCATACCATTCGGGTGGCCATCGACCCGCGCTCCACCGCAAATGATCTCGCGCGACCAGGCCATGTTTTCCCGCTGAGGGCGCGCAAGGGCGGTGTGCTGGTTCGGGCCGGGCAGACCGAGGCATCGGTCGATCTGGCACGGATGGCGGGGCTGATTCCGGCGGGCGTCATCTGCGAGATCATGAATGAAGATGGCACGATGGCGCGGGTTCCTGACCTCATCGAGTTCTGTACTGAACACGGTTTATTGATGATGACGGTCGCGGACCTGATCCGGTACCGGCTACAGAACGAACGCTACATCCATCGCGTTGCGGAAGCCCCGATCACGACGCCGTTCGGCGAGTTCCGGATGATTGCCTATGAGAACGAGGTGGACGGCGGCGAGTCGCATGTAGCACTGGTGATGGGCGATCTTGCAAGCGATGAGCCGTCGCTGGTGCGGGTCCATACTCACTCGCTTGCCGAGGACGTTTTTGGCATCGGCGGGTCGCGGGAGTTGATCGACGGAGCGTTGCGAGCCATCGCCGAAGCCGGGCGTGGAGCGTTTGTGTATCTGCATAGCGGCACACGAGGATTTGGGATTGACCGCACGGCAGCGCCGGCCCGTATCGTCTTCCAGCGCGAACAGCGCGCGCGGGAGCATACCGACGACAACAGCTGCCGGACGCTGAGGCAGATTGGCCTGGGTGGACAGATTCTTTCCGACCTCGGATGCCGCAAGATTCGCCTGCTGACGAATACGCCGACCCATGTGCCCGCGCTGCAGGGGTTTGGGATTGAGATTGTGGCACAGGTGCCGCTGGAGCTGGCTCGACCCGTTGTGGCCTAGCGGCCGGTTACGATGAGGTTGAGCGTGACAGTCTGGGTGATCGCGGGGCCGCTGGTGGAACTCGCAGTGACCTGATACTGGTAGGTCCCCAGGGGCGTGTAGAGGGTGTTGAACTGCCCCCCGCTGGCACAGCCCAAGGTGAATATTGCGCTGGCGCTGAAGAGCAATGCCAGCAACAGGATTCGACGCTTTCGCAGCTGGTTCCGGCCCTTCCAAACGGTCAACAAGCCGGGGAAGAGGAGACACCAGAATGCGGCTTGGATGGCGTTCGATGGGGCCTCCAATGCAGCGTGTGCGCCGGAGGTAATGGTGTTGATCGTGGCTACGGAGGTCTGGGCGCTGGAGGATGCAACCAGGGAGGACGGGAGCAGGGAACAGGCCGCGAACTGCGCCGCGATGACAGGAGCGCAGGTGAGCGCTACCGGGCTCGAGAACCCTCCGGCAGGTGTGAGAAGCAGCTGGTAGGCGGCGGGCTGGCCGCTGACGACGGAGACGGTGGCGGAGCTGGCTCCCTTGACCGTGAAGGTAAAGCTTGGGGGGGCGACGCCGATTCCGGCAAGCGGCACGGTCGCTGGGGAACCGGGGTCGGAGCTGGCGACGGTAAGGGTGGATGGCCGCGACCCAAGGGCTGTCGGCGTGAATGCGATCTGGACCGTGCAGCTTGCGCCGGGGGACAGCGAGGTTTGCAGACATGGCGTGGTGACGGTGTAGTCACCGTTGGTGGTCAGGCTTAAGTTTGTAATCGGTACCGTGCCGGTGTTGTTGAGCGTCAGCGGCAGGGACGAAGTGGACCCAAGAGCAGTAGCAGCGAAGGCGAGAGAACCGGGGTTGAGCGCCAACTGGGAGATGGTTCCCACGCCGGAGAGCGGAACGGAAAGCGGGTTGGTGGACGCGGAACTGGTCACGGTGAGCGCACCGGCGAGAGCTCCAGGCGCGGCGGGGGCAAATATCACGACCAGAGTGCAGGACGAATTTGCCGCGAGGGAGCCTCCGCTGCTGGGGCACGATCCTGCGGCGAAGTAGTTGCTGGTAGTGCGAGTGGAGGAGAAGACAACCGGTGTTGAGGACACGTTGGTCACCTGCAGGGGAAGAGTCGCGCTGGAACCGACGAGGACTGGACCGAAGCTCAGTGCGGCCGGCGAGAAGGTCAGGCTTGCCGGCGCTCCCGTCGACACGAGGGAGACGAACTCCAAAGAGACGGCGGAATCGGATGCAACCTCCAGTGAGGCGAGGTGGACGCCGGGCGTCTGCGGTGTGGCTGAAACGGTGAGTGTGCACGAGCCACCGGCGACCACGGAGGAGCAGGTGTGTTGAACGCTGTAGTCGGCAGTTGAGTAAGCCGACGCGATATGCAGGGCGCTTGAGCCGGTGTTGGTGAGAGTGATGGATTGCGGGTTGGAGATGTCCCCAACGGCTGTCTGCGGTAGCGTCAGCGAGCCTTGGGAGAGCGTAAACGTAGCCAGCGGCGCGGCGTTGCTGGGATTTGCCACGGAAAGGGGACTGCCGCGCCCCGTCAAGTTGATGGTGTCGGGACTAGTTGCCGCGTCGCTCTCGATTGTCAATTGGCCTGCGTCGACGCTGACCGCGGGAGAGACGGTGCCGACGGCAACCTGGTTTGATGGAGCGTAGGTGACTGTGACGGTGCAGGTTTGACCGGTCGAGATAGCTGTGCCGCAGGTGGTGGAAGAGAGGAACGGCGGGCCGCTGGTGACGCGGCGCACCGTAATTGGTGGTGATCCGGCGGGGTTGAGGTTCGCGAAGGTGAAGGTTTGCGACGAGGTCTGACCGGAGGCAACCTGTCCGAAGTTGAAGACGCCGGAGACGATGAGTGCGCCGCTGACGGTCAGGACTCCTGAGCCCAGGCCGTAACCTTCGGCATAGCCGATGCCGTGTAGGGCTGGGGAGCCGTCGGATGGGATGCCGATTGCGGACAGCGTACCGGCCTGGTCGCCGTTGGTCAGCGGAGAAAAAGCCAGGGAGAAGTCGCAAGAAGCGAAGGGTGCGAGCGCGGTACAGGGTGCACCGGCTACTGCAAATTGCCGCGGGATTGCGACGCTGAGGGCAACGGATTTTGCGGTGAGATTGTTGATAGTAAAGCTGCGCGGCGGGGCGGTCTGGCCGACGGCGTAAGCGCCATACTGCGCGGTGCCGGGAACAATCTGGAGTCCGGCGGAGGTGGCGGTGTAATTCCCACTGAGGGCGACAAAGTAGGTAGTCTCCTGCGGTGCGCCAGCCGTCGTGGTGACGGGCAGGGAGATTGTGTCGGCTACGGTTGCATTTCCCGGCGCATACGTCACCGTAAGGGAACAGGTGGCCCCGGCGGTCAGGGTTCCGCAGGTGCTCAAGATCCCAAACGAGGATGTGGTGTGGGTGGGAATGCCGATTTGAAGGGAAGACGAACTGGTATTTGTAACTGAAATGGTTTGTGCCGTTGCGGTCGCACCGGGCACGTTGTCGAAGGATAGGGCGAGAGGGTTGATCGCAATGCCGGGGTCGGGGGAGCCGTTGCCGGTGAGAACAGCGCTCGCGTTTGCGCCTCCGATGGAGAGCGTTCCGATGCGGCTGCCGGTCGCGCTCGGGGAGAACGCGATGGAGATGAGACAGGATGCGCCGCTGGCCAGTTTTCCGGTGCAATCAGCGCCGCCGGTTGATGCGCCCGTGACGACGTAGTCCCCCGTGGTTGCCGGGCCGGAAAGGACGGCGGGGGTGGCGTTGAGGTTGGTGAGGGTCAAGGTCTGCGAGCCGCTGGTGCTGTGGACGGGAATGGTCCCGAAATCGCTGGCTGCCGGTGTCAGGATCAATCCATTGGTGGGTAGGCCTGTGCCGATCAGGTTCAGAAGGTAGGGCGACCCCGCCGGTGTCGATGCGATCGACAGCGTTCCGGGTTGGGATCCAGCGCCGGTGGGGACGAATTCCACTCCGAGCCAGCAATTGCGGCATGTGCCACTGAACGATGAGGCATAGGTGGTTAGTGGAGGTGATCCGGGGCCGAAGCCTGCGTCCTCGACGAGGATGACCTTGTAGGGTCCGGTGGCGACGACGGCCAAAGTAGTGAAGGGCTGGGCTACCTTGTAAAACTTGGTAATGGGCTGACCGACGGGCGTGCTTCCGGAGTCGAGTGTGCCGTTAGTCGCGGGCAAGATGGAAGTGGCGGTGCCGCTGAGCGGGACGTAAATGGGACTGGTTCCGGTACCGGCCGTTACGGCCAGGAGCGACTGCCTGGTGCCGGGCTGCGCGGGTGCAAACGTGAGGACAACGCTGCAGCTGTGACCTCCGCCGAGTACGCCGGCGCAGTCGGTGGTGTCGGTGAAGTCGCCGCTGAGCGCGATCGTGAGCGAGAATGCCGAGGCGCCGGTGTTGGCGACTGTGACGGTCTGCGTGTTGCTCGAGACGGCGGTGACCGGGACAGGGTTGGAGAAGCTGACTGAGACAGGCGTCACGCTGAGGTTTGGGTTTGCGGTTGTGCCGATGACGGCTTTCGGAGGGAGGGTCTTGCCGGTGAGGATGACGCTCAGACCTGAGTCCAGCGCGAGCGATGCCGAGTCGGTTGAGGTGCTCTTTGCGGAGAAATAGTCGATGCGAATCCGGCAAACAGAACGGGCCGGGAGCAGGGTGGAGCATGCGTCGGAGATGGTGAAGGGAGATCCGGAGGGAAGCGACAGCGCGGCGTGGCTGACCGACACGGCGGAGGCGTTCGAAAGATAGAGATAGCGTGGGAGATGGATTCCGTTGGCGAATTGCGTCCCGAAATCGATTTCGGTCGCGGAAACGCTAAGCGATGCGGACTGGCTGTAGCCGGTGAGCAGCACGTCGCGTCCGCCGATCGACCAGTTGGCATTGAGAAAGCCGTCGCTCGATGCCAGCGGTGACGCGGTGAGGCCAAGCGTGATGTGACAAGTGCCGCCGGGGGCGAGCGACTTGAGGGTGATCGATCCGGCGAGGGTGCAGTCGCTTGCGACCTCTGTGAATGGGAAGACAACTGGTTGTTTGGGATTGACAACCGCGTCCATGATGGAGGCAAAGGTGTGACTGGTGGTTCCGAGATTAGTCACGGTGAGGGTGCGGGTGGCGGCCGGGCTGGTTGAAGTCTGGATACCAAAGTCGAGCTCTTTGGGAGAGAATGCGATCGTGTTGGCCGGAGTGGTTGCAGGGTAAGCCGGGAAGTCGACGGTTTGCGGCGTGGCGTTGTTCGCGGAAGCGGTAAGAGTTCCGGCGGCCCCGCCGGAGAGCAGTATGTTGCACTCGGAACCGGCGTAAAGGGTGGGGGGACAGTTGGTGGCGAGGGTCGCTCCGACGGCCGAGAGCTGGATCCCGTTGGCGTCTGCCGAGCCAAGATTTCTCAGGATGACGAAAGGGACGTCATCGAGCGAAAAGGCGAGCGCGGGGCCGGCTGTAGCCGGATCGATTTTGGCGAGATAAGCGGCCGATCCGGAACACAGGCTTCCAATGCAGGTCGCGGTGCTGATCGCTGCCGAGCGAATGGTCGAGGGTAGGGCGGCGGTTGGGGGACCGCGCAGGGGCAGATCGTAGGTTTCGGTCGCGAGCAGGCTTGAACTTGCGGTCGGCAGCATGGAACCCGCGAACAGGAGTTGGCCGCTGGCATCGACCGCGACCGAAGTGACGGTGGCCGGGAGACTGGCGTAGGTTGGCGACTGGTTGGCGAGTCCGCCGAACCGCACTGCCTGATCGACGGCGGAACTTGCCGGAATGTGGACTGCGAAGCCGCCTCCAAGCGTCGCAAGGGCGGTTGCGGGCAGCAGTGGAGCGGTGAGAACGCCGTCGACCCAGGCAGAGCCGTTCGGCCCGGCGGCAACGAACGATTGGTTTGCCGGGGCTAGCACCGTAGAGCTTAGGACGGAGCTTCCATTGGTCGGGATTCGCAGCAGGACCTGATAGTTCGTCGGGGTGAGCGGCGTTGCGACCGTGTCCACCGGGAATTGCCCGAGTGCGACGGAGCCGCTGATAAGGAGCGTCTGGCCCGTGCTGTCCAGCGCGATCGAGGTAAGGCCCGCGCCGGGGACGAAGGTCGAGAAGGTAATTGCGTCGCCGAGGGGTCTGAGTTTGGTGAGGAATCCGGATGGATTGGAGAGCGATTCGGGGACCAACGCGGCGATGGTGGGGAAGCCGGTTGCGGAGGTCTCGCCGACGACGTATGCGGCGTCCGACGAATCTGCCGCGATGGCTGCCGGGGTGGTGTCGCCATTGGCCCCGGTCAGGTACGTCACGTAGACAAGCGTGGCTCCGTTGGCTGAGAAGCGTTCTACGAAGCCATTCTGGGTACTGGCATAGGCGGGAGCCTGTTGGATCCCGTCGATGGTTACCGGTAGGTTGGCAGCGTAGGTGATGCCGGTGACGAAGACTGCGTCTGCGGTGGCGGCGATGGCGGTTGCCGCGATGCGGCTGCCACCAGTGAAAGTGACGAAGATCGGATTCAGCGCGGCGTCGAACCTGGCGACAAAGGAGTTGGTGGAGGTGTCGGTTCTGTTGGGCAGTGCACTCCCGGAGGTTCCCGTCAACACCGAGGACGTTGTGGTTCCGGCGACGTACACGTTGCCAACAGGGTCGAGGGCAAGTGCTACGCCGCTGTCGCCCTTCGCGCCAAGCTGGGCCTGGGCAAGCAATGCGTTGCCGGCGGGGTCGGTTTTGAGGATGCGAACGCCGTCGCCTTGATCCAGCAGCAGATAGATATTGCCAGATGCGTCCGTTTTTACGCCATTGAACTGACCCTGGCTTGCAACCGACCGCAGTCCCGCGAAGACAAGTTGCTGAGACGGGGTTTGAGGATGAAGTCCCTGCGCGAAAAGACTCAACAAGGCAATTGCCAGAATGTGCGACGTTTTCGCGACCGATCGAAGGGGAGTCTTCATGATTGTTTGCGGCTCGGGTTGCGCAGGTTGCGGCCTGTTCTCAATATCTCCGGTTTAGTGGCAATAGATGATGGGATGCGTAAGAAAAGCGAATCTTAAGAGTGTCGTCGTGTTCCGAAATGGGAATCGGTAAGGTTACGCTGCGGTCAGAAGTCCCGTTCGCCAGAGGGATTCGAAGCCACGGGCTTGCATCTCGGCTTCGAAGGCCGGTTGGGTCGTATAGAGAATGGTTTGCATCCCGGAGGCAATAGCTCCGGCCACGTTGTTTTCACGGTCGTCGATGAACAGGATGTCGGCGGGATCGTATCCGAAGCCTTCGGCTGTCAGCTGGTAGATTTGCGGTTCCGGCTTGGCGAGCTTGAGGCTGTATGACCAGACGAGGTGGTCAAAGCCGCTGAGCCAGGCCTGGCGCGCGAGCACGCCGATCGTCATTTCGTCTCCAAGATTAGAGAGCACACCCGTGGGCGTCCCGGCGGACTGCAGCCGCAGCGCCCAGTCGACCATCGGCTCGTTGACTCCGGTCCAGAGCTGGTTGTCGGCGTCAATCAAATCAGCGACTTGGGACTTGGTGAGCATCATTCCGGCGTGCCGTCCAGCGGCGAGCCAGTATTCAGTGCCGGTCAGAAATCCGCGGTCATAGTCGTGGCGAGCAGCCCAGTACGCGGAGGCGAAGGCCGCATCCTCCAAGCCCGTGATCTGCAGCATCCGAGCCCACGCGGCAGCGTCCGGCGGACCAGTGAGAACGATTCCGTAGTCGAAGAGTACGGCTTGAATCGGAAGGTTGGGCACAGACTCATTTTATGCGGACCCGTAGACTAAGGTCGTGGGCAATCGATTCTCAGTACGAACATCGTGGGACACGAGCGAAGGATCGCTGTCGCGAGCAATTCGGGAGCGCAGAGCCTTGGGCGCCGTGTTGATCGACCTCACGGTGTCGAACCCGACGATGTGCGGCTTTGACTATGACGCTGAGGCGGTTCTGGGCGGGCTCAGTAATCCGGCCAGCCTGAGCTACGATCCCGATCCGAGGGGAATTCGCAGCGCTCGCGAGGCCGTGGCTGATTATTACGCAAGCCACCATGCGGTCGTCGACCCGGACGATACGATCCTGACTACAAGCACAAGTGAAGCCTATAGTTTTCTGTTTCGGCTGCTTTGCGATCCCGGCGACGAAGTGCTTGTGGCCCAGCCGAGCTACCCGCTATTCGATTTCCTGGCCGATCTGGACGATGTGCGGCTCCGGCCCTTTCCGCTTTTCGAGGATTTCGGCTGGTGGATTGACTTTGCCGAGCTGGAGCGGAGCATCGGGGCCAGAACCCGCGCCATCGTGCTGGTACATCCCAACAACCCTACTGGCCATGGCACGGGTGGCGCCGAGCGGTTGCAGCTTGAAGCGTTGTGTGCGGAGCGCAACCTCGCCCTGATCGTCGACGAAGTGTTCCTGGACTACGGGGTTACGGGGCCGGTCGAGAGCTTCGCCACAGGATCACACCCCTGCCTGAAGTTCGTCGTGAGCGGCCTCAGCAAGATCGCGGCGCTCCCGCAGATGAAGGTCGGCTGGCTCGCTTGTTTTGGGCCGGAGCAGGAGAAGCGCGAGGCGCTCGCGCGGCTTGAAGTGATCGCCGATACCTTTCTTTCGATGAATGCTCCAGCGCAACTTGCATTGCCGAGGTGGCTGGGTGGCAGGGAATCGATCCAGCGGCAGATCGCAGCTCGGGTGAGAGCGAATTTGTCCATTTTGCGCCAGAGTGGTGTCGCTTCGCTCCCAGTGGAGGCAGGCTGGAGCGCGGTGCTCAGGGTGCCGCAGAATCGAGGCAGCGCTGATCTGGCCGAAACGCTGGTGCGAGAGGCTGGGGTGGTTGTGCATCCCGGCTCGTTTTACGGTCTACCAAGGCCCCATTCCATCGTCGTCAGCCTGATTGGACCGTCAGCGGATTTTTTGATCGGCGTCGAAACTCTGAAGCGCTGGTGTGAACCTAAAGAGTTAACATGAGGCGGTTGGGGATCAAGTGTTGCATTGATCGACCTGACGCAATCTGCTGAAACTACAAGCCTTGCAGGAATGGGTTCGAGTCTCGCTCGACGCCGATCGATGTCGAGCGTCCATGCCCCGGGATCACAAGCGTTTCGTCTGGCAAGGTAAGCAGACGGTCGTGGATGGACTGGATCAGGCTGCGAGTGTCGCCGCCCGGCAGGTCTGTCCGACCGACCGAACCCGCAAATAGGGTGTCACCGGCGAGTAGGAGCGATTGCGACGGGATGTAAAGGCAACTGCTGCCCTGCGTATGGCCTGGAGTGTGAATGACCTCGCCCGGGATCGCACCCACCCTGACGGAGTAGCCATGGACGAGGTTGTCGTCCGGCGGCGCGACGTTGGGGGTATCCACGCCGAGCCAGCCCGCCTGTTCCTCCATCGTGGCGAGGAGGGGAAGGTCGTTCTGGTTGTAGAGGATTGGTGCGCCGGTGATGCGCTTCAATTCCAGCGCGCCGGCGATGTGATCGATGTGGGCGTGGGTGACGAGGATTTGCTTGAGCGTCAGTGAATGCCGTGCCAGACGCACCAGAATACCGGGAATATCGTCGCCGGGATCGATAACCGTGGCTTCGCGCGAAACCTCGTCACCGACGATGGTGCAGTTGCACTGCAGCGGACCAACCGGGAAGGTTTCGCGGATCATCTGGTGTGGGAGCTACTTTTTCGCGGGTGCGGACTGTGTTGCACCAGCGCCGGACAGCACCGAACGATCCGAGCCGCTGGTGTGTGACAGAACGATGGTCAGGCTGATCGCAGTGAGCATGAAGATGAACGCGCTCCAGCCGGTAAGTTTGGTGAGCAGGTTGGCTGCTCCGCGGGGACCGAAGGCGGTCTGCGAACCCTGGCCGCCGAAGGCCCCGGCGAGATCAGCTGATTTGCCGGTCTGCAACAGGACAACGCCGATGAGGAACAGGCTGACAAGGACGTGGATCACGACGAGCAGATACAGGAGGTATGTCATAGACGATTTCTACTGCCTTCTTTACGACCAAAATGGTGGATTTGGCGGGGACTGCCGTGCGGCGCCCGGCGCGCCAAATCAGTTGCAAGTGTATCACTTGGCGTGGCAGAGCAGACCATGTTTGAGCAATGTCTGGCATCAGCAAAGGTTCGGGGAAACGTTTTCGCGGTATAGTGATCGGGAGCCAAAAAGCCCACCAGGACACTTCTATGACCATAATGACTTCGAAATCTGCGTTGTTCGCGTTTCCACTGGCGCTGTGTTTTGCAGCCTGCGCCTCCGCCCAGACTGCCCAGTTGAGCATTGATCCCGGTAAGATCGTGCATCCGGTGAGCCCCATGCTGTACGGTCTGATGACCGAGGAGATCAATCATTCCTATGACGGTGGCCTGTATGCAGAGCTGTTGGGCAACCACACTTTTCGGCCGACGTGGGAAGGTGTTGTCGGTTGGGGCCTTGTCCGTAATGGCAATGCCAAGGCGTCTGTCGTTCCTGACAAGGCAACGGGGCCCAGCAAGGCTCTCCCCACCAGCCTGAAGTTGACGGTGACTGAGGCCTCGTCGGGGAACGAAGCCGGCGTCACCAATGCTGGTTATTGGGGAATTCCGGTAAAGCCGAAGTCGACCTACCAACTTTCTTTCTACGCGAAGGTGGATGGCAGTATCGATTCGGTTCATGCGCGTCTGGTCGGCAACGGTACGGGTGCGACGCTGGCTGAGGGGAATATCCCGGTTCATGCCGGTGCCTGGTCGCGGTACCAGATCGCTTTGGGCACGGGCACACTGGAAGCTTCAGCGGACAATCATCTGGAACTGACGTTTGCGAAGACTGGAACGTTCTGGATACAGGCTGCGTCGCTGATGCCGCCGACCTTCAACAACCGGCCCAATGGCCTTCGCACAGACCTGATGGAAAAGATGGCGGCTATGCATCCGAAATTCGTTCGGCTGCCCGGCGGCAACTACCTCGAGGGCGATCGGCTGGAGGATTGGTATGACTGGCACGAGACGATCGGGCCTCTGGTCGATCGGCCGGGGCACCAGGCTCCGTGGTCGTACTGGTCGACCGACGGGCTTGGCCTGCTTGAGTTTCTGGAGTGGACCGAAGATTTGAAGGTTGAACCGGTGCTTGCGGTGTATGCCGGGTACGCGCTGAAGCATGACTACATCAAGCCGGGCCCGGATCTGGAACCGTATGTGCAGGCGGCTATTGATGAGGTGGAGTATGCCACGGGCGATGTGTCGACCAAATGGGGGGCACAGCGCGCAAAGGACGGTCATTCGGCGCCGTTCCCGCTGCATTACATCGAGATTGGCAATGAGGACGAGTTCGACAAGTCAGGCAGCTACAGTGGTCGCTTTGCGCAGTTTGCGCTTGCGCTGCGGAAGAAGTATCCGCAGTACAAGCTGATTGCCACGGACAAAGTAACGGTGGAAAAGGCGGCCGAGCCGGATGTAATCGACGACCACTACTACAAGTCCCCGGCGGACATGTTCGACCTGGTGCATCGGTACGATGACGCGCCTCGCAACGGCATGAAGGTGTTTGTCGGTGAGTGGGCGACTCGGTCGGGTTCGCCGACGCCGAACTTTGGCGATGCGCTGGGCGATGCGGCGTGGATGACGGGTCTGGAACGGAACAGCGATCTGATCGTGATGGCCAGCTATGCGCCGCTGCTGGTGAACGTAAACCCGGGCGGGATGCAGTGGCCGACGGATCTGATCGGGTACGACGCACTGAAGAGCTACGGCTCGCCAAGCTACTATGCACAGTGCCTGTTCGCTGCTCACCTGGGCGACGGAGTTCCGCAGAGCACGATCAGCGGCGCGGGCGACCGTTTTTTCTATTCGGCGACCGTGTCATCCTCGGATCACGTGCTGCACCTGAAGCTGGTCAACGCGTCGAATCATCCGCAGACACTGGCGGTTGATATGAAGGGCGCGAAGACCGGGGCGGCGAAGCTGTATACGCTGCATTCGGGCGGGTACTTTGCGACGAACTCGATGACGAATCCGGACTCTATCAAGCCGCTGGAGTCGACGGTGAATCTGGGTTCTTCGCGGACGGTTGCGCCTTATACGATCGAGGTTCTGGACGTGCCATTACGGTAGACCCTCCCCCCCGCCATTTCCTTCTAAAGTCCGGACAGCATTCGACTTAGATCAGGACTTTGGGGACCGGGCGAATGGGCGGTAGTACGGAAGAATGCAAAGCCCCGGCTGGATGGCCGGGGCTTTTCTGTTCTATATCTAGTATAGCGAAACCTCAAGGGTGATCGTGCAATCTATTTTTGACAGTAAACGCCTTGCAATGTGCAAGATATGGAGATCAGTCAAAGTATTTCGCTTGACACTGAATTTGCTGGGGATTTCTGAATTTCTGTTCGGAGATGGTGGATTGTGCGCCTCATACGGCTTTGCGTTGAAACGTCGTCTTCTTGGTATTGGCGAACGAATCCTTCGCTTTGAAGGAGGAAACGGACGCGCCGGGTGCGGGTTTTGCTCCGCTCTTGACCTGTGCAGCCTTGTCGCGGGCTGCTTGCAGCTTCTGGGCCTTGCGGCCCAGTCCGCCGATCTTGATTGCGCCGGGTTTAGGAATGAAATCGCTCATAGATGAATTTTCTCACGATCCATGCTATTTCGCGGGCGGTGCAGGGGTTGGCCGACCAGGTGCGCGGATGGCTCCGGGAGGCAGGGTGCCGCCCTCGGAAAGAATCTTCATGTTCTGAAGAAGACCAGTGAACTGCGTGCGGCGACGGGCGATGTCCGCGTCACGCGCTGCGTCGTCAGCGAGGTTGGAGTTGTCGTAGAGCAGGGTGTAGAGGAGCAGCGTGGTGGTGGGTGTGAGGGCGCGAGCTTCGAGCGTGCCGTGATACATGATGTAGGCGCCCGAGGTGCGCAGCGGCTGCGTATAGATGTAGGAGTACTTGGTCTTGCCGACGAGGACCTCGTTGCCTATGGTGCGGACGGCACCGAAGTCTCCATCAGTACCGGAGATGATGCTGCAGCCGGGAAAGCCCCACTCTCCGATGTCGCAGAACTTGCCGATGCGCGCCCAGACCTTGTCTACCGGCGCATTGACCTGAGTCTCCATAGGGACGGACACGTAGTGCGGGTTCGGGCTAAGGAACGCTGCCGGAGTCGCGGCGGACGGCCGAGGGGTCGTGGGTGCAGGAGGCGCGACCGGTGCAGGCATGGTGCCACCCTCCGCGAGAATCTTCATGTTCTGCAAGGCGGTGGTAAAGCGGGTGCGGCGAGCCTTGATGTCGGCCTCGCGAGCGGCGTCGTCGGCCAGCATGGAGTTATCCAGAAAGATGGTGTAGCGGAGGCGGGTTGTGGTCGCAGTGAGGGGTTCGGCATCGAGCGTGCCGTGATAGAGGTTGAACGGCGTCCCCTCGCGCGGAGCCTGGGCGTAGGTGTAGGAGTACTGGGTCTTACCGACCAGAACTTCGGTCCCAACGGTTCGCATGGTGCCAAATTCACCATCCTTGCCGGATGTGATTTTGCAGGTGTTGCCGGTGGGTGCGTTGCTCCACTCGCCGATGTCGCAAAACTTGCCAACCCGAGCCCATACCTTGTCGGCGGGGGCCTTGACGTCGATCTCCATCGGGATGGAGATGTAGTGGGGGTTTGGAATCTGCAGGGGGGCCTGGGGTGGACGGGCGACCGGGCCGGCGGTCTGCTGCGTGAATGCTGCGGGGGATGCGGCGAGCAGGAGACCTGCGAGGGCGACACGAACTGAGGACATGGATTCTCCGGGAGTTTGAACGACGGGTGAGACGCATCACTTGCAGGTGGTAGCAATTATTCTTTTGCCGCGATGCGGTTGTCAAGCAGAAGCGTAGTGACGGGACCTGCCCCCTAAGCCCGCGTGCCATAAACAAAAGGATTGGCTCGTTCGCGTGCATCGGATTACGCATCAGACCAGGCAAGGTTGCAGTGAGTCCCCGGACGTTCGCACCCGATTGGAGTTCTAATGGTCAAGTATTTGAAATCGAAGCTGATTTTAGGCGCCCTTCCCCTGGCATTGCTGGCAGCGACCGCAGCCAATGCTCAGAATGACCGGCAGCAGGACGAGTATGGCAGGAACGGCGGCATGCGCCAGGGTATGAACGGGGGTCAGTACGACCAGAATGCCCGCCACTACTACGATCAATCTGGCTATGATCAGCGTGGTTACGATCGCAATGGCTACGATCGAAATGGCTATAACTCCAGCGGTTACGATCGCAATGGACGTCGAGGTGGATATCAAGGCAGTTCCGATCAGCGCGTTTACGATCGCGAAGGTTATGACAGAAATGGCTACAACGCCAACGGCTATGACAGAAACGGCCGCCGCAATGGCCAGCCGGGCCTGTACGATCAGCGCGGTTATGACCGCGAGGGCTACGACAAAAATGGCTATAACGCCAATGGCTACGACAGAAATGGCCGCCGTAATGCCAATCAAGGCGTTTACGACCAACGCGGCTACGATCGTCAGGGCTACGACCGCAACGGGTATAACGCCAGTGGCTATGACAGAAATGGCCAACGCGGCAGCGATCGAGGCAGCGTAGACGATCGCGGGGGTATTGGGCCGGGGAAGGGCGCTCTGATCGGCGGCGCGGGTGGTGCGATTCTGGGTGCACTGTTTGGCGGCGGATTGAAGGGCTCGCTGATCGGCGGTGCCGCAGGCGCGGGCATCGGCGCGGTCGTCGGCAAGGCGCATCAGAACAACGAACGCAAGGATGATCCGAACCGCCGCCCTGACGGCTACTCCAGCCCCCGCTAAGCGATGGCTCTCGTTTGCGTAGGCAACAAACACTCAAGCCTTACAACCTGAAAGGTGCATTCTCATGACACTAGTTCGTAATACTTCTTCCCGCATTCTTGTCGCTGCCGCTGCATTCTTTTTGAGCTTCGCGACCGTCCACGCACAGACCGCAACACCAGGCAAGGCGGCCGACATGGAGCCGCGCTCGCTCGAGGGCAAGGCTACGCAGGAGCATTGGGATCCGGCCCAGTTGATGACTGTAACGGTGCGTCAGGCTTGGGCTTTGAGCAACAAGAACGAGGCGAACTTCTACGAGATGATCGAGCAGCTTGCGGACATCTCTGCAAAGAATCGCGGCATTACCCTTCCTGAGAGCGCCGCTGCCGGACGCCAGATGGGCGAGTACATCAAGCGCACCGCGAGCGCCGACAACGATCAGCTGCTGTTTGCTGTAGTCGATAAGGCGGTTGCGATGTCCGCAAAGGCTCCCGCTCGTGCGACGGCTGCTGTGAAGAAGTAGAAGAACTTCGATCGAGCTAAACTGTTCATAAATGGAAACGAAGGATTACGCACGGTTTGATGTCCATGCAATCGCAGCGTCTCTGCCCGAACAGGCAGAGACGCTGCTGGTCGACCACTACATGACGGATGAACCCGAGGGCAGTTCTCGGGTGTTTCGCATTTATAAGCCGACGCCGCCGCACTTCCACCGCCACAGCGAAGAGTACCTGTATGTGGTATCGGGACGTGGCCGGGTGTGGATGAACGATCCGGCAAACAGCGAGGAGTTCGGGCCGGGCAGTCTGCTGTATTTCAAGCGGAACATTGTCCACGCGCTGCCGGAGATTTTGGAGGAGCCGGTGGTGTTTCTGTCGGTGGATGTGCCTCGGCGGATCCCAACGGATATTGTCTTTGTAAATCCCGAAGATGGCACACCGGACACCTTTATCAGGCAGGTGTAGGGTGGATTTCGCGAAGCTATGGCGCCGCCCGAAGACAACTACGGAGATTCTGGTTTCGTCAGAGTGACGGCAGTGGTGGGTTAGATCTGTGCCCACGGGACAAACGCGCAAGGTGTGGCCGACGTAGACACGAATGCCTCCCGATTGGGAGGCACTCTTATGTTTCGAAGGTTGGATTGGTGCGGAGGAGGGGACTTGAACCCCTATGCCTTGCGGCGCTAGCACCTCAAGCCAGCGCTTCGTTACCCTCGTGCTGCTTTCGGTACTCTGCTAGCCTGTCAACCGCGGCGAGTTTGTGCGCAGGTGCCAAGTGTGCGTACCGGGTGGTCATCTTCACATCCTTGTGGCCGGCTAGCTCTTGAACGGTTCGCAGATCGACACCAGCCATCACTAGCCTTGAAATGTAGGTGTGTCGAAAGATATGCCAGGTGACCGTCCTAAGTGCAGGATTCGACTTGACTGCATCTTCCATCACCAGCTCAAACCAGGCCCTGGGTGAGATCATCGGTTCACCATAACGGCTGAGGCAAACCTGATGGTGCTTATCAGAGCTTCTGGTACGAAGCTCTTTAAGGGCATCTACCGCCGCGTCTGTCAGAATGACGGCTCGGGCGGAACCATTCTTCGTTTGCAGAAGAATGATCTGTCTGCGTTTCAGGTCGACCCGATCCCATTCCAACTTGTACAACTCGCTGCGGCGCATCCCGGTTTCAAGTGCCAGCGTGAACTCCGACTCGTGAACAGCGCAGCGTTCCCGGATTATTGCCCGGATGGTTGCTTCCTCGGCAAACGTCACAAATCTGACTCTTGAGTTGTCCTCACGATGAAGCCGCACCAGCCGAGCTGGGTTCGCGGTCGCCTTGCCGTTTCGAATTGCTTCCTGAAAGATCATCGAGATTGTCCCGCGATAACGATTGATCGTCGTCTTGGTCAAGTCCGTTCGCGTATCAAAGTACGCCTTGATCTTCTGCGGGGTGATTTCATCAATCGGCACTTTGCCAAAAGTGGGCAACAGCTTGTTCACAGTTGATTGGTCTCCCGGATAGGAGGCTTTGTGCTCCTTGGAATACGCGAGCGCGTCTGCTGCAATCTCCTCGAAAAAGACTGGGATGCGAGGGCGCACCTCCGGCATCTTGATCCCCATCCGAGCGTCCGTTTTCCGACGCTGGTAGAGGGCGATTGCATCGGATCGACGGCCAACCTTCTCCCGATGCCGCCTGCCTTCAACGTAGTAATTGATCCACCAGATACCGCTTTCGAGCGGATTCTCGTAAACGCCTTTGACCTGCTTTGCCCGCTTGATGGCCACCCTGGACATACCGCTACTCCCCAAAATCTCTTCTTCAATTATGACACCGAAGGTGGGTAGAGTGGCTGTTTTGATGGCTGTTGCGATTGAAAACAGGTGCGTCGCCATGCGAAGCTATGCAGGCTGAATTCAATAAGTCCAATTACTGCAACAGCCATGCGAAGCAGTGCGACGTTATGCAACCGACCTAATGCCACTGTTAACCGAAGGGTTGTAGGTTCGAGTCCTACCTCAGGAGCCATTTATATGAACACGATACCAGCGTAAAGAGACCCTTCAAAACCCCGAGAATCTACCCACTGTGGGGGATTTTGTGGGTACCCCGATTCAAAGCCCCTCATATCCACGAGCAACGCTGAACAATCAGACGGGTGCGGCTGTGACGTCGTGCTCGTTCCCACTCGTGGCCTAAGGTGCGTGCGAAACTGATGAGTGGACATTTTGGCCACTCTCTTCTTCTCGCATTCACACGCGGATGAGGCACTTCGGGATCAGCTTGAGAAGCACCTTTCGGGGCTTCGGCGGCAGGGCATCATCACGTCATGGCGCGATCGGCGAATCGACGCTGGGTCCGACTTTGCCGACGCCATCAACGAGAACCTGGAAAAAGCTGACATCATCCTTTTGCTGGTGAGCCCGGACTTCATTGCCCCTGAATACTGCTCCGAGCATGAGATGAAGCGAGCTCTTGCAAGACAACGAGAGGGTTCCGCTCGGGTGATCCCGGTCATCTTGAGGCCCTGTGACTGGCATGGGCTGGAGTTCGGGGGCCTGTTAGCAACCCCAACAGTTGGAAACACGGAAGTCTGCGTCTGTCTGCGTGAGGCCTTCTCTCCTAATCTCAGATGACGACGGGAATAAGCGAGCGGTGTTGAGGAAGGAGGTCATCTCACACGTTGCAGCCGCTTCGCGTCTTCCGCGCCCACCTCAGCGAGCCTCTGGAACGCCAACTACGCCTTCGGGCGATCTTCGCGCGGGCCGTGAAACCTAGGGAGACCCCTAGTTGTACGGCGATGCTGCTGCTCTTACCTTGATGAAGTATCTCTCCATCAACTTCAGGAGTTCTCATGGGCCAAGTAAATATCCGAGATCTGATCGTCGCGAGCGAATCTAACGTGCATCAGATCGGTGCCTGGGAGTCAACTCACGCTCCGTCACACGATATGCTCCCCGTCTCCAATGATCGGGAGATCGCAGCAAGAGTGTTACTAGCTGAAGATGACGATGCGTTGCGTGCGCTTATGCGAGCGTTTCTTGAGTCTGAGGGCTACCACGTGATCGTCTGCCGGGACGGTCTTCGAGCCCTGGAGGCGTTCCAGAAGATTCAACACATAGATTTGTTAATCTCCGATCTGCAAATGCCCGGAATGACGGGCGATCATCTCGCGACGATCATCTCCGGAATGAGACCGATGTCGCCGATTATTCTTGTGTCCGGATCGGAGTTGAGCCAGGACTTGCGGTCGCTTGTTCGAGAGAAAGGCTGGATCTTCCTGGCCAAGCCATTCCAGTTTACGGAAATGCTGAGTGCGATTCATGACATCACCGATACGACTAACCGGCCCCTTAGCGTCGCTCCGTCCTTTGTGTAGCCAAGCCCTAACGCATATGCCTTCGTCTATTACGCCGCATCGCTCGATTCTCTGTGTGTCAAACGACGCCTCGCTATTGGAGTCGCGACGCCTGCTGCTACAGAGAGCCGGCTATACGGTACTGACAATGACGGGCAGCGAAATCTCAGTTTTGTGGGACCTTCCACCGTGCGAGCTGGTCTTGATTTGCCAATCGGTTGGGGAGCCGGAGCGTTCCAGGTTGCTTGTAAAGCTGCGAGAACGCGGCAATTTGCCTTACATCCTCATGCATCCTCTCTTTGGTGATCCGGAAGCGTGCTCGTCCGTTGGTATAACGTACGCCTCTCACCGGCCGGAGGACCTGCTGCGATGTGTTGGCGATCTCTTACAGCAAAGGGCGGCACAATCAACGACATGCGAGCCGCGACTAGGGTAATTCCTAGTTATGGGGAGGGTAGATCTCCCTTTACTGTCTATGGCAACGCGAAGTCGAGTACGACGTTGTCCAGGGCGAAAAGGGTCCTCCGGCGGACCAGGTCTGCCGGATCGGTAAAGCGCACGCGCAGAACGCGTATTCTGCGTCGGCGGCTGCTTAGCAGGCTAAACTTGACGCAAAGACAGCGCTGATCGAAGAAGCCACATATGGTTCATGCACGAAAGAAACGAGTGCTGATAGCTGACGACCATACCTTGCTCGCCGAGGGTATTGCCCGATTTCTGTCGGCAGACTATGAAGTGGTTGGTGTCGTCTCCGATGGACGTCAACTTGTGACGGAAGGGACGAGGCTGCGGCCCGACCTGATTGTGCTGGACATCAGTATGCCGCTTCTGAATGGTATCGAGGCGGCGCGGCAGCTACGGAAAGCTGTCCCGGCAACAAAACTTATATTTGTCACTCAGCAGATCGAGCTTCAGTACCTTCGTGCGGCGTTCCATGCTGGTGGCATGGGGTATGTTGCAAAGCAGTCTGCTTCGGATGAGCTTCTGGAAGCGGTGCGAAGCGTCCTAAATGGCGGGACGTACATTACACGCTCCCTGCAAGAGAAAGTGGACTTCGCGCCGGTTTCAGAACTGCGACGAGATGAGGCCGGCGATGCCAGCGGCCTGACGACACGGCAAAGAGAAGTCCTACAGATGGTCGCCGAAGGGAAAACTTCGCGCGAAATTGCGGCTGTCCTGAGAATATCAGCGAAAACAGTTGAGTTTCACAAGAAGTCACTTATGGACCAAACAGGTCTTCGAACTGCGGTCGAGCTGACGCGCTATGCGATCGCGACCGGCGTCGTGTCACTATGATGGACTTTGAGGCTTTGTAGTGACTGAAATCGCAACGTTTCTTTGAAGGTATTTAGCTGATATGTCTGTAGCAACCTCATGGCCGCCCGGCGACAGCGCGATGGCTGAGCTCATTCGCGGCAAAGACTGGGCCACGACTCCGCTGGGAGCTGTCGACACTTGGCCGCAAGCGTTGCGTGCCACCCTGACCATGATGCTGGATCATCCGCTCCCAATGATTCTCGGCTGGGGGCCGGGGCTGGTTTCGCTGTACAACGACGCCTATCTTCCCCTGCTTGGGGAAAAACAGGATGTACTGGGGCGGCCACTGCTTGATGTCTGGGACGAAGCACGGGTGGTCGCGGCTCCGCAGATCGCTCAAGCCATGACTGGGGAAGCCTGTTACTTTTGCAACGCGCGGGTCATGCTCAGGCGTGGCGATCAGACCGAAGAGGCCTTCTTCGATTACACCTACAGCCCGGTTCGGAACGAAACCCATGTTGTGGTGGGGGTGCTCAACACTGCTATCGAAGTCACCAATAAGGTTAGGTTGCGCGAAAGCGAAGCACGTTTCCGCCTCACGCTTCAGGGAGTCGCCGACGCTTTCTACGCTCTCGACCGGGATTGGAAGTTTCTTTTCGCAAGTAGCGCGGCGTTGAAGCTCTGGAAAAAGGACTCCACCGATATTCTCGGCAGGACGTTGATTGAGGCTTTTCCGGGTATTGAGAGTTCGGAACCGTACGATGCGCATGTTCGCGTGATGAGTTCACGCACTCCGGAACATTGTGAGTCGGTGTCCCCGGTGCTCCAGCGGTGGATAGAGCTCGACATTGCCCCAACCCCGGAGGGTGGCATTTCTGTCGCCTTCCGCGACATCGAAGACCGCAAAGCCGCTGCGGAGGCGTT
This sequence comes from Rhodanobacteraceae bacterium, assembly GCA_025350865.1. Taxonomy (GTDB): domain Bacteria; phylum Acidobacteriota; class Terriglobia; order Terriglobales; family Acidobacteriaceae; genus Edaphobacter. The sequence continues at coordinate 94,165 of JANXWZ010000112.1, forward strand.
GGCCGAGGAATTCAAATACACAAGAATTCTCCAGGACCTTAGCGCGCGGCTCGTAACGGAAGAAAATATTCAGACTGTCTACGAGGACGTTTTATCGGCGGCAATCGAAATCACGCGGGCAAAGGCGGGCACTGTTCAAATGCTCAACGATCAGAATGAGGAACTCGCTATCCTCGCGACGCGGGGCTTTAGCCAAAGAACGACGGAGTACTTTGGGCGCGTCGACGCGGGTTCTCAGACATCCTGCGGTATCGCCCTCCGGACAAAAAGCCGCACGTATTTGGACTTCGATCAAGCCAGCACGGATGTCGCCATTCGTATGCACGTCGAGGACGGTGTGCTCTCCGCACTGTCTTTGCCTCTGTTGTCCCGCTCCGGCAAGCCGATCGGAATGGTTTCCACTCATTGGGGCGAGTTCGGTCATCGTCCGTCGGAACGCGAATTGCGTTTTCTTGATTTGCTCATTCGACAGGCTGCCGATTTGATTGAACAAAGACGAGCCGAGGCGGCGCTGCGCGAAAGGGACCGACGATACCATACCTTGTTTTCAGCCTCGCCGGCACCCTTCCTGATCGTCAAGCCGGATGCACCGCGCTTCACCATCACCGCGGTCAACAACGCCTACCTATCCGCCACAATGCGGAAGCGCGATGAGATTGTGGGGCGCGGTATCTTCGAGGCGTACCCTGACAACCCTGACGCCGCGATCATCGGGAGCGTGAGCACCTTGCGCGCCTCGCTGGAACGTGTGATCGCTTCCCGCCGACCGGACCCGCTGCCTGGCCTGAAGTACGACATTGCTCGACCGGACGGCACGTTTGAAGAAAGGTGGTGGAGCCCAGTCAACTCACCTGTGCTCGGCAAGAACGGCGAGGTGGAAGCTATCATCCACAACGCTCATGACGTGACCGAGGAACACCGCGCGGAGGCGGAGCTTCGCTATCGCGCTGAGCAATTCGAAACGCTGGTCCGCCAGGCACCCATCGGGATTTACCTGATCGATAGCAATTTCTGCATCGTGCAGGTGAACCCCATCGCCCAACCGGTCTTTGGCGACATTCCCGACCTCGTCGGGCGCGACTTCGACGAAGTGATCCACATTCTCTGGGATAAGTCGTACGCGGATGAGGTCGTGGAACTCTTCCGCCAAACGCTCGAGACGGGCAAGCCGTATGAGACGCCGGAGCGCGCCGAATCTCGTGCTGACCTGGGTCTGGTCGAGTATTACTCCTGGAATATCAATCGCATCACGCTGCCGAACGGTAGCTACGGCGTCGTCTGCTACTTCAGCGATATCTCTGAACAGGTTCGGGCGCGTTTGGCAATCGCGGAGTCGGAAAAGAAGTATCGCGCGCTGTTCGAAGGCATGGGCGAAGGTTTCGTCATCCTTGAGCGGGTCGACTCAGGCGAATACGAACGCCGGGACTACCGGTACATGATAGCGAACCCCGCCTGGGCGCGCCATACCGGCCTCCCCAACTGGCAGGGGCACACCGTACTTGAACTGACGCCGGCGATGGAGGCTTCGGTTTTCGATCACTTCGATGCCGCCTTGAGCACGGGTACGACGCAAGTCTTCGAAGGCTACCACGCCAGCGGAAAGTACTGGGTACACGCGGAGGCGTTCCCTACGGGACAACCGCATCAGGTGGCCGTCGTCTTCTCGAATATCAACGAACGCAAGCAGGCTGAGGAGGCCCTACGCACAAGTGAAGAACGCTTCCGTCTCTTCGTTGAAAACGTGCGCGAGTACGCACTCGTCCAGACCGACTTCGAAGGCATCGTTACAAGTTGGAATCCGGGCGCCGAGCGCCTCTTTGGCTACGCCAGCGCGGAAGTCGTTGGCAAACCGTTCTCCATGCTCGTTCCAGAGAAGGACCGCCATGGCGGCCTCATCGCACGCGAAATGGCGGCGCTTTCGCGTGGCCAGCGGAGCAGCGACGCCCATTTCATGGAGCGTAAAGACGGGTCAACTTTCTTTGCGGAGTGGGTCACTGAGCCAGTGCTCGACGACGACGGCAAACTGCGCGGCACGGCGAAGGTGATGCGCGACGAAACAGAGCGTCAGCGTGCCGACCAAAACCTGCGCGGTTCCCTCGCTGAAAAAGAGGCCCTCCTAGCCGAAGTCCACCATCGTGTGAAGAACAACCTGCAGGTGATCACCAGTCTGCTGAACCTCCAGTCGCGGGGTTTGAAGGACGCGGAAATATCGGGGCTGTTCAACGAGACGCGGAACCGAGTGCAGTCCATCGCTTCCATTCACGAGATGCTGTATCGATCCAAGAATTTTGCGCAGATCGACCTCTTTGCCTATGCTGAGCAGCTTGTTCCGACATTGGTCCGGTTCTACGGCGCGCAATCGCGAGTGCGTGTCACGATGGAGGGCGGAGGAGTCTCGCTGGAGTTGGAACGGGCTGTACCGTTTGGCTTGCTTCTCAATGAAATCGTCTCCAATGCTCTCAAGCATGGCTTGCCGCCATCTGAGACAGGCATGCTTCGCGTTAGTCTGACGGGGAATGAGGGGACCATCTTTCTTTCGGTGAAAGACTCTGGTTCTGGACTTCCTGATGATTTCGAGCCAGAACAAGTTTCTTCGCTTGGGCTCAGATTGGTCCGTATACTTGTGAAACAGTTAGGCGGAGATATTAAATTCAAATCCGACGCGGGGACTTCTGTGGACGTGTGCATCCCGTTGCGAGCAGGAACGCAGAACGATGAACCCACCGGCCACGTCCAGCAAAATACTGATCGTTGAAGACGAACTGGTCGTTGCCGCCGATTTGGAAGATCATCTTCGCGATCTAGGCTTCGAGATAGTCGGCACTGCTGGTACCGCCGAGCAGGCTCTAGCGCTTGCGGCCCGGGAGCGTCCGGAACTTATCCTGATGGACATCCAGTTGCAAGGGAAGTCGGAGGGAATTGAAACCGCCGATGCTATTCGACGCAAGTGGGACATTCCCGTCGTCTTTCTCACCGCGTACACGAATGAAGACATCATGCGGAAGGCCCGGGCCGCCGGTGCCTATGGTTTTCTGAGCAAGCCGTTTCGGGTTGAAGATCTGAAGGCAACGATCCTTATTGCCTTGCAGCAGCATCGACTTGGCAAGGAACTTTTCGCCGAGCACAACTGGCTTACGACCATGCTCGCAAGCTTGAGCGACGGGGTAATCGCAGCGGACGCGAGCGGCTGCGTCCGCTATGTGAATCCGGCAGCGGAGATATTGACGAATTGGTCCTCACAGGAAGCTGTAGGAAAGGCCATTGAAGAGGTCTACCCGCTGACCCACATGGACGGCTCTGAAGTGCTGCAGTGTCACCTGCGTCGGGCCCTGGAAGCCAGGAGTCCTATCCCGAAAGAGTGGTTCCTCATGAAGGTCAGGGACGGTCATTATCTTCCCGTCGAAGACTCTGCCGCGCCGATTATTGAGGAGGGTCATCTGCTGGGCGCCGTCACAATTTTCCTGGACATCACGGATCGTCTGGAAGCGGAAGCGCGACAGCAGGCGGAGCAGGGTCGGCTGAAGGAAGAAGTGAAGACGACAAGCGTCGCACTCGGACATTCGCAGGAAGAGCTACGAGCGCTTTCCGGGCGATTGCTTACCGCGCAGGAGGATGAGCGACGGCGTGTCGCTCGCGAACTTCACGATGATCTTGGCCAAAGGACGGCTCTGATGGGCTGGCGCATCGCAGAGCTGAGCAAGCTGTCCGACAAAATACCAGCCAATGCGCAAACGGAAATCGACTCTCTGAGGGAAGACCTCAACTATATTGCGACAGGTCTTCGCGAGGTCTCACACCGATTGCATCCGGCGGCGACCGTTGATTTGGGATTGGTAACAGCCCTGACCGAACTGGTCTACCAACAGCGAGCTCAAGGTACAGACGTCTCGCTGATTGCCCGGGAACTTCCTGAGAAAATGTCCATCGAGATCAGCACTGCGCTCTATCGTATTGCCCAGGAAGCATTGAGAAATGCTGTTCAGCATGCACCCGAGTGCCCAATCTCTATCAAGGTATCGGTCGATTCCAACGCTGTTGAGTTGAGGATCGAGGATCCCGGTCCCGGTTTCGATATGCAATCGGCTCGACAGTCGGGCGGCCTTGGCCTGCTGAGTATGCAGGAACGTGCGCGAATACTTGGGGGCACCTTCGATGTAAAAGCGGTATTGAATGAAGGTACGTCTGTAACCGTGTCCATCCCGCTTGCCAAGGTATCGAGATGAAGTGGCAGGATAATGGGGGCGATTATGAGTCACTTCGACGCCATGCTTCACCTTACTGCGGCGGCCCCTCTGCAACTTCGTGCTCTGTCGAAAGAGGCAGAAAACAGGAAAAGACGGTTCCATGCCGCTTGTCAATCCGGGTGCTTCGAAACTGCAGCCTTCCCTTATGCTTTTCAACCAAACCTAAGCTAACCCACAGGCCCAGACCGGTTCCAGTCGAAGCCTTCGTTGTAAAGAAGGGTTTGAACAGGCGTTTCATCGTGGCGGGACTCATACCGATGCCCGTATCGCTTACACTGACGCGCACGCCACGTCTTCCAGAGCGCCAGTCTTTGGCGTTGCATACCTTCAGGGTGAGGCGTCTTTCAGAGCATGAAGCCATCGCGTCAAGGGCATTTCCCACTAGATTGGCGAGCACCTGTCTGATCTCATTTTCAAATGCCATGAGCGGGTCGCAAGGCCGATATTGCTTATCGACCGACACCTGAAGATTACGGATTCTCCCCTGGTGCAGGGTCATGACCGAGTCTAGAACGTTAGCCAGGTTTACTTGCGTCGGGCGTGTTGTCTGGCGATGGAAGCGAAGTGTCTCGGTCGTTATGTGTGTGATACGTACCAGCTCTTCATTTGCCAGTTGAATGTATTGCAGCACGGATGACTCTGGATCAAGTTCACGCTCTACGATGTAAAGGAGATTCGTGATCGCCTCCAGTGGATTATTGATTTCGTGCGAAATGCTTGAGGCAAGACGTCCGACAATCGCCAACTTTTCACTTTCGCGCAGGACTTGTTCCGTCCGTTCCTGTTGCGTTATGTCCTGGAAGATCGTGACCGCGCCCAGCGTGGCTCCTTTTTCAATGATGGGCGTCGCCGAGGCTTCCACCGAAAGCATGCGGCCATCTTTGCTTGTCACGCAGAATTTGTGTTTGGTAACAGGCACATGTGTTTCGAGAGCCTTTCGCAATTGGCGATGATCTCCAGATGTGCCGTCGTGCTCCATCGAAGGAAAAACTTCTTCAAAGGCTCGCCCTTTTGCTTCCTGTTGTGTCCATCCGGTGAGGGCTTCAGCCGCAGAATTTAGATACCGGACGTAGCCCTCTTCGTCTGTCGCAATCACGCCGTCACTGAGCGAGCCTAGCAGGGTCGTAAACCATGTATGTTCCCGAAGCAGCACTTGCATGAGTTGATGCCGCGCAAGCGCCAGTCGGATTGTCCCGTTCAACTCTTCGAGACGGAACGGTTTCGTAAGATAGCCATAGGCGATGGCATCTTTAGCGCGTGCGATGACTTCCGGCGTGCTATTCGCCGTAAGAAACACGACGGGTATCCCCCATCGGTCACGAATTAAGGCGGCTGCAGCAATTCCATCCATGGGCCCAGGGAGACGGACATCCATAAGCACAAGGTCTGGCCGGCCAGCTTCAGCCATGTTAAGTGCTTGCCGGGCTGTCCGAGCCAGTCCCATGACTTGGAAACCCAGTCCTTCGAGGCTACCTTCCAGGTCCAGGGCGATGGTCAGCTCATCCTCGACGATGAGGACCTTTGGTACGAATTCAGATGGAAGTTCCGGTCTCATCAACTCTCTGTTCGATGCAAAAGCTAGAAAAAAAGCCGTTTGACCAGCCAATAACACTGGCCGTCGGGACTTGTGATGGCTCACTCACTCTCGATAGGTATTAAGTTGCAGCTAGATATTGCCGAGGAAGCGAGGTCACCTGTGGCGAACAAAAGCTTGGAGAGTGTAGCGAACAGCAACCATCTGGAAGGTGGAACGGGTATCAAGGCGTCAGACACCACTGTTGTGGGCATCGGCGCGTCTGCGGGCGGGTTGGCGGCACTGAAGCAGCTTTTTGAGCGCATCCCCAGTGATAGCGGTCTGGCGTTCGTGGTGGTAGTGCATCTATCCCCTGAGCATAAAAGCTTGATGGCGGACCTTTTGCAAGTGAGCGTCAAATTCCCTGTTCGTCAGGTGACTGAAACCACGGCGATAGAACCCAACAACGTCTACGTGATACCCCCGAATGCCAACTTGAGCGCGATCGACACCCACCTGCGCCTTTCTGAATTAGAAGAGCGAAGGCGGGAGCGCGCACCCATCGATCACTTTTTCCGAACCTTGGCGAAGACGCATGACGGGCATTCCATAGGTGTGATACTTACCGGAACGGGATCGGATGGCACCCTGGGTCTACGGGAGATCAAGGCCAAGGGTGGGCTTATTATCGTCCAGGATCCGAATGAAGCTGAATTCGACGGCATGCCGCAAAGCGCAATTACAACCGGCATAGTGGACCGCGTGCTAACCATCAACGAAATCGCCTCTACGCTTGTCAGACTTGGGAAGTCCAGCCCCAGACTTGATCTGCCAGCCGAGGTTGAGCAAGCCGACCAACCTGAGAAGCTCCTGCTTCCCAAGGTTCTGGCACTCATGAAGACGCGAACGGACCGGGACTTCAGCCGCTATAAACCTGCGACCGTCTTGCGGCGAATAGCGCGAAGAATGCAGCTGAACTATATTGACGATTTTGCGAAGTATCTGGAGACCCTGCGCAATCAGCCCGACGAAGTCCGAGCTCTGGCCGATGACCTGTTGATTACGGTGACCAGCTTCTTCCGTGACCCGGATGTATTTCACAAATTGGAAAAGGAGATCATCCCTAAACTCTTCCATGACAAGTCTAGCGAGGACACCATTCGTGTGTGGTCGGTAGGATGCGCCACAGGCGAAGAGGCGTATTCCGTAACCATTCTTTTACTCGAAGAAGCGGCCCGTATGGCCACCCCGCCAAAGCTGCAGGTCTTTGCCTCCGATCTGCACAAGCGCTCTCTTGATGGGGCAAGGGAGGGCTTATACCCTGGAGACATCGAAACCGACGTGAGCCCCGAGAGATTGCAGCAGTTCTTTCGCAAGGAGAACGGCGGTTATCGTATCTGCAAAGAAGTCCGGGATGCCGTGGTTTTCGCCCCGCACAATCTGCTAAGCGATCCCCCTTTTTCGCGCCTTAACCTGATCACATGCCGCAATCTCCTGATCTACCTGGATCGCTCCGTTCAACGCGATGTCATTGACCTCTTCCACTACGCGTTAGCTCCGCATGGTTATCTCATGCTTGGCTCCGCGGAGACCACGGACGCATCTGAACTTTTCCGTACTGAAGACAAAAAGCTTTGCATCTACGAGAAACGGAATGTTCCCGCACCTGAGCCTCGGCTGCCGGTGTTTCCTATGACCCGCTTGCGCGTGCCCGTAGATTCATTCGCGCGGTATGAGAGTGTGCAGACATCTGTTGCATACCCATCGCTGCACCAGAATCTTGTCGAGCGGTTTGCTCCGCCAAGCGTCCTCATCGGATACGACAATAAGCTGGTCCATCTCTCGGAACACGCCGGGCGTTATCTTGTACCGCCGGGCGGCGAGGTTACTTACAGTGCGGTCCGCATGGTTCGCGAAGAGTTGCGAATTGAGCTGCAGGCGCTTCTGCAATCCGCAAGGGAGAACAAAGAGCCGGTCGACTCCAAGCCGATCGTGGTTCGATTTGACGGTCACAAAGCGCCGGTCGTGATGCACGTCCGTCCCGCTCAAGGGGCTGATCAAGAAGGCTTTGTCCTTGTGATGTTCGACGAGCATCAGGCGATTCCAGCCGATAGTCCCATTCGGGATCCTATTCTAACTGCCGCACCAGAGGCAGCGGCCAGGCGGCTCGCAGAGTTGGACACTGAACTAAACCTTGCACGCCAGCGACTGCAGACCGTGATCGAGGAGTACGAAACGAGCCAGGAAGAGATGAAAGCTGCCAACGAGGAGATGCAGTCAACCAATGAGGAACTGCGATCCACAATGGAAGAGCTAGAGACCTCGAAAGAGGAGCTCCAAAGCATCAATGAAGAGCTACAGACCGTAAACCAGGAGAATCGCCATAAGGTTGAGGAGCTCTCTCAACTCTCAAGCGATCTGCAGAATTTACTTGGTGCGACCGATATCGCGACGCTGTTTCTGGATCGCGACCTCCGCATCATGCGCTTCACGCCCAGGGTAGCGGAAATCTTCAACATACGCGTTACAGACCGTGGGCGACCTATCTCAGACCTGACTCACCGTCTTGGGTATCAGAAGCTCCGTGAGGACGCCCAGTCTGTCTTGAATCGCCTGATTCCAATTGAGCAAGAGGTGAAGGATGACGCGGACCGCTGGTACATGAGTCGTGTTTTGCCTTATCGAAGCACCGACGATCGTATTGAAGGCGTTGTCATCACCTTCATCGAGATCACCGAACGTAAACAGGCCGAGGAGCGGCAACTGCTCCTTATGGGAGAGTTGAACCATCGCGTCAAAAACACTCTGGCGACAGTTCAATCCATCGCAAACCAGACCCAGGCAAGCACGCCCGATCCTTTGCAGTTTGCGGAGAAGTTTCAAGCACGTATACAAGCTCTCTCACGCGCCCACGGATTGCTGACTCGCCGAAGCTGGGAGTCCGCGGATGTCAAAGATATCGTGCATGACCAGGTGCTTGTTGATGACAAAGATGGAAACATCTCTACATCTGGCGCCTCTGCCCTTCTCAAGCCACAGGCTGCTGTGGCACTTTCCCTGGTCCTCCATGAGTTGACGACAAATGCACGGAAGTACGGTTCGCTGTCCATTCCTTCGGGGCGCTTGCGTGTGGAATGGGATGTCCTCGACGCCAAGTCGGTGCTCCAACTGGAGTGGACCGAGGCGGGCGGCCCCCCCGTTTCAGAGCCTGAGAGGCGAGGATTCGGCACAACACTCATCGAGAAAAGTCTCCTGGGAGTCGAAGGTACCGCGCGGAGCCGATTCGAGCCCACAGGCTTCGTCTGTTCCATCCGCCTACTTCTGGTTGCCAACGACACCGTACCTTCCCTCCGGTAGTGGGCCACAATGATCAATCAATGCGCTCTCGTAATAGAAGATGAACAACTCGTCGGCATGGACATCGTGTCAGTGCTGGAGAGTGCAGGCTTTGGCTTTGTGGAGCATGTCGCAACGCTAGCTGAGGCGCTAAAGCAGGTCAGGGAGAGGTCTTGGAACGTTGTCGTCGCCGATGCAAACTTGAACGGGCGGAGTATCGAGCCGGTCATAGCTCTCTTGCACGAAAAAGCCGTTCCTTTTCTGATTCTCACAGGGTATGAACGCCACAGCTTGCCTGCAATTATCGGAGATGCGCCAGTAATTACAAAACCGTTTTCTCCAGACCAATTGGCAGCCGCCGTGCGCATGCTCGGCGCTCTGTCGTAAGTTAGTACAAATCCCGTGAGCGACGCGTTCTGAGGTAAGGTCAGGCAAGAACGGAACTGTTAACCGATGGGTTGTAGGTTCGAGTCCTACCTCAGGAGCCAACAAATACGTAGTAAATCAGCAACGTAGAAGTAACTATCCCGAACCGCAGAGACGCTGGAAAACGTCCCGTCCTGCGACCGAACCCCTACATTTTACTTAGATTCCGGGAGAGCGAGGCACCCCAGAATATCGCAGCCAGCCGGGTGAGGTTGGGGGTCGGGAATGGGGATCACAAAGGTCGGCGATTAGTGCGAGGCGGAGGTTGGGCATTTTCGCCCGTCGTGCGCTTGAAGCCCTCCAGAGTATCGGCAAGCCGTCCACCTAAGTCCGAGCCGGAATCCAACCCTGCCCCGGTCGCCCGGAACCCCGAGGCATCGTCAACAGGTCCGCTGCCGCCCGTGTCGCCCTCTACACGGAAAATAATGTGTTGACCCAGATCGAATTCTCAGAGAGGGCGCGCTATCACTCCTTACCAGCACTTCTTAGAGGGTTCAGCCGGTCGCGCCAGAACGCTGCAAATATGGCCCTCACCGACTGCATGATGGACGGATCGACAACTCAACCGACCGCTGGCGGGTACGACACTTTGATCGCAAACCCAGTCCCTACTGATATATAGTTTGGCGGTTGATATTCCAGACCGATTTCTCGCGCTCTAAAGGGGCCGGGACGAGGGTGAGGTTTGCGCATGGGAAGCTGGCTGCAGCACCGACCGAACCGATACATCGCGGGCTGGATCATGAACTCGCTCGCCCTCATCTTTTGCATCGCGGCAGCGGTGCTATACGCTGGTCGGCCCGTCCACGCTGGCCAGACCGCTCCCGCCCGCGCCAGCACGATCCAGCTCGGCCAAGCTAATTCTGGATCGATGTACGCGCTCACTCTCGGCCTGAAGGACATCGCCAAGTTGCAGGGCAACGACGCCGTCCGAGCCACCATCAGCGACGCCAAGGGAGAGATCGCTTCGAAGTGGCTGCATCCCGCCGACCTCGACTTCTATATGACCTTGCGGCCGCGCGGCGAGGGTCCCGTGACCGTGAGCTACACGCCTGCGCCGGGCTCCGAATCACGCCAGATCATCAGCAGCATGAGCAAGATTCTCGAAACCCCTGAGCAGGCCGGCAGCGCTGCCGATCTGCGCCACGGTGTCATCTCCGCCGCTCCCAACGATACGTGGCAGGTGGCCCAGCCCTTCGAGCTCGGCCAGACGATCTTCGGCAGCGACGATGAGCGTCCCTATGCGCCCTCCACCAGCGAAGACGGTTACGCGGCGATGGTCAAGGGCTTTCAGTGGTTCAGGTTCACGTTCCGCGAGAAGCAGCCGAAGCTGGTCTACTTTGTACTCAACGTGACCGACCGCGATGTGCCGCTCGACGTGGAGATCTTTCAGGATGGCAAGGATGCCGCCGGTAACCCCGATGCCGTTCCGTACACGCAGGGCCAGTTCGTCTATCAGGTTGAGGCGACGCAGAACTATCCGGGCCTCTATAAGTTCCGCACTCGCATCCTGGAGCCCGGCCAGTCTTACTACGTGCGTGTCGCCGCGAACCATCCGGCATACCAGCTCCATACTTATGAGTACAGCGTCCCGCCGAACAAAGATCCTCACGAAGCCATCCGTGCCGGCATGGACTTCATCGTCAACATGGGCGACTCCTGGCTCTCGAACACGCCGCGGCGCGGTGCCGTCGCCTTGCGCACGACGATGCAGCACTCCGAGACGCAGCTTTGCATCGCCTGCCATCCCGCCCAGTTCAGCACGCGCGGCTACCTGAAGGCCGTCGAAAAAGGCTACGCGCCAACCCAGCGGGCTAGCCTCGAGTTCCTCACCGACCGCATCTACAACAACGCCCGTCCGCTCTACGGCCAGCCCGACACCAACTGGGTGCGCATCATCTATACCGCGCGGACGGTCTCGAGCCGCCTGCCGCTGATAGCGAATGCATTTGAACACAACGTTACGCACGATCCCCCGCGCAAGAACTTCACCCTGCCCTACGCGCGCTTCCTGAAGATCCACTACAAAGGATTGACCGTCATGCCCGGCGACGAGGCCGACGGCTGCGAGCCCGATGTCAGCCCGTTTGAGATCGCGCAGCAGAGTTGGCAGACCTTCGACCTTGCGTACAAGCAGACCAAGCAGGAGGAGTGGCTGGCGGAGCGCGACCACGTCGAAAAGCTTGCCCTTCCCGACGAGCCCAAGAACGTCATCGATCTCAACTGGAAGATAATCCTGCTGTCGGAGATCGATCGCGAAAAGTATGCGCCGCAGATCGATGTGCTTATCGACAAGCTCTACGAGTACGAGAGTGCAGAAGGCGGTTGGCCGTACCCCTTCGACAAGAAGGCGAAGACTGCGGACTTTGTCTCCTACAACTCTGTCCTCGCGCTCGCTGAAGGCGGTCGCCGGCCGGAGACCGACTAGCGCCTCGCCCGTGCCGTCAACGCGATGCTGGCGGCGCAACGCCCCGAGGGAAGCTGGGAGGGCGACCCTGTCTATCAAGGCTTCAACACACCGTTCCGCGCGACCCAATTTGCCGTGATGGCTCTATCGACACTGTATCCCGGCGACACCAAGGCGAAGAATTGGAATGCCGCCTACCCCGCACCTCCAACCGTCCTCGTAAGAAACGATCTGCCGCTGCTGTTGACCCAACTCGACCAGTTCTGGGACCTCGCGCCTGAGGGGGGCTTGCAGCAGATTCGCAAGGTGCTGACGGAGAGCGACCAGCCACTCGCCCGCGAAGCCGCAGCACGCGCGCTGGGCCACATGGCCGATCCAGCTTCGCTCCCCGCCCTGATCCACGGTCTCGGCGACCCCACCAAGATGGTCCAGACCACCTCCGCCTATGCGATTCGCATGGTGCTGTCGCGCCGTCAGGACGCCGCACCGGCAGGCCGCAAGCTGCTCGCTGCTGCGCTCGGCTCGCCTGACGCGCGCACGCGCTGGGGTGCGGCACGGGTCTTCAATCAGCACTTCCGCTCGCTTACCGGAGACGCTGAACTCCTGCAGGCACTCGAGAAGACCCTCAACGACCCCGTTCCGTTCGTTCGCTTTGAAGCTGCATCGGGGCTCTGGCGCTGGTACTACTGGGCGATCGATCAGCCGGACGTTCGGCGCAGCACGCTTGAGACGCTCGCCACGCGCTTGAACGTCGAGACCGATACGATGGTGCGGCGCGGCATCAAGGAGAGCATTTACGATCTGCTCGACGAGAACACCGGCTATCTCTCCGCCTGGGTTCGGGCGAGCGCGAAGGATGAAGATCGGGACAAGATCAATACCGGTTACGAAGTTGTAGTGCGCGACCAGGCGCAGGTGCTGGCCAAGGTGCTGCGTACCGCGACGCCGCTTGGTCGCGAGGGCATTCTGAATTCGCTGTGGGACTTCCATATTCGCCACTACGCGCTGCCTGAGCTCAAGTCGAACACCGTCTCCATCGGCCTGCCCGCGGTACTCACAAAGTACGTCCCCGGCGTGCCCGATCTGCATCGCCCCGGCTACGAGTACACGCCGTATCGCGAGACCGTAGACTTCAAGTACGACGTCAACAATGGTTTCTTTCAGACCCGCATCGGCAACGACAGCGATCTTATCCACTTCTTCAAGAGTTCTGGTCCGGAGTTGGAAAATGCGCTGCTCGACTGCCTCACCGGCGCCAGTGATTCGTTGAAGATCGAGGTACTGAAAGCTGGCAGCACGTTGAGCGAGGCCGGCGACGCACGCTTCACCCTGGCTGCCCTCAAGCTCTCTGAGGACGACAACCCCGCCGTTCGCCAGACCGTTCGCTATGTGTACGAGAACGGCCAGCGCGGAATCCTCAATCTCAACACGCCAACTGCACCCGATCCGAAGCTTGTCAGCAAAGTCGTCGACATCCTCAACCACGGCAACCCGGACAGTCAGGCCGTCGTTCTGCCTCTGCTCGCAACCCTTCCGGAGAACTCCGCGTGGGGCAACCAGCCTGAGATACTGGGAGCATTGCGGACGATGCTCGAAGCCCGCCCGCGACCGGCCAACTACGCGCAGGTCCTGGACGCGGCGTCCGCGTTTCCGAGCCTGATGCATGAGCCGAATCTTCAGGATCAAGTGCTCGCCGGACTGCGATCCTACACTCCAGAGGTGCAGCGCGCCGCGATGCAGGTCTGCCTCGAGCACTTCCTCAGCGACCCCCAGACTGAGCCCGCCGTGCGCACCGCCTTTGCCAGTCTGAATACCTCAGCGCTGCGAATCCTCTTTGAGGAAGCCGGTAATCCAGCTTTTCTGAAGCGGCGCCTCGGGCTGGCAGGCGGAGCGGTCTCGCAGGATCAGGACTACCTGAATCGAAACGCGAACATCAAGAAGATCAGGCAGCCGCTGGACTATCCGATCGTCGTCGACACGGTCTTGGCCAGTCTGCTCAACCCAGACGTCAACGTTGTGGCCGCAGCCATCGATACGCTCCGCTCGGTCAAGAAGGTCGAGCAGCGAGCGGAGTTTCGGACGGCGATGGGGCAGCTTCAAAGTTCGCAGAATCCTCGCATCAAGTTGATCGCCACCAGCGTGGTGCAGGGCAAAACTCTCGGCGATGCTTTGCATGATGTCCAGCCCAGTGCGGTTCTCGACTTCCGGTACTTCGTCACTAAGATCGAACCAATTCTTGCGACGCCCGGGCAGGACGGCAAGGCCTGCGTCTTCTGTCACGCAAGCCACGTCATCTTCAAGCTGCAGCCGCCCAACGCTGACGGGATCTTCTCTGATCAGGCGAGCCTTGAGAACTACCGCTATGCCATGCGCGTGGTCGACATCACGAACCCGGACAAGAGCCTGATCGTCATCAAACCGACCCGGCCAACCGATAGTGCAGGCAACGTCGGCGACTATCTCGCGACGCACAACGGTGGCCAGCGGTGGCATGGCAACGAATCGAGCGACCAGTACCGTACGATGATTGATTGGATCCGCGGCGGAACGCTGGAGGCAGCAAACAAACCGAAGTGAGTCGACGACGCAGGCTCTCGCGCACGGGCTCGATTAACTCGAGGCCGATCGCGCGAGCTTCGACACTCGACCAGACTGATTCCAGTCCGACACATAGATGGAAGCATCCCTGTCAATAAAGCATCCATGCGCCGCACTGAACCAGGCAGGTGCGATATCGGAGGGAAGCAGCTTGTAGTTTGCCCACTGGTCCTTGTGAGGGTTATCGCCGAGAAAGGCCACTGGCACATTGTTCTTGTCGAGGACCGTCACCCGTCCCTCGAGTTCGGACACGACAGCATAGCCACCGTAGAGGCTGACCTGACAAGGGCGGCGAAGATGATGACTGACGTTGCGGACAAACTTGCCGTCGAAGTCGTAGTGGCTCAGTCTGCGATTCTCACGATCACACACCAGCAATAGCGGTTGGTCATAACGCGTGTCTACGGTCAATCCGTGGCAGCAGTTGCACATGCCATCCACATCTCCCTTACCGGCGAAGCTCCTCTTGTAATTGCCTGCCTTGTCGAAGATGAAGATACGTGAATCGCCGTAGCCATTTGAGATGAAGATCGAGCCGTCCGGTCCGGGGACTGCCGAGGTAATACGCCACTCATTCGGTGCCTTGAATCCCGCCTCAACAGGAGCGACGATCTTTTGCACGACGCTGCCGTCGGTCTTCATCTTCATAAATAGCCAATTCTCTTTTGGCGTTCCCTTTTGCACGGTCGTGTAGAAGTACTCCGTGCCGCCTTCTTCGGCATGCACCATCGAATGAATCTCGGGATAGTCCGTGGCAATCGTGCGCAGGACCTTGCCCTCGCGATCGTAGACCACCACTCCAGTTGCACTTTGCGTACTGACGTAGAGCAGCCCAGCGTTGTCGGTCGCGATTGCACCATGGGTTCCGCCGAAGACCTTTCCGCTCGGCAATGCTCCCCAGCCGGGTACGACCTGGTACGTCCACTCTCCATTTCCCGTCTGGATTCGCTGACCCTCGTCACGAGGATCCGGCGTCTCCGCAGCGGCGTATCCAGCCGGCGACATCAGACTGGCACCCACAAGGACGCCCGAGCTGGCCAGAAAGCGGCGGCGATTCAATGAGGTGTTGGATGGTGTGCTCTGGTCATGACGATTCATGGTGATTTCCTCGTAGTGGGCTGATCGACGGGGACGGCTACCGCCGGATGAGCGGGTGTGTTGTAAAGATAAAGATGTCGCAGTGTCTTCATCGAAACCAGTGGAGCAACGGCCGCAGCGGTGACCCTGGTGCCGCTCAAATTGACGTAAGTCAGCTCCGGAAGATGAGTGAACTGGTCGAGGCCGGTTCCGGAGATATGAGTCTCTTCGAGGTGGATCGCGCGGAGGTGGGGGAATCGCGCCAGGATTCCAATTGCGGCGTCGCTCACGCCGGTCCGCGCCAGTTCCACTTCGACAATATACGGCGCAAACGGCTCGAATTTTTCCAGTTGTGCGTCGCCGAAGGCTCCAGAGGCGTCGACTGTGTTCAAAATCAGCCCATCCCGCAGATTCCTCGAGACCGGTACTACGGTCACTCCTGCAGTCTTTGCCACTCCTGCGATCTGCGGCTGAAGAGCGGTATAGTCCGCTACCTGCGGCACAGGCTCATCTTCATGCACGGTGACTCCGGCAACCGATGTTGCAGTCGATGAAGCTCCGTCGGCGATCCACGCGCGGATCAGGCCGATCTCTTGGGCATTGAGCGGGGACTTGCCCTCAGCCGGCATGAACTGTTTGTGAGTTATCGGTAGTGTCACTCGCTGCAGAAGCAGGCTGCGGTCGGGTTGGCCGGGAACGATCACGGCACCGTCTTTGCCGCCCTTCATCAACGCTTCATACGAATCCAGTCGGAGTCGACCTTTTACCTTCGACTCGCCATGACACGAGACGCACTTCGCGTCGAGAGCCGGATACACGTGCTTGCCATAGAAAGATCCCGGTATGGGTAGAGTCTTCGCGTTGGGGGTGTCGGTGCCTGCGCGGTGTTGCAGAGGGCCGGGTAGAAACTCCGTCAGGTAGTTTTCTCCATGCGTGATCGAGCCGCCTTGATGTGCCGCCCATCCCAGAAGCAGGATCACGCAGGCCAGCATCGCCGGATAGCTCCACGGCAGACTTCCGTTAATCCAGACAGGACGCACCAGAGCGCACGCCATCATCGCCAGCGTGAGAGCGATGCCACCCCACATGTGCCTTGTAACCAGAGGCTCCGCGTCGCCGCACCCGTAGGCCAGCAGGTAGCCTAACGCTACGGCGACCAGGCAAGCCACTACGCCCAGGCTCAGCACAAACGCCGCGGCCTCCCTAAGCGCCGGACGAACTCTCCCGGCGAATTCAAGTAACGGCAGCAGCAGGATGAGGCCGATAGGCAGATGAACTACCAGCGGATGGAACCGTCCCAGAAACTGCTGCCAGTCAGCGTGTACCTTTCCATCCAGCCTCAAGATGAAGGGAACGAGCAGCAAGACCATGCTGACGATCGCCGCGGCAATGAAAGCTGGACGAAACAATCGCCTCCGGGGTTCCAACGCTGCGGTCGACAGTGATGAGCGCTGACTCGCATCCATCAGGCAAGCACCCCGGTCACTACGCTGGCCGGGGTCGTCCCGGTCAGCTTTTGCTCCAGCCCTTGCACCTTGTACGTCAACTTGTTGTGATCGATCCCCAGGCAATGCAGCACCGTCGCGTTGAAGTCCCGCACTGGAACTGGATCTTTCACAATGTTGTAACTGTAGTCGTCCGTCTCACCGTAGGTAATGCCCGGCTTCAGGCCCCCTCCGGCCATCCATGTCGTATAACAACGAGGATGGTGGTCGCGTCCGAAGTTCGTCGGCGTCAGCCCGCCCTGGCTGTACACGGTACGGCCAAATTCGCCTGCCCAGACGACCAGTGTGTCATCCAGCAGACCACGCTGTTTAAGGTCCGTCACCAGGGCATAGCACGGGCGGTCAATCTCGCCGCAAAGCATCGGTAAGATTGTCGGCACGTTGGAATGGACGTCCCAGCCGCGTTTATACACCTGTGTAAAGCGCACGCCACGTTCGGCCATCCGCCGTGCCATCAGGCAGTTGTAGGCAAACGTCCCCGGCTCCTTCGCATCGGGTCCGTACAGGTCCCACGTAGTTTTGGGCTCCTTGCTCAGGTCGGTGAGTTCCGGCACCGACGCCTGCATTCTGTAGGCCATCTCATACTGTGAAATGCGGGAGTGAATCTCCGGGTCGCCCAGCTCCTGATACGTTTGCTCGTTGATCTGATTCACTGCGTCGAGCATTTTACGCCGGACGTCGCGAGTCACACCCTTTGGATCGTTCAGGAACAACACCGCGTCGCCGCCGGAACGCATCGCGACTCCCGCATACTCCGACGAAAGGAACCCGCTGCTCCACAGTCGAGACGATACCGGCTGGTTGTTCTGCTTGGGATTCGTCTTACTCAGCAACACCATAAAGGTGGGGAGATTGTCGTTCATGCTGCCGAGTCCGTAGGAGAGCCACGACCCCAGGCATGGCTTGCCTGCATTCATGTTGCCCGTGTTCAGCAGCATGATCGCCGGCTCGTGATTGATGGCGTCGGTGTTGGTGGATCTGATGATCGTTAGGTCGTCTACCATGCGTGCGGTGTTCGGCAGCAAGTCGCTGATCCATGCGCCACTTTTGCCGTATTGTTTGAACGACCAGTGCGACGGCGCGATCGGAAAGCGTGCCTGCCCCGCGGTCATGCCCGTCAATTGCTGCGTTCCCCGAACCGACTCCGGTATGTCCTTGTCGTAGAGTTGCGCGAGTCCAGGTTTGTAATCGAAGAGATCCATTTGCGGTGGACCGCCCGACATGAAGAGATAGATCGCCCGCCTGGCCTTGGGGGCGAAGTGCGGCAGCTTGTGCATCTCCGGGCTCGCAACACCGCTGCCTGCAGCGTGCGCGACCCCAGTCAATCCGCTATCCCTGCAAAGGCTCGCCAGCGCTGCCCAACCCAGCACCTTACCCGTCCGTCCGAGAAAATGACGACGCGTCTGCAGCGCTGCCCACTCCGACTTGACGCCCTCCGAGATCGGAAGATCGAGTACTGTCGGCCCGTGGTCGGGATCGGTACACAGCGGGTGTTGCTTCATCGTTCTCTCCTCTCTGCGGGTTCGCCTGAAGCGCGGCGCGGCGACGCCTCGTCATTCTACTTATTCAGAGCCTCATCGAGATTCAGCATCTCGCTCACGACCATCGTCCAGGCAGCCAACTCGGGTGCTGGAATACCGCTTGCTCTGCGACTATCTCCTACGGAAACCAAACTTTGCGCAGCAGCAGCATCACTCGCGTAGTGCTCCTGCATCTCCTTGTAAGACTGCTCGAGCACTTGCTCCATGCGGGGTGACGGCGGATGCGAGAGCACCAACTCTCCGAGAAAGTGGAGACGATCTGCAGTCCCCCGGCCACCTTCGCGGATCACCCGTTCCGCCAGCGCACGCGAGGCTTCCACCCACTGCGGATCGTTCATCGTCACCAACGCCTGCAGGGGCGTGTCCGTGCGCTGGCGTCGCGTGCAGACGGTGTCCCGCGGAGTCGCGTCAAAGGCGTCCATGTTTGGCTGCATCGCCATTCGCTTCCAATAGGTGTAGAGGCTGCGGCGATACAGTTCCTCGCCGCGCCCCTGATCGTAGTCGAGGGTATCGCTGGCGGTATAGCTCACTGTCTCCCACACCTGGGCCGGCTGGTATGGTTTGGCACTTGGTCCACCCACTTTGTTGACCAGTAGTCCACTCGATTGCAAGGCGATGTCGCGCAACTCTTCGGCATCCATACGAAAGCGCGGGCCGTGTGCCAGCAACAGGTTGCGCGGATCTTTGTTCATTTGCTCCGGGGTCGACTTTGCGCTTTGCCGGTAAGCGGCTGACATCACCAGCAGCTTGTACATGTGTTTGACATCCCAGCCGCTCTCGCGGAACTCAACTGCAAGCCAATCCAGGAGCGCCGGGTTGGATGGGCGCTGGCCCATGATTCCGAAGTCTTCAGTTGTCTCTAT
Source organism: Rhodanobacteraceae bacterium (assembly GCA_025350865.1). GTDB lineage: Bacteria > Acidobacteriota > Terriglobia > Terriglobales > Acidobacteriaceae > Edaphobacter. Next base: position 113,675 of record JANXWZ010000112.1, read on the forward strand.
CAGCCCTGCACCAAAGACCTCGTTCCACATGCGGTTTACGGTCACTCTCGCGGTCAATGGATTTTCGGGGCTCACCGTCCACTCGGCTAATCCAAGCCGATTATGCGGCAGTCCCGCCGGCAGCGGAGGAAGATAGTGCGGTGTATCGGCCTCGACTCGCTGGGTACGCGCGCTGTAAATGCCGCGATTCAGGATATGCGCATAGGCTACTGTTGGCTTCTCCTCCGAGACCAGGGAGTAGCTGCCGCCATCGGACAGCTTGTCCAGTTCCGAGTTCAGCTGGCGAATGTGATCCTGGATCCTCCGTGCCTCTGCGTCTACGTTGTTGAAGTAGAACAGGCTCACCGTGTGCCATTGATCACGGTCCCACTTGCCCATCGGCCTGGTCGCGACCTCGGCGACATAGTCTTCGAAGAGTAGCCGCTTGGTCTCCTCAGGCTGCAAGACCCGGCCATAGAGCCGCATATCCTGGTAGCGCGTCTCCTTGGCAGGGTTCTTGTCCGGATATCTCCAGCCCAGTTGCAGCGGGGCCTGCGTCCGGATCGTCGAACGGGCGAGCGTATCCGAAAGCACACTGGTTTGCATCGGCGTGCCATCGATATAAATCCTGACTCCCGCCGCCGAACCTGAGCCGTCGTAAGTGAAAAAGATGTGCTGCCACTGATCTTCGCGAATGACCGGCACTGCGGTGGAGACGCGAATCGCGCTACCCTTGATCTCCGGCCACCGCAGCTTCTCGACCTTCGCGGGTTTTTCTTTCAGCTTGGACATCAGGCGCGCTGCGATCTTCGGCGGCTTGGGCTTCTTCTTCAGCGGCTTCTTGGGTGCCGCCTCCAGCATCGGCGCGCCGTTCACTATATCGACGCTCACAATCCCTTGATCAATGGACAGATCCCAGCCGCGATTTTGCAGGGTCGTGTCCATCTTCGCGATCAGGGCGCCATTGATCTTCGTCGCGGTAATGTTGGGTGCCGCTCGGACCATGAACCAGCCGCCGCCCGAGAAGGGTTGATTCCACTCGAAGTCGCCTGCCTGTCCGAACATGACTTTCGTGAGGTTATCCATGCGAAAGTCGGGCCACAGCCAGGTCGTCTCGCCCCACTGTGGCTGGAAGCGTCCGATGGGGAAGCTGGCGGGCTGCGCATTCGGCGCGCTGTTTTTCAGGACCTCGCCACCGCCTTCATCCAGGCGCAGACGCAGCAGAAGCCTGTCGGTTGAAACTGGCTGGGGAAGATTCTGTTTCGTCTCGAGCCAATGCTGGATCAGCTTGTGCTCCTGCAGGCGCATCGAGTCCAGGCGGCTCTTAAGGTCCGATCGCTGGGAGAACACCTGCCGGTAGGTGTCCATTCGTTGTGGCTGCGGTATACGCAAGACGGGTGCCCAGTTCGGGCGATCGCTGTTGTAGGGCAGCTCATCGATGTTGTTGAAGAACGCCGTCAGTTGATAGAAGTCCTTCTGCGTCGTGGGGTCGTACTTGTGGTCGTGGCACACCGCACAGCCCACGGTCAGCCCCATGAATGTCGCGCCGTAGGCCTCTGCCCGTTCGCGTGCGATGTTGAACTTCAGCTCCTCGGGAATCGCCCCGCCCTCATTGCTGCTCACTCCTGCTCGAATGTAGCCGCTGGCGATGACTGCATCCAGGTCGTGCGCTGGCAGCAGGTCTCCAGCGATCTGTTCTTTTGTGAAATGGTCAAACGGCTTGTTGGAGTTGAACGCCTTGATCACATAGTCGCGGTAAGGCCAGATGTTGCGATGATCATCGTAGTGGATTCCGTAGGTGTCGGCGTAGCGCGCGTAGTCCAGCCAGTAGCGCGCCCGTTGCTCTCCATAACCGGGGCTGGCCAGCAGGCGATCGACCAGGTGCTCGTAGGCTTGTGGCGAGCTGTCGCTCATGTATGCGCGGGTCTCGGCCGGTGTTGGGAGCAGCCCGGTGAGGTCGAGAGTCACACGCCGGATCAGCGTCGCCTTGTCCGCTTCAGGCGATGGGTGCAGGCCTTCCTTCTCCAGCCGCGCCAGCACAAAGGCATCGACAGGAGTACTTACCCACGCCGCATCTTTTAACGCAGGAAGCAGTGGACGCGACGGCTTCTCGAAGGCCCAGTGCGGTCGATAATGAGCACCCTCGGCGATCCATTGCTTGAGGACGGCAATCTCCTCAGGCTTCATCGGCTTGGCGTCTCCATCGCTGGCGAAGGGCATTCGGTAGTGCGTATCCCTGGACTCGATCCGCTTGATCAACTCACTTTTCTCGGGATGTCCAGGAACGATCACGTCGGGCTTACCCTGTCGCTTGCTCAAGGCGGTCTCTGCGACGTCGAGCCTCAAGCCCGCTTTGCGTGCGGCAGTATCAGGGCCGTGGCAGCTAAAGCAGTTGCTTGCCAGAATCGGCTGAACATCCTGATTGAAGTCGACCTTGCCGTGAGCTGCGGAAGACACCTTACCCTTGCATCCTGCGACGGCCACGAGCGCCATACCAAGGATCAACGCACTCAAGCCAGTAGATGCTGCTGAAGGCGCGGCAAACCGCTTCGAGAATTTGTCACGACAGATCCGGGCAAAGGTCATGGAAGTCATCGGTGCCGAGCCGTCGGTTCGAAGAGGACCGAGTACTCCAGTCAAGAGTAGTGACACGATAAGGTCTTCTAAGAACCACTGTCAATGGCTGGTCTACAGCTTCTTCTTAGTCGGGAAGAACCCAAACGAGTCCGGCGCAGAGGAAGAGGACGCCGGTGACCGCCAACATTGCGGCTTTGCGTGTAGTCGTGCGATTCGTTTGAAGCCACATGCCAGCGATCAGTCCGAACAGCGCCGTCGCAATTCGCCAGCAGCGTGGAGAGCAGAACCTCGGGGTCCCGGGTGCGCTGATACAGGTGCGGTGGGCTGAATATCTGCCGGTCGAGCCACGCGGTGTGATTGCCGTCGATATGGTTGATTACTATGTTATGTCTATTGACAGGCTTCGGATTCGACGGTTAGGGTTTACCGCAACGTAACCGCTTACTTCATATCGCATTGTCGGGCGCAGAGGGATTCTTGATGGAGTTTGGGAAGGGAACTAAGGCAGTCCTGACGGATAGCCACTTTTTGGTGCCATTTTGCGTGCTGCTCGCGGGCATCGCGCTCCTGGTTGCGTTGCACTAGAAAGCCGCGAGTCGGCAGTACTGGAGATTTGGATGATTACTGAAGTACGTGCCGCTCCTAAGAGCCGCCTGTCACTGCACGGCCTGGGAGTGATCTGCGGATTGACGGCCGGAGTCTGGCTCGGAGCCGCTGAGGCCCCGACCAAACTGGTGAATGCGGGATTCTCTCCGTTTGCGATTTCGCTGGGTATGGTGGCGGGCGTCTTTACTGCGCGGTGGACATTTCCGACTTTACTCAAGGGAACATCGTACGTCTTCGCCGACCTGATGGAGAAGAAACATCTCATCGTCTGGGCTCTCCTTGCCGGGGCCTTGTGGGCGGTTGCAAACACGCTTACCGTCTTCGCCATCCGCGACGTGGGCTTGGCGGTCGCGTTCCCGATGTGGAATGCAAACTCGCTGATCGGGCTCTTCTGGGGCCGCGTACTGTTTCGCGAGCTTGAAGGCGCCAGCGGCAGGAATATAGCTAAGGTGGTAGTTGGTGGCGTCGCTATCGTTATCGCAGCGGTCATGCTGGGTTTCAGCACGCTGCACGGGGGCACCATGGGACAGCACACGGTACGCGGGATCGCCGCAGCGCTGGGGGCAAGCCTGATGTGGGGAACGATGTACGTTCCGTATCGCAAGGCTTATTTGAGCGGCATGAACCCGTTGTCGTTCGTGACCGCGTTTACGGTCGGTGAACTCGGGACAGTGCTCGCGTTGACGCTCATCCTGGATGGCGGAATCCACTCCACTGCCTTCCAGCTCTTCCATATGCCGGGTGTCCTGTTCTGGCTCTTCCTTGGCGGTTTCGTCTGGGTCATCGGTGACCTGTTTCAGCAGTTCGCGGCAAAATACCTGGGTATCGGGCGCGGGATACCGCTCTCAAATACCAACCAGCTGTGGGGACTCGCCTGGGGTGCGCTGGTATTTGGAGAACTTGCCACGGCGGATCGGGAGCATATGCTGCTGGTCATCGGCGGATCGCTGATGATGATCGTCGGAGCCTTGGCCATCAGTACCGCGGTAGCTTCCGCGAAAGAGAATAGCTCAACCAACGAGGCGGTTTTGCGCGAATGTGTGCGGTACGAACTCAACTACGACAAGACGATTCTGGCCCAGGCTGGAGACGAGTTTGATGGGGCGGAGCAGACACGGCGCTGGTGGGACTATGCGATTGTCGCTGTGGCTACCGGAGTGTTTGTCGTGCTGGGTGCGAGGGCTGTGGTACCGCCGCTGGCAATGAATATGCGATGGGTTGCGGCTTTAGGAGCGATGCTGATCCTCAGTCTGGGCGCCGGGGCCTGGAGCCTTTGGCGGCGGACGAAGTTCTGCTGATGTTCCGTGCAGGCGCATGATCGTGGGAAGATGAATCAGGGGTAGGTATGGCGGTTCGGCTGAAAGACATAGCGCGCGACCTCGGGGTGTCCGTTGTGACCGTTTCGAAGGTTCTGCGGGGCAATGCGGATATCGGCGACGCGACCCGACAGCGCGTGCTGAAGCGGATGAAGGAGCTGAACTACCAGCCGAACATGATGGCGCGCGGGCTGGCCAGCGGACGCACGTTCACCGTCGGCCTCGTCGTCCCGGACCTTGTTCATCCGTTCTTTGGCGAGTTTGCCAAGTCGCTGGGTGGGGTCCTCCGGACCAGCAGCCGGGCATTAATTTTGGCGTCTTCCGAGGAAGACCCTGAGGTCGAGCGTCAGGAGATTCGCACCCTCCTGAATCGCGGCGTCGACGTCCTGATCATCGCGTCGTGTCAGGCAAATCTGCGGAATTTCTACGAGCTCGGCGATGACCGCACGCCCTATCTCCTGTTCGACCGCAACTTCCCGCACCTTGCCGCGCACTTTGTTGGTTCGGACGACGTGTTGGTGGGCGAGATGGCTACCAATCACCTGATCGAAATCGGCCGGAAGCGCATCGCTCATATTGGCGGCAAGAATTCGAGCCCATCGTTTGATCGGCTGCGCGGCTTCAGAAATGCCCTTGTGGCGGCGGGATTGCCCACCCCCGATAACCTCGTCGTCTCGCGGGAGCGGGTGGAAGAGGGCGGCGACGTGATCGGCTTTCAGGTGATGCAGGAGTTGCTGAAGCTGAAGTCCAGACCGGATGCCGTGTTTTGCTACAACGACCTGACAGCCGTCGGTGCCATCGAAGCGACGTTGCAGGCGGGCCTGCGTGTGCCCGAGGATATTGCGTTCATCGGCTGCGGGAACCTCCGCTATGCGAACTATCTGCGTGTCCCGCTCAGCTCGATCGACCACGACACGGCAGCCCTCGGGCGGATTGCCGGGCAGCTCGTGTTGGATCTTTCCACCGAACCGCAGCAGGATCCCAGGCAGATTCTTGTGCCCTCAACGCTGGTGGCGCGGGAATCGACAATTGGCGCAAAGGCCTCCCGATAGACGCTTCGGTTTACTGACGCGCGAAGTTTGTGCGACTCCAAATAATCAGGATTGGCACAGAATGTTCTTGCCAGCGGATTCCAGTCAATCGTATAGTTAGCGGTAACGTAGATTCTTTCGGTAGTACCCTTACGGAGAACTCCTATGGCCACTAATGTCATCTCGATGGATGCCCCCCTCAAGGATATGGATGAGTGGGATGATTTTCTGACTGGACGCTACCAGGAAGGGAAGAGTGAGGACGAGTTCCGTCAGTACGACGAAACCGCCACTCCCGGCGTGGCCGAGTTCTACCGTCTCAATCACCAGTTCCAGACCTACGACTACGTAATGGCAAAGGAGAAGGAATACTTTGGCCTGAACAAAGGGATGAAGAGCATCTGGGAGGCGGCGGAGTTCCTGAATACGCTGGTGGACGATAGCGACCCTGACACCGACCTCACGCAGATTGAACACCTCCTGCAGACCTCGGAAGCGATCCGCAAGGACGGGCACCCGCGCTGGTTTGTGCTGACCGGATTCCTCCACGATCTGGGCAAGGTATTGTGCCTCTGGGGCGAGCCGCAATGGGGCGTCGTTGGTGATACATTCCCGGTGGGATGCGCCTACTCCAGGGACATCGTATTCCCGCAATACTTCGGCGCGAACCCGGACCTTCACAATCCGGTGTACCAGATGAAGTACGGCATCTACGGGCCGAACTGCGGACTCGACAAGGTGCATCTGTCGTTCGGCCACGACGGCTACATCGGTGAGGTGATGAAGAATTACATGCCCGAAGAATCGTTGTACATGCTGCGCTACCACTCGTTCTACGCGGCGCACCGGCATGGCGCGTACCGTCACCTGATGAGCGAACACGATGTCAAAATGCTCGACTGGGTGAACAAGTTCAACGTGTATGACCTGTACTCCAAGGGACACTCCAAGCCTGACTCCAAGGCTCTGAAGCCTTATTACGACGATCTGTTTGCGGAGTTTTTCCCGGCGAAGATTGCGTGGTGATTGCAAATTAGACGAGCGGGGCCATCACGTTAGCAGGCGCTGAAGCTGAACAATACTCACGCCTGCGTGGGCATGCGGAGGCTGCCGTGGGAAGCCAGGTCGTCTATACTTACGAGAGTGCCCCGGAACGGGTTGGAGTTGTGCGATGCGGGGCCTGCGCGCCTTTGCCGTGCGGATATCACCTGAATGTCGCCACACCCAGCTGACATTTTCAACTTTGTGGATGTGGGCGACACACCGAGCGACCCTGGGTGGCCAGTTCGCGCCGTTCCCATTAAAACTCATTTTGCGCGCGGTCGAACCGACGCTGGCGAAGGAAGTTAGCGGTTATCAAAGCTGACGTGGCTGGGCCTTAAGGTCTGCTCTTTAGTGTGCCTACTGCGGTCGAATTCAGGTTTTTCGAGACCGACCGCAAGCGGAGTTGGGACCTATGAAATTCTTATGAATTCATCCTCGTTTTGCCAATATTCGACACGATTTGGGACACACTAACTGGAGGCGTTATTTGCTTGACAGCATTTGTTGCAGTCCGTAATGTTTTCGCCGGCATCCACAACGAATAATTCACGCGGTGAAAGCGAAGGCAAGAGTAACCGCTAACGCAGAGGCCAACTTGATGTACGAGGAATTCACTATGCAGATTCAAAAGACAGCTACTTACGAGGCAACGAATTTTTTATCGCGGATAGTCAGTGGCAACCCGGCGGCGCGCTGGTTCTCTCGCGCGCTAGCATTGGTTCTGATGCTGTCCGCCGCTGCGGCTTATGGGCAGTTCGAGTCCGCATCCGTATTGGGCTATGCCCGCGATTCGTCGGGCGCAGCCGTCGCCAACACAACGATTACCCTGGTCAATACCACGAACGGGTCCGTACAGAGTGCGAAGACGGACGCTGAAGGCCGGTATGAATTCTCCAGCGTGCAGATCGGCTCGTACCAGGTCAAGAGCGAGGCTCCGGGGTTCGAGCGTACGGAAACCGAACCTTTCACGCTGCTCACAAACGCCCGTCAGCGCGTAGATCTGAAGATGAAGCCGGGTTCGGTCAGCGATGCTGTGACGGTAACCGCCGCGCCGACTCAGTTGGAGACCGAGACAAGTTCTCGCGGTCAGGTTGTGGGCACTCGTGAGGTGGAGAACCTCCCGCTCAATGGTCGCTCGTATGCGGATCTCGTGTTGCTTGTTCCGGGTGCTCGCAAGTCGGTTCTGGAGAACCAGACGGCATCCAGCCGCGAAGCATCGTTCAATGTGAATGGCCAGCGTTCGGCCTTCAACAACTTCCTGCTTGATGGTCTGGATAACAACAACTACGGTACCTCCAACCAGGGTTTCGCGAACGAGAACATTCCTCCTTCGCCTGATGCGGTCAACGAGTTCAAGGTTGAAACCAATAACTATTCTGCCGAATATGGTCGCGCTTCCGGCGCCGTAATCAACGTGTCCACGCGCCGCGGCACCAACCAGTTCCATGGTAAGGCATACGACTATCTGCGCAATACGAACCTGAATGCGATTGGACCATTCCCTCCCGCGCTTGGGGTCAAGCAGGTATTTATCCGCAATCAGTTTGGCGGCACCTTCGGCGGCCCGATCTTCAAAGACAAGACGTTTTTCTTTGCTGACTATGAAGGTCTTCGCCAGATTTTCCGCAACCCATCCACAGCCGTAACCCTGCCTAACGCCGAGCAGCGCGCTGGTACCTTCCTCCTGCACCGCGTGGACGGCACCACCGCTCCGATTCCGTTGTACAACCCGGTTACCGGCACCGACTTCTTCAACGGTAATGTCACACCGCAGGCGACGAAGTTTGGCCTGGCGGTTCTCTCGGCGCTGCCTGCCAACACCTCTCTTCTGCGGTCCGACACGTTTGCCAGCAACTACATCAATTCGCCTCGCGGAACGATCGTGGACGACAAGGGCGACGGTCGGATTGACCACCAGTTCAACAGTAAGTGGACGATCTTCGGACGCTATAGCCAACACGCGACTGTAATCTTTGATCCTCCTACCGTGACGGGACGCGCCGGCGGCAACGCGAACGCTAACGTCAACATCAAGAACAAGCAGATTGCCGGCGGCGCAACCTATATCATCTCCGCCAACAAGCTGTTGGACATCCGCTTTGCGTGGACGCAGAACCTGGGTGGCAAAGTCCCCTACGGTCAGGGCCATACCTCGCTCCTGACTGAGAACGGCATCACCAACGGCATCCCGACAGATCCTGCCCTTATTCGGGACCTGAATGCGCAATCGATCAGCGGCTTTACGCAACTCGGTGCACAGTCCTCGAGCCCGCAGTTTCAGAACCCCACGATTTATAACCCGAAGGCGAACTTCACTTATGTTCTCGGCAAGCAGTCGATGAAGTTCGGTTATGAATACCAGGGGGTAAACACTCAGGTAAATGACTTCAATCCAAGCTATGGCCAGGATAACTACGCCAGCGCCTATTCCACCGGGCCAAGCACCACCGTGGGCGGCGTGACTGTTCCTTACTACCCGACCTGCGGCTCCACCACTTCAATCAACTGCGTTCCGATCGACCCGGGTGCCGGAAGCACAGCGGCCACGCAGATCGCACAGGCGCGTGCCACGGCGGACTTCCTCTTCGGCAACCGGTCGTCGTACTCCCTCACCAACTACGCGGTCGTCAATCTTCGGCAGCGCTTCAACTTCCTGTACTTCCAGGATGATCTGAAACTCATGCCGTCGCTGACTGTAAATGCTGGTCTTCGTTACGAGCTGGCGACTCCGCAGTGGGAGCGCGATAACAAGCTGGCAAACTTTGACCCAACGACCAACACCCTGATCCAGGCGAAGGCCGGTAGCATCTATGATCGCTCCCTTGTCCACATGCCGCTGACGAACTTCGCGCCGCGCCTTGGCTTCGCGTACAGCCAATCGGCGAAGACCGTCATTCGCGGTGGCTACGGTATCAGCTTCACGCAGTTCAACCGGGCAGGCGGCGAGAATAACCTCACTTACAACGGACCGAACGTGGTGAACGCCGCAATCAACAATCCAAGCCCGTTTACAGCAGTTGCAGGTTCCAACCGTTGCGCCACCGATACGCAGGACCAGACGCTCTGCTTCCGTCAGACGCAGCAGGGCTACTCGAATGTGCTGACCAGCCCGGCGAACTTCCTGCCGTCCAAGGTGACGTCGCGCTATATCAAACCGAACTTCCAAACCGGGTATGTCCAGAGCTACCACCTCTCCGTGCAGGAACAACTGCCCGGCGGAGTCGTACTGGATGTCGCCTATGTTGGTAACAAGGGAACGCACCTGCAGATTCTTGCCGACTACAATCAGGCTGCGCCTTGCATCCTTGCAACCGTCGCACTGTGCAACGCTGCACCGAACGGAACCTACCAGGCACGTCGTCCCGTACCCACCTTCGGCGACATCGAAATCGCGTACGGCGGTGGTGGCTCCAGCTACAACTCGCTGCAGGTGAAGGTAGAAAAGAGGGTTGGTGCACTTTACCTGCTCAACTCGTTCACCTATAGCCGCACCTTCGATCTGTCGTCGGGTCACCTCGAGACCGCAAACGGCGACAACTCGCGGGTGAACTACACCAACCCCCGCAACGACTATGGTCCTTCGGGCTATGACCAGCCGCTGGCTAACACCACCTCCATCGTCTGGGATCTGCCGTATGGCCGCGGACGCAAGTTCGGCAACACGGCGCCTAAGGTTCTCGACGAAGTTCTTGGCGGATGGCAGCTGACGACGGTCAGCACGATGACGAGCGGCCTTCCGTTCAACATCCAGTACAGCTCGTCACCTACCTCCGGGACGGCTGGTATCGCGCCACTGTTTACGACGGACCTGGTAACGCTTCGGCCGCAGCACATTGCCAATACGCCGCTCCGTGCGCCAGGCTCGAATATCACGAAGACGGCTACGGCCCTCAAAGGCAACCTGCTTCGTTCGAGCTATGACTTCCCGTCGTATGCGCTATATGGCAATACTTCTGCCTACGGCAATGTGTCGAGAAACATGATGCGTTCGTTCTCGTTCTTCCAGACGGATCTTGGTCTCCACAAGGACTTCGGCTTGTGGAACGAGGCCTCGAAGCTGGAGTTCCGCGCTGAGGCCTTCAACGTCCTCAACAAGGTCAACTACGGGGCACCGGATGGAAACATCTCAAACGGTAGTTTTGGCGACATCACAACCGCCTATCCTGCTCGCCAGCTTCAACTTGCGGCCAAGTTTATTTTCTAGGCCGTAAGGTAGATACACAGGTTGCAAGACGGCACCGCATTTCGATGCGGTGCGTCGTTCCATTCCACAAATTTCTATAAGGGAAACTTGATGCTCAGCAGAGTGATGCAGTATGCGGTAGTGGCAGCATGTGTTGTCGGGGTGCAGGGCGCAACTGCCCAGCAGGCGGCGCAGGACAAAATCGTTCACGTCAATCAGATTCAGGTGATCGGATCGCACAACAGCTATCACGCAGGCTTCGCGCCAAGCGAGCGCAAGTATCTGGAGATGAAGAGTCCCAAGACGCTGCGTAGCCTGGACTATCATCACGCACCGCTTGATGATCAGCTCAACTCAGGAATTCGCCAGGTCGAGATTGATATTTTCAACGACACCAAGGGCGGTCGCTTCGCGCATCCGGCAATCGTCAAGACCATCGCAGATGCCGGTCTGCCAGCCGACCCCGATTTCGATCCGAACCATGAGATGGACAAGCCCGGGTTTAAGGTGCTGCACGTCCAGGATCTCGACGAGCGCGCTACCTGCCATACGTTCGTGATCTGCCTGACCGCCGTCCGCGACTGGTCAAAGCAGCATCCCAGGCATCTGCCAATCTTCGTCCTGGTGGAGACGAAGGAAGGCAAGCCAAAGGAAATGCCCAACGCGCCGGACGGCGACATTTTCACGCCTGCAATCTTCGATGCCATGGATGCCGAGATCCGCAGTGTCTTCAAGCCCGGCGAGTACATTACGCCGGATGAAGTTCGCGGCAGCGCGAAGACGCTGAACGAGGCTATCCTGACCAGGGGTTGGCCGACACTGGCGAAGGCGCGCGGCCGCGTGATTTTTCTGCTCGATCAGCAACATGCCGGACCCGTCTACGCGGAGGGGCACCCATCGCTCAAGGGAAGGATACTGTTCACCAACGCAATCGCCGGCAATCCGGATGCCGCTTTCATCGAGCAGAACTCAGGTAGCCAGGCCGAGATCGACGCGCTTGTGAAGCAGGGCTACCTCGTCCGCACTCGCACCGACGAGCCGACCGAGCAGGCGCATGCCAACGATCGCACGATGCTAAACCGCGCCCTTGCCAGCGGCGCGCAAATGCTGAGCACGGACTATCCCACATCGGAGCCCTCACCGTGGAGCGACTACTCAGTTGGTCTGCCCGGCGGCCTTGTTGCGCGATGCAATCCGTTGAACAAACCCGCCGGATGCGTAGACAGCCTGCTGGAGCCAAAAGACGGCAAGTAGCGGTATGCTGGTTGCCGCTGGCGAAACGGTACAAGATCGAACCCGAGGTAGGCATGGTTTCCAGAAGAAAACTCCTGATGAACGCGTCGGTCGCGGCGCTGGCCTGTGCAGCACGCGACGCATTCGCTTTGCCTGCAACATTCGATCCATTTGTCGCGACAGCTCCTAGCCCGATGAGCAGCACGGACTACACCAAGCTGGTGAAGATCGCGATCGGCACTGGCGGGCATGGTCACTGCTTCCCGGGTGCGACGGTCCCCTTCGGAGCGGTGCAGCTGAGCCCCGATACCGGCGTCCGCGATTGGGACCATTGCTCCGGCTACCACTACAACGACACGGCGATCCTCGGCTTCAGCCACACGCACCTCAGCGGCACCGGCTGCATCGACATGATGGACTTCCTGCTGATGCCGGCAACCGATGACTTCCACTTCGACCCCACTGCTGCCGTCGATAGCGCAGCCAGCTACCGCGCGCACTTTTCGCATGCCGATGAAGTCGCCGAGCCAGGCTATTACTCGGTCCTGTTGCAGGCGTCGAAGGTGAAGGCCGAACTCACGGCTACTGAGCGCGTCGGCGTGCACAAGTACACGTTCCCCGCTTCGCAGAAGGCTTGCTTTCTGCTTGACCTGATGCACGTCGGCATCAATATTCCGGACGTGCATAATCCGGTCGTGATTCCGCCGCCGATCAAGTGGTCTTCGTTGAAGGTGATCGGCAACGACACCATCGTCGGCGGTCGCAGCACGGACGTGTGGGGCATGGGCCGTCAGGTCTATTTCAGCATGAAGTTCTCGAAGCCGTTCGCAAGCATCGACGTCTACTCAGATGGCAAAAAGGTCTCGTCGTCGGCGGAACTGCGCGGCACCGCACTGCGCGCCGTGCTGCATTTTGCGACGCATGAGAACGAGGTCGTCTACGTCAAGACCGGTATCTCCGGCGTCGATGTCGAAGGCGCGACGGCCAACCTGCAAGCTGAGGTTCCGGGGTGGAACTTCGACGCCGTCCGTGCGTCATCCCACGCAGCCTGGGCGCGAGAGCTCGGCCGTATCGACATTCCCTCCGGCGACCAGAAGCATCGCGAGATTTTCTACACCGGCATGTACCACATGATGGTCGCGCCGACGCTGTTCGACGACGTGACCGGCAAGTATCGCGGGATGGACGGCAAGGTCCACACACTGCCGGCGGGCGCGCACAACTACAGCACGTTTTCCCTGTGGGACACGTATCGTGCGGCTCATCCGATGTATACCCTCATCCTCGGCGACCGCGTGCCGGACTTCGTGAATTGCCTGATCCGTATGGCGGCGGAGAGCCCGGTGGGCGTTCCCGTGTGGCCGTTGCAGGGCACGGAGACGGGCTGCATGGTCGGCGATCACTCAGCTCCAGTCATTGCGGAGGCCATCGCCAAGGGCTTCAAGGGAATCGATGTGAAGGCCGCGTATGCGCCCTGGCGGAAGCGCGAACTGTCCGACGATTATCGCGGTCTCGCTGCCTATCGCAAGTACGGCTACGTGCCCTGCGACATGCAGGACGAATCCGCCAGCAAGACGCTGGATTATGCGTATGACGACCATGCTCTTGCTATCCTCGCGAAAGCTGCAGGCGAGTCTGCCGATGCAGCAACGCTGACGAAGAACTCGAAGAACTTCCTCAATCTCTATGACAAGGAATCGGGCTTCATACGCCCGCGCTATACAGACGGAACCTGGGCTGGCAAGCCGTTCAATCCCAAGGGCATCAATGTCAGCGGCAAGTGGCGCGACTACACTGAAGCCAACGCCTGGCAGACCACCTTCTGCGTGCAACACGATCCGCAGTTGCTGATCGACATGCTGGGCGGCAACAAGGCCTTCATCGCCAAGCTCGACCTACTCTTCAACCAGAGCTCCGAGATGCCGCCGGACATGCCGCCCGATGTCAGCGGCATGGTCGGGCAGTACTCGCATGGCAACGAGCCGTGCCATCACATGGCGTACCTCTACAACTTCGCCGGAGCGCCGCACAAGACGCAGCAGCGCGTCCGCAGCCTGATGGAGACGCAGTACGACAACAAGCCCGACGGCATGGCCGGCAACGAAGACTGCGGGCAGATGTCAGCATGGTTCTGCATCAGTGCCATGGGGCTCTATGCGGTCGATCCGGTAAGCGCGAAGTACGACTTCGGAACGCCGCTCTTCGACCGCGTCGATGTGACCGTGGGCAATGGTCGCAAGCTGGTGATCGAGGCGAAACGCGAATCTCCGACCGCAATTTACATCCAGTCCGTCACGTTGAATGGCACGACGCTGAAGGGCCTTGCGGTGGATCATGCGGAGTTGGCGACGGGCGGCTCGCTTGTCTTCCATCTTGGTGACAAGCCCGCGCCTTCCGCCTGACGGCCTGTTACTTCGCCCGGACAACCGGTGGCGTGTCGGGCCGCATGGCTTCGGTCAGTACGCGTCCGACAGCCGCGCTGGGACGATTGATCCGCAGCAGCGACGATAACGTAGCCGCGATGTCTACAGGTGCCACCAAGCCGTGATAGGTGCCGGGAGTGAACGCCGCACCGAAGAGTTCCAACGGTACGTGACGGTCGTAGCTGTGGGCGGTAAAGTGCGTCGTGCCCGAGCCCTTCCACGGAAACTGATACGGCCCGAAGTTGATGTGCAGCGCCCAGCCGACGTAGGGAGAGTAGCTATGCGCGATCAGGCGGCTGTACTGCGTATCTGGGAGTCCGCCCTCGCGCATCTGCTTCACCGTGTATACGTGGGTCAGGACGGCGGGATCTCTCGGTCGTCCGTCGACAGCGCCATAGTCTGCGTGGGCGAACTCAGCGAAGATCTGTTCCGTCATGGCCTTCGCTGTGTTCTCAGCTTCCTCCTCGGAAACGCCCGCAGCCTCAAATGCCAGGCGGTTCAGCAATAGATAGGGGTTGTCCATCTGCAGCACGAAACCCTGCTTTGTCTTCAGCGCGTATTTCTTCTCCAGCATTGCTTCCAGTGGCTTCGTCAATGATTCCGGCGGAAAGTCCAAAACCGGCATCCGCACCGCGTCGCCAGCCTTCTGACTTACTGCGACGCCATGGTCGCCCGACAGCGCGACGACAACATTCTTCAGCCCGACAGTCTTATCGAGATACGAAAAAAACGCATCGAGCCACTGGTCCGAACCTACGATCAGGGCTTCCTGCGATGGATCATCCGGGCCGACCGCATGGCCGTTGATGTCTGTCGAAGAAATGGAGAGCGTGAGCAGATCGGTCGCGCCCTTCGGATTGTTGCCCAGCTTCTCCGCTGCGATCAGGGCCTGCGCGAAGTCGAGCTGGTAGCGAACGCTCGCCACATTCTTTCCGACCTCCTCGTAAAAAGAACCCTGCGGAATGTTTGCCGCCGCGCGCGCCGCATCGGCCCTCTTACCCGCGTTGAAGTCCTTCGCCCACTGCGGCAACTCCTTCATCCAGTAGGTTGACGTGACCCACTGACCGGTGTCGTGGTCGATCCAGAAAGCGCCGTTGCCGGCATGGCCGCTGGTCATGATGGCGGCGCGATCTTTCATCGAGACACCGTAGACGCGCGAGCGGCCGCCAGTAGCCAGAATCAGCTCATCGCCAATGGTGGTGGCTTTTTCGCGGAAGGCGGAGGCGCCGGTAAGATCCTTGGTTCCGGCGGGTGCGCCGACAAGCTTGTAGCGGTCATCCGCGACGGAGCTTACCTGACGCATCGTGCCGTCCGCTGCTGGCTCGTACCACTCGTTCAGCGGGATGCTGTGGCCGTCCGTATAAGCTCCCGTGCCGATGGTCGCGTGGCCAGCCGCCGTGACTAGATTCGCGTAGTCGTAGTAGCAGTCCGTGAAATGCGCGCCCTGCTGCAGGAAGAGGTTCCAGCCATTCTTCGCCTTGAACTGCGCCCGGTAGCGATCGAGGTAGTCACCGCGAAACTGGTCGAATACCAGTACGATGACAAGCTTTGGCTTAGCGTCGTAACCATCCGCGCGTGCGGTGGGTGCGATAAGGCAAGACAGGAGGAGCAGCGCGAGCAGGCGAATCCGAGTTGGCATACGACAGCATAATTCCTGCCGGTTAAGATTTCATGTCTACCCGTCTACAAGGTCGCCAACTGCGGCTGAGCCGACCGGGATTGACTGATGTTGGTCTGAGTGGGACGAGTAACGGTTTCCGGTCCAGACTCTATCGAGGCTTCCTCCGCTCCAGATACGGCCAGTGGGATGTTGTTGCCCTCGGCGTCAACCTCTTTCGACTCCACATAGAAGTACGTCAGGTGAGTGGCACCGAAGCCGGTGGTGATGGCAACATCGGCCGCGTCTCGCCCTATGGCCATCAAAATTCTTCCGAATCGACGGTAGTTGTGGCGAGCGTCCAGATCGATCCATCGGCCGTCGAGAAAGACCTGATACCACGCGCTAAAGTCGCCGGGACCGCTGTATGGCCGGCGAATGTCTCCGATATAGCCGGTCACATAGCGGGCGGGGATGTTCTGGCAACGCGTCAGAGTGATGGCGAGGTGCTGGAAATCGCGGCAAACGCCGACGCGTTCGGTAAGGACATCCATGGCGGTCTTCGTCGGACGCGCGGCGTTGTAGTTGAAGGCAACTTTCTCGTGTACCCAGTCGCGAATAGCGACCGCGCGTTGCCAGCCTGAGGGGTAGGAACCGAAGAGATCGTGGGTGAGCGCGCCCAACTGGTCGACCTGGCAATAGCGGCTTGGCAGCAGGAACTGCAACACTTCCGCAGGCAAATCGTCGATGGCAGATTGCTCGGCATCGACGTAGACCGCGTCCGGCTCCGATGGTGCCTCGATCACGGTTTTGCCGGAGAGCCAAAGGTATCCGGCCGGCGCGACGAAGCGGGTGCAGCGGTTGCCAAAAGCGTCTAGGTAATCTCGCGAGGGGACGACGGACTTCGTGTAACTGGTGGACGACGGGCTGTGGTTCAAGGGGTCGTCGAGCGATTCGATCATCAATTCCCCCCCGGAGCGGAGGCGCGGCTTGACCGAACCGTGCAGATGCAGCATGGCGACCATCGGAGTCGGTGCGGGCAGACGAAATTGAATGTCAAATCCGGAAGAAATGAGCAAAAGGGAACTCCTGAGTTGTTGCAATGCTGGCTTGGTCGGGCGCGAGAGTCCTTAGTTTAGCTTGGATGGTTGTGAGGACGCCGGCACAACACCGGTTGCGCTGAAAGCCAGACTTCCGATCGCCGGGTGGATCGAACACCGGGGGGGAGCGTATAGGATGAAGTATCAATGGGAATTGACGTTAAACTGCACCACCGAACGACGTATCGCTATGAACGAGCCGTCTCTCTCGGGCCGCAGGTCATCCAGTTGCGTCCGGCTCCGCATTGCAGAACGCCGATTTCGGAGTACGTGCTGACGCTGATACCGGCCAACCACTTGCTGCACTGGCAGTTCGACCCATTGGGTAATCATCTGGCGCGTGTGATCTTTCCGGACAAGACCTTCGACCTGGTTGTGGATGTAGTCCTGGTTGCGGACATGTCCCCCATCAACCCGTTCGCATTCTTTCTGAGCCCGGGCTTCGAGACGTTTCCGTTTCAATATCCGGCAGAGCTGTCGCAAAACCTCGAACCCTATCGCTCGCTGGAGCCGGCTGGGCCGCTGCTTCAGGCCTTCCTGAAGGAGATTCCTGCGGGTGAGCAAAATACCTCTACGTTTGTTGGAGACCTGACTGCGCGGGTGCGCGACCGCGTGGCCTATGTCACCCGGTTGGAGCATGGGGTGCAGTCGTGCGAGCAAACGCTTGGGGAACTGACAGGGTCGTGCCGGGATTCGGCGTGGCTGCTGGTCCAGGTGTTCCGCTCGCTCGGGCTGGCGGCGCGTTTTGTCTCGGGATACCTGATTCAGCTCGCCTCCGACGATCCAGCCGATGCAAATGCAGCACAGCCGAAGGGTGATTCAGCCGACTTGCACGCCTGGGCTGAGGTATTTTTGCCGGGTGCGGGTTGGATTGGCGTCGACCCGACGTCTGGCCTGTTTACCGCCGAGGGCCACATTCCGCTGGTATGTACGCCCAGCCCTTCGCAGGCCGCCCCGATCTGGGGCACGGTGGAGTCGGCTAACGTGGAATTCAGCTTCAGCCTTTCGGTCCAGCGGTTGAACGTGGAGCCCACCCTGACCAAACCGTACAGCGACGATGAGTGGGCAAGGGTGCGGGGGGTCGCTCACGAGGTTGATCGCAAACTGCTGGAGCAGGATGTGCGGCTGACGATGGGTGGGGAGCCGACGTATGTCGGGATTGACGAGCCGGAGAGTCCGCAGTGGAATCTTGAAGCGCTCGGCCCTATCAAACGCAGCCGCGGCCTTGTGTTGATCCGCCGCCTGCGGAAGCGCACCGCACCGGGCGGGCTGCTGCACTTTGGGCAAGGGAAGTGGTATCCGGGAGAACCGCTGCCGCGCTGGGCTTTCCAATGCATCTCGCGGGTGGATGGCGTTCCGGTCTGGGAAGATGCCGATCTGATTGCGCGGGAAGAGGATGAAACCAGTTTTAGCCTCGACGATAGCCTTCGTTTTCTCAAGGCCTTATCGCGCCGTCTGCAGGTGACGGAAGAGAACATTCTGGAAGCCTTCGAACCCGACGACGAGACGGGCGAAGCGCAGCAGCCGACGGGGTACATCCTTCCGCTGCGCCGCCGCCAGCCAGCAGGACGCCTGGCTTGGTCAAGCCAATTGTGGTTCGATCGTCCGGAGCGGCTGACTCTTTTTCTTGGCGATTCGCCCATCGGGTACCGCATCACCTCCGAGCTCATTCCATTTGTCGCGCCGGATGAACTTACCTACGAGACCGAAGGCGACGATGCGCTGCCCATTCTGCCGCCCAGGCCTGTGTCTCGCCCGGAACTCTTCGGCATGACGCCAGACGCAGACCCATTGCCTCCGCTCTCCAGTACAGCCGACACGGCGCCTGAGCTGATTCGCCCGGCTTTGTGCATTCAGGCGGTTGCCGGTCGTATCCATGTCTTTCTGCCGTACACGCCGGTGGTCGCGGACTATCTGGACCTCATAGCAGCGGTGGAAGACGCCTGCCGTCACCTCAAG
>JANXWZ010000124.1 GCA_025350865.1 Rhodanobacteraceae bacterium
GCGCGGGGCTTGTGATGCAGGCGCTTCTCGATGCCGAGCATGCTGAGGATTTCCTTGAAGCGGTCGTCGAATTCGATGGGGCGGCCAGCTACGTCGCGGACGATCTGGATGTTCTGCTCGGCGGTGAGGGTGGGGAGCAGGTTGTATTTCTGAAAGACGAAGCCGACGGTGTGCTTGCGCAGTTCGTTGCGCTGCGCGTCGGTCATGTGGGCGAGGTCTTTGTCGTTGATGGTGACGGTGCCGGAGGTGGGTGGGGTGAGGCCGCCGAGGATGTTGAAGAGAGTCGATTTACCGGAGCCGGAGGTCCCGACGATGGAGAGGAATTCGCCGCGAGCTACGTCGAGATCGACTCCCTGGAGGGCGTGGACATCGACATCGCCGATGTGGAAGATTTTGCGGAGGTCGCGGACCTGGATGATGGGGGCGCAGGCGACGATGGGGGGCAGGGGTTCGAGGTTCTGGAAGGCTTCGCTCATGGGCGGGCCTCGTGGGTGAGGTGGTGAAGCGACAACAACAGCAGATCCCTGCGGGATGACAAACAAAATAGGGCATTATGAAGGCTATTCATAGCTGAGAGCCTCCGTGGCGTCCTGGCGGACGGCCCGCATGGCGGGGACGACGGTACCGAGCAACGCACCGAAGATGGCGATGGCAGCGGCGCGGGGCCACCAGGCGTAGACGGTTTCCTGCACCAGCGAGGCGGGTACCGCGTGAGCCATCATCCACTGGGTTCCGTAGGTCATGGCGATGCCGCACAGGGTGCCGAAGACGGCGAGCAGGATGGTCTCGCGGAAGAGGATGTTGAGGATGTAGCCGGGGCCAGCGCCGACAGCCTTGAGGATGCCGATTTCGCGGGTGCGCTCGAGGACCGCGGTGTACATCGCCATGAAGACGACGATAAAGCCGACGATGGTCGCGATGCCGATGACGACGTAGATGAAGTCCTTGAGCATTGACACGGAGTTGACGTTGAGCTGCGAGGTGAACTCCTCGACGGTGTAGATCTGGTAGCCAGTCTGCGGGTCGGAGTCGCCGCCGTTGAGGTCCATGCGGAGCTGCTTGACAAAGGCTCCGGCCTGGCTGGCGTCAGCGAGCTTGAGATAGATGGCGGAGATTTTGCCTTCGTTGCCGGTGAGCCGCTGGAGGGTGTCGATGGGAGCCATGATGGCGGCGAGCTTGCCGGACTCGTAGATGCCGGCGACGCGCCAGTCGTGGTTGATGAGCTTGAGATGGTCGCCGGGACGAACCTTCTTTTCGCGGGCGTAGAACTCGTCAACAATGATGTCATCGGGCCCCTGGAATGGGGTGCCTTCGATGAACTTGAAGCCGTCTTTCTGCTGGGTGCCGGGGCCGCGCCAGGTGCTGGCCATCCGGTCGACGGAGGGGAAATCGACGCCCTGGATAGTGGCGAAGCCGCCGAGCGACTGGACCATGGTGCCGGTGGAAAGGACGACGCCGGGTTTGGCTCCGAGGGCTGCAATGGTTTTGTCGCTGAGGGGTGCGGAGGAAAGGCTGATGACCGAGCTGCCGGGGGGGCGGACGAAGACGTCGGCACCGATACCGCGGGCGCGGCGGGCGCTGGCGTCCAGTGTGCCGTAGGAGACGCCGACGAGCGTGAGGATCATGGTGACTTCGACGCCGATGGCGAGCACAGACAGAATCGTGCGGAGCGGACGGTGGCCGAGGTTGGCGAAGATAAGTTTATTGACCAAGACTTCTGAGTATAGCTGAGTGCGAAAGACAACTACGGAGATTCTGGCTTCGCCAGAATGACGGCGGTAAAGAATGACGGCGGTAACAGATTAGCGCTGGTTGGCGACTGCGGGCTTCTTGGGACCGGCGTGCGGGGTCACGACCGCAGTCTGGGCAAGGGCCTGGTCGATGACGGCGTAGAGTTGCGAGACGTCAACCACCTGGACCCAGCCGCGGGGGCCAAGCACAATGATGGTGGGGGTGTGCTGGACGCCCAGCCGCTCGCCGAGGCGTTGATCGGCCTGGACTTCGAGGGCGAAGACGCTGTCCGGGCCGAGCGAGAACGGCGCGGTCTTGCCATGCTTCGAGAACCAGCTCCGGGTGAAGCCCTGCAAATCTTCCTTGCTGTTGATCGAGGCCTGCGACTTGAAGATGTCGAGGCGGTACTGCTCGGCCATGTCGGGCGACACCTTGTCTTCGAGGTAGCGGGCTGTGATCGCGGCGTCGCGGCTCCAGATGTGCTGGGAGAGCGGGAAGTCGTGGCGGAGGAAGGGGATCTTGTACTTTTCGATGGCCGCGTGGACTATTGGTGCGGCATGGCCGCAGGCGGGGCACTCCAGGTCTTCCATCTCGAAAATGGCGACGCGCTGGCCGGCCGGGAGCTTGAGCATGGAGGTGTCGCGGAACGTGTCACCCTGACCGCCAGCAGCACCCTGAGCGTGAGCTGCGGGAATGGCGAGGAGGAGGACGGCGGCGGCGAGTGATGCGAGGCGGAAGGTCGTTATCGAGCGCATAGTCTGTCTTATTTTAGACGGAGGATACAGGATTTCGCATTGGGGAATCATTTTGTCGCTATTTCGCAACCGCCACCGGGTCATGGCACTCTAATAGTGGTGATCAAAGCAGACAATCAGGCCCAACGGGGCGGTGTGGGTAAGGCGACAGTGCGAGTTTTAGCGATGGTGGCCGCACTGGCGGTATGTAGTGGCGCGAACGCCCAGCAGGTGGCACCGGCAGACCTGCCCGTTGCCCCAAGTGCCGTTTCGCGGCCACTGAAGCTGACCGGTGGGGTGAGCATCGAGCAGGAACAGCCCGGGGCAAGAGCGCTTACGCTCGACGAAGCAATCTCGGTTGCGCTGAAAAACAACGCCGAGGTAAAAATTCGCGGCGAGCAGGAACGGTTCGTCCATGGCCAGCAGTTGAATGCGCTGAATACGCTGCTGCCGACCATTTCGGCGTCGGGCTATGCGCGGGCGCAGGAGATCAACCTGGCGGCCCAAGGGTTCAAGCCGGGATCGATCAAGATTCCAAATGTGAATAGCGCGACGATCCCGAGCATCGTGAAGGTGAATACGGCGAATGCTCAGTTGAATGTCTCGCAGATTCTGTTCAATGCGCCGGCACTGTTCCTGTATCGAGCGACGGAGAAGGCTCGCGAGGCTACGAACTGGGCGACGCTGACTGCGCGGGGTGGCGTGGTGCTGCAGACCGGCGGGCTATACCTCCGGATACTTGCGGACGAGGCTATGGTTCGCAATGCCGAGGCTCTGGTGAAGCAGGATCAACTGGTGTTCGAGCACGCTAAGGCGTCGAAGGATGCGGGCGTAGGGATCAACCTCGATGTGCTGCGGGCGCAGGTGGAGTTGCAGAACGAACAGCAGGCGCTGGTCCAGACGCGGAACGCAGTGGCGAAGGACAAGATTCTGCTGAACCGCGAGATGGGGCAGCCGGCCGGGCAGGAGCTGAACCTGGTGGACGCGATTCCCTACTCGGATTTCAATGCCGATTCGAGCGATACGGCTCTTGCGGCGGCGCTGGCGACGGCTTACGAGAAGCGCAAGGATCTGCGGCAGCTGGAGGCGCAGCTTGATGTTGCCCATGAGACCGGCGTGGCTTTGAAGTATGAGCGGCTGCCGGTGCTGGGGGTTGGCGGGTATTACGGGGTGATTGGCGAAATTGGCGGGCTGTTCCATGGAAACTTCGTGGCGCAGGGCCAGATCAGCGTGCCGATCTTCCAGGAGGCGCAGATTCGCGGTCAGAAACAGGTAGCTGCAGCCCAGGAGACGGGCTTGATGCGGCAGATCGACGGGCGCAAGAGCCAGATTGAGGCGGAGATCCGGTCGAGCCTGCTGGATGTGGAGTCGGCGGCTGAGGTGTTGAAGGTCGCACGGAGCAATGTCGACCTGGCGCAGGAGGCTCTGAGCGATGCGACGCTGCGGTTTACGGCGGGCGTCGACGATAACCTGCCGGCGGTGCGGGCGCAGACGACGCTTGAAGGCGCGCAGGCGCGGTTGATCCAGGCGGAGTTCAGCTATAACTACGCGAAGCTGGTGCTGGCGCGGAATACGGGTGTGGTGGAGACGCAGTACCGGACTTATCTGGGCAAGTAGTGCATAGGCGGTAGGAAGGGCTCGCTGGCTGTTATGGGCTTAGGCGCTTTCCAGAGTAATCGGAATTTCCGAAAGCCCCGTTTATCGACAGACTCGCCAAGCTGTATGATTCACCATGCTTTGCAGAGTCATTCGCCGCTTCGTTTGTATAGTGCTGTTGACAGCAGGCTTACTCGCGACTTCACAGGAATTGAAATTACCCGATACACCGGAAATTCCGGACGTGGCGCCAGCGCCTTCTGACCGCTTTCCGGCAAAGTGGTATCCCAAAATCGGAGATGTGACGTGGGAGCGGCAGGGTCATCCGCAAGAAGGATTAGAGAGTCCAGTCGTCAAACTTATGGAGCTTTTCGTTCCAAAAGATGTGCGCGGAGTCCGTTTCACCATCCGACAGGCTAAGCCCCTTGCAGGACCGAGATCGCCTGAAGCCATCTGGATGATACCCAAGCGCCTCTTTGGGGTCGTAGTCCAAGCTCTCAGTTTCCAGCTTCACAGTCATCGGATTTCGATTTCCTGCTGAATACCTCAGGACCTCGGGTCGCATATTAAGTCCGTGTACAAAGATAGTGATGACGATCTCAGTTTTGCTGACGCCCAATATCGCCTGTTCCCACCGTCCAGAACAAGTGAAATTACCGGCAAGGGCCGAGTCCCGTCTCCAAGCTACTTTGGCGACGTATTTTGTTGCCGCCTTTTCAAGCAACGCTTGGTTCTGCGCGAACACCACATGAGGGATCGCAGAAACTACGACAGCGCACGCCCACAGAAGCAGCTTCTTCATGGTCCGCAGCCTACCACTAACGTCGTTTTGGGGGAACTACACGCTCGGCCACCGTCACCAGCCGCGCGGTCGTCATCCGCCCCGGCCAATCCGAAACCTTCTGCATGAGCAGAATCCCGAGCTGGGCGCTCGGGTTCCGTTATGCGTTCCTATTCCCCTTTTACGGGTGTGCCCCAATCAGGTTTGATACGCCGCTAATCTGCGACACGATCGGCGTCTTGACCGGTGCCGCAAGCCCTACAAGCTGTGTGATTGAACCTGGCGTGTTGTTGGATCGCCCAGCGCTGTTCGCTACCCATACATTTCCGGAAGCATCGATGGCCACCGCCTGCGGTCCCTGCAATCCCGGATTCTGGAATCCGCCCGCGGGTGACAGTACGGCACCCGTAAACGACACTTGCACCACAGCGTCCGGCGAAGGGCCGCCCACACATTGGCTGACGCAGAGCGCGGTCCACGCCGAACCCGCACCGTCGATCGCCACAATGCTAGCCACGCCGTCCCCGCCGTTGCCATACCCAGCATTACGGGTGATCGACGCGCCCGTGTTCGTCAGCACGCTGAACGACGCGCCGCGTCTGATGACCCGTCTGAGAACTGAACTGCGTATCTACTGCCCAAATACGTGACCCCAACCCAATCGCGACGGACGGTCGTTGCACTTTGGCAGGGTGACATGCACGATTACAACTGGGAAGACCGGCCGCCGAACAATGATGGTCTGCCTGACAGCTATGAGAAGTTCTTCCGGTTGAGCTTGTCAATGGCAAGACGAAATCTATCAGCGCTTCTCACGCTGCGACAGAAAGATGATGAGGCGTTGCATGTGTGTCAAGCTGCAATCGGTACCGAGCTAAAGCACTGTAGCTGTGGGCTCGCTCCCCGTGGGCGCGTCGCATGTTACCCGCCAGCGCCGGACTACGGTACTGCTCTATAGCCCGTCGGCCAGAGCTTGGTAATGACAAGTCGGATTTTCGGAAACTTCATTCATTCGATTCAACACCCGGTAGCGAGGGGATCTCAAACATGCTGTTGCGGTTGGTCCAGTGGTAAGCTGAGGGCTGAATTCAACTCCCCTCGCATGAGATCTCTGAGCGCCCGCGACAACCAGAACATCATCAACCTTATCGTTCTGCTGGTGAGCGCGGCGTGTGCGTGGTTTGCGCCTTTGCAGACGTTTCTGGTGGCGTATGCGGTGATTGGGCCGTTCCACTACCTGACCGAGATCGCGTGGCTGCGCAAGAAGAGCTTCTACTTCAGCGATGGGGTAGTGTCGCCGCCGGTGTATCTGATCGTTGCGACGGTACTGTGCGGCGTGGCCTGCATGGACCTGGTGCTGCGACGGGGGTGGGCGGCGTATGCGATTGGGGCGCTGCTGGTGCTGGCGCTGGGGTCGCTGGTGAAGAATGTGCCCGTGTTATTTGGGGCGCTGGCTCTGCTTGGCGTCACGCGATATTTCTTCCATGGGTATGGGCTGTTCCTCGCGGTGTTTGTGCCGACCGTGGTCCATGTTTACTTCTTTACGTTGATCTTTCTGCTGTCGGGGGCGATGCGCGCTGGGCGGACGATTCTGGGCTGGCTGAATGCTGCGTTGCTGGTGGCGATCCCGGTGTTGCTGGTGAAGTTTGTAGGGGCGGGTGGAACGCCGGGGGCGTATTGGATGACCTCCGAGGCAACGTTTGCGCCGCTGCATCAGTACATCGCCGGGGTGCTGGGGTTGACGCTGCACTTCGACCCGGCCCAGGCGCTGCAGCCGGGGGCGATTGCCGTCTTCCGCTTTCTGGGGTTCATCTATCTGCATCACTATTTGAACTGGTTTGCGAAGACCGAGCTGCTGGAGTGGCACAGGGTTTCGCGGCGGAGCTGGGTGGCAATCTGGATGGTGTACGCGGCGGCGCTGGGGAGCTACGCGTACAGCTTTGCGGCAGGGTTCTACGCGGCTTACTTTCTAAGCCTGCTGCACGTGCTGCTGGAACTGCCGCTGGATTGGCGGACCGGGGTGGGGCTGATTTCGGTGCCTTGGAAGGCGTGGCGGACAAGCAAAGACGGTCAAGCCGTGGGCTCGATACCCCACCCTGCGACGACAAAACCGTCGCGAGGATGGGGCACCCGGCTGTGAAATGTGAAAGCATAGTCGGACATGTCTAGTCTGCAACCGGCTCCACCAACCGAGGCAGGGACCAGTGCGTTTCAATCGCGCGATTTCCGGCTGTACCAGACGGCTCGGCTGCTGGTAATTCTGGGGGCGGAGGCGCAATCGGTTGCGGTGGCGTGGCAGGTGTACCAACTGTCGCAGGCGGCGGGGCATACGGTGCGGGATTCGGCGCTGAGCCTGGGCAATACGGGGCTGGCGTTGTTTCTGCCGGGCCTGTTCTTTATGCTGCCGGCCGGGCATGTTGCGGACCGCTACGACAAGCGGCATGTAATCCTCTCCTGCTACGCGCTGCAGGCGATTTGTACCGTTGCGTTGCTTTGGATTTCGATGCATCAGATCGGTAGTATTCTGCCGATTTACGCGGTGCTATTTTTGATTGGCACGGGACGCTGCTTTTCCGGGCCGGCGGCGAGCGCGCTGGTTCCCACGCTGGTTCCGAAGGAGAGCTTCGTCAACGCAATTACCTGGGGCGCGACCATCTACCAGGTGGCGAATGCGACGGGCCCGATGGTGGGCGGGCTGCTGTTTACGGCCAGTCTGGCGATGTTCGGCCCGAGCGTGGGGGTGTGGCATGGCGCTCCGATTGTGTATGTGTTTACGCTGGCGATGCTGCTCAGCTTTATGGTGCTGGTGGGGATGATCCGAGTGCGGCCGGCGGACGGACCGAAGAAAGCGTTCAGCTGGACGACCGTGCTGGCGGGGTTGGAGTATGTTGCGAAGACCCGGTTGCTGCTGGGGTCAATATCGCTCGACCTGTTTGCGGTGCTGTTGGGCGGCGCGGTTGCGCTAATGCCGATCTTCGCGGAGCAGGTGCTGCATGCGGGGCCGCAAGGGCTTGGCCTGCTGCGTGCAATGCCTAGTTTGGGTGCGCTGGCGGTGAGCATCACGTTGATTTTGAAACCGATCAAGCGCAAGGCAGGCAAGCTGATGCTGACGTGCGTGGGACTGTTCGGCGTGGCGACGGTGGTGTTCGGCCTGAGCCGGAATATGTGGGTGAGCATGGTCGCGCTGCTGATTGTCGGCGCGTCGGACATGGTGAGCGTGGTGATTCGGTCGAGCGTATTGCAACTGGCGACGCCGCCCGAGATGCGCGGACGGGTGAGCGCGGTGAACTGGTTGTTCATCGGGGCGTCGAACGAGTTTGGCGAATTCGAAAGCGGCGTGACGGCCCACTGGTGGGGTGCGGTGCCGGCGGTTGTGATCGGCGGTGTTGCGTCGGTGTTGGTGACGGGCGCGGCATCGGTGTTGTTTCCTGCGTTGCGTCGAGCGGATAAGCTGACGGCAGAGAGCCTGCTTGCGGCGGAGTTGGAATTGGCTGAGGCGGAGCCGATCGATTAGGGCAGCTCGCACCGCGAAATACAGAGGTTTTTGTTGTTTGCGTAGAATGCGTGTGGGGACAAGTTCATGGAGAAGTGGCGGAAGCTGAAGACGTGGCAGAAGACTGCGATCCTCTCGTTTGTATTGCCGATGTTGTTTTGGGGCTTCATGCGGACACGACGATTCCGTCGCGAGCGAGGCGCGAGGATCCGAGCCGCCAGGCTGCAGCAGGTACGTCAATTCAAGGTTGTTGTGCCGGTGAGCAATGACCCAGACGATAAGGTTGTGCTGAAGGCTGAGCACCCGGGATCGCTGCCGGACGAGAAGAACCTGAAGGGCCGCACACTGTGGGTGAGCGCGGGCGGCCAGATGGAGTATTACGCGTTCAACGGAAAGAGCATCGACTTCAACCACAGCGCGGGCGTTCTGCTGGGCGCGGAACGAGTTGTCGTTCATGATGCGGTCGAGCAGGTCGCGCCTCGATCGGCCGGAGCGCGGTTCCCCGACGCCGATGCCGAGGTGTTGCTGGTGTTTGTGAGACCGGACGATCCGCGCAGCCCGACCAGGGAGTATGTGGCTGCGGTTGGGGACCGCGAGGGCCATGATTACAACATCATTACCGACCAGCTGTTTTTCTACGAGGACCCGCACACTCTGTACGAGCACTGGGGGCCGAAGATATGGGCGTCGATCGACGTGCACAAGGCCGTGGTGGGCATGACGGAGCGTCAGTTACAGACGGCGCTTGGGCAGGTGAGCACGCCGCGAGGAGACATTATGGGCGACCGGTCCATCGAATACGACAACCAGGGAAAACCAAAGCTGGTGACGTTCGAAAAGGGCAAGGCAATTCAGATTCGAGACGAAAGCCAATAACCAGAGGAGCGGAATGAATACAGGGATGAAGGTAGCGCTCGGGGCGCTGACGTTGCTGGTTGTCGGGGTGGGAGGAGAACTGCTGTACCTGCACCATCGGAACGTGGAGGATGCCACACCGACGGCAAAGGCGGAGTACAAGATGGATCCGGACGACATGGCGACGTACACGCTCAAGCACGAGCATCCGATGTCGTTGCAGGATGAGAAGGACCTGAAGGGCCGGGCGTTGTGGATGAGCGCGGGTGGGCAGCTCGACTTCTACCCGTACACCGGCAAAGTTGATTACGCGCACTCGGCGGGGGTGTTGCTGGGTGCGGAGAAGATTGTGGTGAAGACGGCGGTGGAGCAGGTTGCGCCGAAGTCTGCGGCATTTAGGATTCCGGCGGGCGACAGGCAGGTGTTGCTGGTGTTTACGCGGCCTGACGATACCGCGAACCCGGCGAAGGAATATGCGGTGCCGGTGGGCTACAAGCAGGGCGGCGACTACACGTTTGAAACCGACAACGTCTTCTTCTACGAAGACCCGCACAAGACGTTCTCAAGCTGGAGCCCCGAGATATGGAAGGCGATCGACGAGCATCGCGCGATTGTGGGGATGAAAGAGAACCAGGTGCAGATGGCTCTGGGGCAGATCAGTACGCCGCATGGGGAGAAGAT
This sequence comes from Rhodanobacteraceae bacterium, assembly GCA_025350865.1. Classification (GTDB taxonomy): domain Bacteria; phylum Acidobacteriota; class Terriglobia; order Terriglobales; family Acidobacteriaceae; genus Edaphobacter. The sequence goes on from JANXWZ010000124.1 coordinate 9,872, forward strand.
CGGCGACCGCAGCGTGGAGTACGACGACCAGGGGAAGCCGAAATTGATCACGTTTGAGAATGGGAAGGCTACGCAGATTCTGGACGATAAGAAGTAAGGAGAGCGCGATGCTCGACGTGCACCCGCCGCACAGTAAGTTGGAAGGCGTAAGAGATTTCCTGCTTCACATCTTTACGATCACGATTGGGCTGCTGATCGCACTTGGCCTGGAGGGGTGCGTCGAGCGGTATCACAAGGCGGAGATTCGGCATGAAGCCGAGGCCAACCTGCGGCAGGAGATGCGGGACAACAAGAAGAAGATGGACGATTGGCAGCCGGTGCTGAAGGAAGAGGAGAAGAACCTGAAGATGGTTCTGAACTTCATTGAGGCTCGGAAGGCGGGCAAGACGGCGGATATCAGCCAGGTCAACCTGAGCTACTCGATCCGGTCGCTGGACGATGCGAGCTGGCGGACGGCAACGGCGACGGGTGCGCTCAGCCTGATGGATTACAACGACCTCCAGAAGTATGCCGGGGCATACCAGGTGCAGGATCGCGTGAGCGACCTGCAGAAGGAAGCGCTGAATGAATACCTTCAGCTGCAGGCTCGAGCGACTTATATTGACCCACTAAAAGCCGATGCGGCGCAGTTGGCGGAGGCGGAACCGCTGGCGGCAGTGACGTACGCTCATGTGGCGACGATGCAGACGGTGGGTAAGAAGCTGGGCGAGCTGTACAAGGAGATCCTGAAAGAAAAGTAACGTCCGTGGTAGTCTTCCCCAATTCACCCCAATTGAAGGCGGACAAATTTCCATGGCGAATTTCGACGTGAGTGGTGTCAGCAGACGCGGTTTTGTGCAGGGCGCGATGGCAAGTGCGGCGCTTGCGGCAGTTCCAGCAAAGGCTCTTGGTGAGGCCTACGATCCGGCCGATAAGGCGGCGGTCCTAGCCCAGATTCGTGGGATGCACGACGCCAACGTGAAGCGGCTGCAGGATTGGATTGCGCTGCCGTCCATTGCCGCCATGGACCTGAACTTTCCCGCCGGGCCGGAGTATATGGCGAAGCTCGCGCGCGATGCGGGATTTACGGGCGTCAAGCTGATTCCGACCAGCGGCAAGCCGGGCGTCTTCGGGAAGATCGATGCCGGTGCGCCCACGACGGTCGGCATCTACTTTATGTACGACGTCAAGCACTTTGACCCGGCGGAGTGGAGTTCGCATCCGCTCGAAGCGCGGCTGATAAAGAAGGACGGTCTGGGCACGGTATGCATGGGGCGCGGAGCGGTGAACCAGAAAGGGCCGGAGAACTCCTTTCTGAGCGCTTTGATGGCGTTCAAGGCAGCGGGGAAGAAGCTGCCGGTGAACCTGGTGCTGGTGTGCGAGGGTGAAGAGGAGATTGCGTCGCCGCACTTCCACGAGATCGTCCAGACCCCGGAGGTTCTGGCGGAGCTGAAGAAATGCGAGGCGGTGTTCATTCCGGAGGCCGGGCAGGCAAAGGACGGCAGCGTGGAAGTCTCGCTTGGGGCTAAGGGCGTGGTCGAGGTTTTTCTGGTCTCCAGCGGCGAAAAGTGGGGCCGGGGTCCGAAGGCGGACGTGCACTCCAGCCTGGAAGCTCAGCTGGATTCGCCGACCTGGCACCTGGTGCAGGCGCTGAATACGCTGATCGAGAAGGACGGGCATACGCCGGCGGTTGAGGGCTTTTTCGAGAAGGCCAAGCCGCTGACCGATGTGCAGAAGAAGATGATTCAGGAGCACGTCGCAAAGTCGACCGAAGCCGCCGCGATGAAGACGCTGGGAGTTCAACACTGGCTGCGGGATGTCAGCTATCTGGAAGCGGAGTATCTGCTCGAAAGCCGGCCGACGATCAACATTGAAGGCCTGGTGGCTGGCTACACGGGGCCGGGCGGCAAGACCGTCCTGCCGCACCGTGCCGAGGCCAAGATCGATATGCGGCTGGTGCCGGATATGACCGCCGTCGACACGCTGGCGAAGCTGAAAGCCCACCTTGCCAAGCACGGGTTTGGGGATATCGACGTGCAGCTTGGCGGGGGCTATGACCCGACGACGACGGAAGCTTCCAGCCGGCTGATCAAGCTGCAACTGGCGACCTACCGCAAACTTGGGCTCGAGCCGAATTTGTGGCCGCGCAGTGCGGGATCGTGGCCGGGATGTGTCTTCACGGGCGCACCGCTGAACCTGCCTGCCGGACACTATGGCTTGGGCAACGGCTACGGCGCACACGCACCGGATGAGTACTACCTGATCGACCTGGAAAATCCGAAGGTGCAGGGGTTAGATGGAGCGGTCGCTAGCTTTGTGGAGTATTTGTATGCGTGGGCATAGAGCTTTTATCGAACCTGAAAGCTCACCTTAACATTGAGCTCGATGACAACGGGATGGCCGTTCTCCATAGCCGGGTTGAACTTATACTGCATCACCGCTGCCATTGCCCTTTCGTCCAACCCAAGACCGAGAGGTTTTAGCACTGCGACGTTCGTTGGCTGACCGCTCGTATTGATCTGAAGGTAGACCAGGCAACTTCCGCTTAGCTTCAGCACCCGGGCAGGATCGGAGTACTCAGGTTCAGGCGCATGCAGAACTTTGGGCGGAGTGATGCCGCCCCCGACTCGTCTTACCGTTGATGCAGGCGGAGCTTGCGCGGGTAGATTGTGTGTCAATGTGGCGAGATAGGCCGTTGTGTACTTCTGCCAATACACCGGCTGGCGACGAAGAAGGGTTGGAAGATCGCAGACTATGGCGTCAAGCGCCGTGGTGAAATCCGCTGTGGGCGGAGTTGAGATTTCAAGATGCATCAGTTCGGGTCTAGGGGCATTTGGATCTCCCACATTGAGTGGGACCCGTTGCGGGACGTTGTCTTTAAACGTCAGTCCGACTCTACGGCCTTCGAGCACCAAGTGGTCCGATTTCAACTGAACCTTGGTAATTTCGATCCCGGCCAACGTAAACGCGACTGGCGGCGACGTACCGCGGAGTGCGCCATCCGCAGCGAACTTGAGATCATCGCCGCTCCATTGGCCTCGCATGTAGAGCGGCTGATTGAGGAGCCGCGCTGCGATGTCTGACTGGGTCGATTGCGCGGAGATAACAATAGTACTGAACACTACGGAGGCAAGGCTCAGGAGTCGTAGGCGCATGGGGAGATCGTATCCCACATCTCAGGCGGAAGACATAGGCAGCTGAAGGAAACATCAGCCCATATAGAGGCCGCCTCTTCTCCGCAAGCAACGAAAAGCCCCACCCCCGGCGACGGGGATGGGGCTTTCAGGTTGTCTCAGTTAGAAGGTGAACTTGCCTCCGAACTGCATCTGGCGGGCAGGGTAGGCGTTGTTCAGGCGACCGAAGGAGGCACCGCTGGTGGCGGTGGTTCCGAGCGAGCTGTAGTTGGTGTGGTTCATGACGTTGAAGAAATCGGCGGAGAGCTTGATGTTGAAGCGCTCGCGGATGGGGAACAGCTTGGCGAGGGTTGCGTCGGTCTGGGAGAGACCGGGCAAGACCACCTGGCCTACGCCGGCGTTGCCGAAGGAGCTGGCGGACGGAGCGGTGAAGGCGGCGGGGTTGAGGTACTGGGCGAGGTGACCGGCCAGGGTGAAGCGGTTGTCTTTCTGATAGACCGGCGCGCCCGCGACATAGTTGGCGCGGCGTGATCCGAGCGTGGAGGCGCTGGCGTTGACGTTGTAGAACGCACCCGTCTGTAGCCGCTCGACAACGGTGACCATGAAGCCGCCGACGAACTCGCGCAGGGCGAAGTTACGTCCCTTGAACGACGGTACCTGATAGTTTGCGGTGCCGACGAAGGCGTGTTTGCGATCGATGTTCAGCTCGCCGTAGTTGTAGTTGAGATCCTGCCAGTTGGCGAGGTCTCCGTTGTTGTTGGAGGAGTCGCCGAGCGCCTTGGCCAGGGTGTAGCTGGCGGTGAAGGTAAGGGCGCCCTTGCGCTTGGAGGCATAGAGCTGGAGGGCGTTGTAGTTGCTGTTGGAGTCGCTGCGGTTCTGGTTGATGGCCGCAAATCCCTTGTACGGATTGTAGAAGTTGGAGTTGTTGGCGGTGTTGGCTGCCACCTGGGCGATGGGCGGGGTATTGATGTTGGGCTGACGGAGGAGATGATGTCCGACGTTGCCGACGTAGGTGGTCTCAAGCAGGATTCCGGCGGGCAGCTCGCGCTGTACGCCCAGCGAAAACTGCAGGACGTAGGGGTTTTTGAGGTTGGGGTCGATCGCGCTGATGCCTGCCTGCAGCAGCGTGTTGTTGGCAGCGCCGGTGCTGAAGTTGCTCAGGTTGGAGTTGTCGAACTGGACATTCTGAATGAAGGGCTGGATGTTGACCTGCGAGAATCCGACGTTGCCTTCCGGCCTGTAATAGAAGCTGCCGAAGCCGCCGCGGATGCTGGTTTTGGGGTTGGGTGCGTAAGCAAATCCAACGCGTGGGCCGAAGGCGCCGTGCATCTTGAATAGGCCACGAGGCGCGACCTGCGGGATCTGCGCGTAGGCTGCGGTGTTGATGTTCGGCACACGCGCGACCTGATCCGACGGAATGGATTCGGCGGTGCGGACGAGACCGTTGTAGGGGTTGCCGGAGCCGGGAACGATGCGGCCCGCCGTGGTGACGGTGATCGCCGCGGTGGGCAGATAGTAGGCGGGGTCGAAGTTGCCGTAGTTGTTACCCTGCGCGTAGAGCGGCAGGATATCCTGCCAGCGGACGCCGAACTCAAGCGACAGATTACGGGTAGCCTTCCAGGTGTCCTGAATGAATACCTCGGGCTGCGAGAAGCGGAAGTGGCCCACGGGGTCCGCACTCGCCTCCGTGTACGTCTGGAATTGTCCGAGCAGCGCGTCGGCTAGGGCATTGCCGGACGTGTTGGTGTTTCCGGCAGTGTTGAACGAAATGTTGCCGTTATAGTTGGGACGGCCGTTCTGGTCGATGCGATCGCGGATGTAGACGCCGCCCAGTTTGATGAGGTGATTGCCCTTGACGATGGAGATCGTGTCGGCTGCCTGGATGTCCGTTGTGGGAGAATTGAGCGCGAAGAAGGGGCCGGTGAACGGCGCGATGTTGGTGATAGAGACGGAGGGGATGCCGGTGGGATACTGGCCGGCATTGGGAAAGACCTTGGCGAACGCAAATCCGTAGGTGGAGCGCAGGTAGTTGGTGCCCGATGGCGGGATGTGCTGGGCGACGAAGGAGAAATTAAATGTGGCCTGGTTGATGATGTTGGGCCTGGCATTCCAGGTTTCGGAGACGAGATAGCTCTGGCCGGGACGGTTGCGCTGGGTGGGTACGGTGGGCAGAACGCCGCCGGCGGAGAAGGTGCCGTAGGGGTCCAGCAGGGAGTTATGATCGCTGATCCAGCGTCCGTAGATGTTGTTCTTGTCGTTGATCTTGAAGTCCAGGCGGACGAAGTCCTCGCGGAAGTCCAGCGGGTTGGATGGGCTGAGGGCGAGGTTGTTGGTCGGCAGGGCGGACAGGCCGGCGGGGGAATCGGTGAACGCTCCGAGGGCTTCCATGGTGCGGTAGACGTTGGCGATGGCCTTGCCGTCCGGCGTGATGAGGGATGCGATGTTGTTGTTGGGAATCGGCGTCTTGGTGCCGGGGAACACAAGTTGCGGGAGTCCGGAGAAGTCGCCGTTCAGCAGCGGAGTGCTGGGAACGCTGAACTTGGTGGGAAGGTTGCGCTGGCGAAGCCGCTTGTACTCCTGGCCGACGAAGAAGAAGAGCTTGTCGTGGAGGATGGGGCCGCCGACGCCAAAGCCGAAGTTGTTGAAGCGGAGATGGGTTTTGACGTCGGAGAAGAAGGGGCGGGCGTCGAAGATGTTGTTGCGAAGATCCTCGAATGCGACGCCGTGCCAGCGGTTGGTTCCGCCCTTTGTGATGATGGAGAAGGCGGGGCCGGAGGTGCGCCCGTACTCGGCAGAGAAGTTGGATGTCGCGATTTTGACTTCCTGGATGAAGTCCGGGCCGACGTTGTTGATAAGCGAACCGTTAGAGCCGGAGGCCTGGTTGAAAGCGCCGTCGACCGTGAGGTTCGCGGAGTCAGACCGGTTGCCGTTGATGACCTGATTGCCGGAGTTGAGGCCAGTGGTGATGGCAAAGATGTCAGGGTTCGTGACGACGGCGCCGGGGATGAGCGTGAGGATCTGGGTGTAGTTCCGGCCGTTGAGGGGGAGGGTCTCGATTTCCTTCTGATCGATGACGTGAGCTACTTCGCCGGAGGTGGTGTTGAGGGTCTCGCCCTGAACCGCTTCGACGGTGACGACCTCGGTATTTGCACCGACCTGAAGCTGGAAATCGGCGCTGAGGTGGGCATCGGCGACGACGCTGAAGCCGCTACGCTTTTCGCCGCGATACTGTGGACTTGCGACCTCGACGGTGTAGTCGCCAATGGGGAGATTGGTGACGATGAAATATCCATTGGTGCCGGATTGTACGGCGCGCTTGGCCTGCGAGCCGAGATTGGTGATGGTGATGCTGGCGCCCGGGACGACACCTCCGCTGGCGTCGGTGACGGTGCCTGCGATCTGGCCGAGCGAGGTCTGGGCTTGGGCTCCAGGAACAATGCCGAAGGCAAAGAGCAGGATGGGGATGAAAACTGTGACGATGCGTTTGAACATGGTGCCTCCGAATTTGCCCGGCTCACCCGCTTTGGAAACGGTTTCAGCACGAAAACATGGGCGGAGAGAACGATAACTATTGGCGTTGTGAGAGTCAATAAGAATTAGTTGCAGGAGTGAACTTTATTTATTTTCCGCAGCAAACTTTATAACTGCGGCTGGAAATGCAACCTGTACAAGCCATCAGCCGGTATTGCGCAGACCCGCCGAGATGCCGTTGATGGTTGCGGTGATGGCGCGGTCAAGGGCTTCGTCCGGTTCGGCGGCGGCACGCTTCCGTCGGATCAGCTCCACCTGTAGGAGGCTCATCGGGTCGACATACGGGTTGCGCAGGCGGATCGATTGCTCAAGCACCGGGTTGGTCTGCAGCAATGCCGTTTGGCCGGTTACCGCGAGAACCATTTTCTCTGTCAGATTGAATTCAGCTTCGAGCATGGAGAAGACTCGGTCTTTGATTCCCTCGTCTTCGACAAGTGAGGCGTAGAGCATCGCGATGCCGAAATCGGCTTTGGCGAGCGCCATCTCAACGTTGCGGATGATGTCGATGAACAGCGGGAAGGACTTGAAGATATTCTGGAGATGGACGAGCCTTTCCGGGTCCTCCCCGATGAACGCCGAAAGCGCATGGCCGACGCCAAACCAGGCGGGCACAAGATGGCGGGATTGCATCCAGCCGAAGACCCACGGAATGGCTCGGAGATCTTCCATACTGCGCTTCCGGGCGGAGCTGGAGTCGGTGCGTTTGGCGGGGCGGGAGCCGATGCGGGCATGCTCTAACTCAGCGACCGGCGTAGCCTGCTCGAAGTAGGTGAAGGTGTCGGGCGAGTCGACGATGTGCTGCCGGTAAAAGCTGTATGAGGATTCCGATAGAATGTCGAGGGTTCTCTCCCAGTCAGTCGGGAGGAGGCCGGTGAGGTGCGAGTTGTTGGGATCCTGGGCGAGCGAGGGGCGGGCGAGGGCGTCGAGCGCGGCCGCGATCATGAGTTCGAGATTGCGCTCGGCAAGGATAACGTCGCTGTACTTCCAGTTGAGGACCTCGCCCTGCTCGGTGATGCGTAGCTGACCGTTGAAGCTGGCGATGGGTTGCGCAAAGATGGCTCGGTGGGTGGGCCCGCCGCCGCGGCCCACGGTACCACCTCGCCCATGAAAGAGGCGGAGGTTGATTCCCGTCTCGCGGGCGGCAGTGTGCAGCGCGCGGTGAGCCTTGAATATCTCCCAGGTCGAGGTGATCATGCCGCCATCTTTGTTGGAATCGCTGTAGCCGAGCATGACCTCCTGCGTCCTGTGCCAGCTTTCAAGCAGAGGTTGGTAGGCGGCGGAGGACCATAGCTGGTGGCAGATGGCTGAGGCGTTGCGGAGATCTTCAATGGACTCAAAGAGGGGGACGGGCTGCAGGCCGGGGTCGTCGGGTGAGCCTTCGACGATGACTCCTCCGATTCGGGCCAGGCGGATGACGTTGAGGATATCGGCGGCGGAGGTCGCACCAGAGATGACGTAACGTGGTAGAGCCTCGGGCGGAGACACAAGCTTGAGTTCCGCAAGTGTTCGGAAGGTGTCGAGGACCTCGGCGGACTGAGGACTAAGAGATGCGGGAAGCACCATGTCAACCGCTGATCGCTCCGCTTCGCTGCCAGAGGGCAAACTAGCGGGGTTGATGGCGGACAGCTCGGTGATGGCCACCGCGTGGACGCGGGCGTGTTGGCGGATATCGAGCGCCTGGAGGTGAAGACCGTAGGTCCGGGCTTCAAGGAGCAGTGGGTCAATGAGCAGGACCGCAAGGCGGCGACCGCGGTTTTGGTTGAGGCTGTCGCGGACCGTGACGAGATCGGCGATGAATTCGGAGGCCCGTAGGTAGGGTGGGAGGGGGCGCGAGGACGCAGGCGCCGGGGCCGGTGCGGTCGCGGAGGATTGCGCACTGCCGCCGAGGCGAATCATGATGCAAGCGATAAAGAGGCGGACGTATTCGTGGGTAAAGCGGTCGACCAGGCGCAAGTCCGGGCCGTTGGCGCCGACAGAGCGGACAGAATCGAGATAGACTTCGAGCTTTCCGGACAGAGCCGCCGAGACGGGAACTTGTTGCGTGGAGGTCGCGAGCTGGTCAAAAACATTTTGAAGACGGCGAAGATAGTGGGCGTTGAGCAGATCACGCGACATCGCAAGAGCTTCGCGGGTGGTCGCCGGAGTTACAAAGGGATTGCCGTCACGATCGCCACCGATCCAGCTGCCGAACGAGACCAGAAGCGGAAGGTCGGCGAGGGCGGGGATGCTCGCGGCGGACTCGTAAAACTCGGCCGCGAGGGCGTGCTGGATCTCGGCATAGAGGACCGGGAGCGTGTCGAAGAGCGACGACTCGAAGTAGTCCAGGGCCATGCGGATCTCGTCCTGCACGGTAGGGCGAGCGCTCCGGACGTCATCGGTCTGCCAGAGTGCCGTAATTTCCGCCATCAGCGAGGCTTCGAGTGACTCCAACTCCGCAGAAGGAATTGGAATGCGGTCGAGCTGCTCGAGCAGATCGGAGATGCGGCGGCGCTTGAACATCACGGAACGCCGTGCAACCTCGGTCGGGTGCGCCGTGAAGACGGGCGTAATACAGATATGACTGAGCAGGCGCAGGGTCTGAGGGAGGTCCACACCCGCGACCCGCATCGCCCGAAGCGTTCCACGCAAAGCGCCGCGCTGAACTGGCTTCTGAACCGGCCGCCACATCGCGGGCTGGCTGGCAGATTCAAGCTCATGCGCGAGGCGGCGGCGCTTTCGATGATTTGTCTCGGCCAGGTTGATCAGCTCGAAGTAGAGAGAGAAGGCCCGGGCAAGCTGGTAGGCGCGGACGGGATCACCTGCTTGCTGATTCACGCGGGCGAGCATGGGGCCAAGGTCGTCCGCCGGACGCGGCGAACCCTCTTCGTCACGCTCGCGGCGATCGCGGGCGGCCTGGCGCAGACCTTCTACAGCTTCGTAAATTCCTGTTGCAGCCTGCTCACGAAGGACGGCACCCAGCAACGTGCCAAGTGACCGAACATCGCGGCGCAAAGGGGCGGCCTTCAAGTCGGCGGAGGGAGAGGTAAGTTCGGCGAGGCGCTGAGACCATGAAGAGGGGAGCCACAAGGACGGCATATCTGATTATGGCATTCGATAAGGTCGCTCGAGAGGTCGCAACGGACAATATTCGTCGTTTCAGCCATCCGATGGTAGGAGTGATTGCGAACGCAGAAAGGCCCACTCCGAAGAGTGGGCCTTTCCTGAAATATGCCGGCGATCACCTAATCTCCCACACACTTACGCGTGCAGTACCATCGGCCCAACGAGGCTTAACTTCCGTGTTCGGGATGGGAACGGGTGTGACCCTCGCGGTAAACTCACCGGCAAACTTAAGAATTTCGCTCTCGCGATCTTCCACAACTGAATAGATTGAGCAGACACTTACACGTGCATTTTGTTTCGCGTTTTATCCAAAAGATATAACTACAAAGCTTGTTATTGAATGTGCTCTAGAACAGTGGATGTTGACTCACTGCGCAGAGTAAATTCTATGGACAAGCCGAACGGGCGATTAGTACTGGTAAGCTACACGTGTTACCACGCTTCAACCTCCAGCCTATCAACCAGGTGGTCTTCCTGGGCCCTTCATTTCCCTTTTGGGTTGGGAGATCTCATCTTAGAGCGTGCTTCCCGCTTATATGCATTCAGCGGTTATCACAACCGAACTTCGCTACCCAGCCGTGCCTTTGGCAAGACAACTGGAACACAAGAGGTTCGTCCATCCCGGTCCTCTCGTACTAAGGACAGCCCTCTTCAAATCTCCTACGCCCACAGCAGATAGAGACCGAACTGTCTCGCGACGTTCTGAACCCAGCTCACGTACCACTTTAATA
>JANXWZ010000155.1 GCA_025350865.1 Rhodanobacteraceae bacterium
CCATCCGCCAACTCGGCGATACACCCATCATCGTCCTCTCCGTCCGCGAGCAGGACCAGACCAAGGTCGAAGCGCTCGACGCCGGAGCCGACGACTACATGACCAAGCCCTTCAGCACGCCCGAACTGCTGGCACGGGTACGGGTCCAATTACGGCGCAGCCGCGCCCGCCCCGCGGAGCCCATCGAACTTATCCTTACCGAAGGCGACTTCTCCATCGACCGCGAAGCACACCGTGTTGCAATTCGCGGGCAGGAGGTCCATCTGACTCCCAAGGAGTTCGATCTTCTTTTGCTCTTCATGCAGAACGCTGGTCGCGTGATGACCCATAAGACATTGCTTCGCGCAATCTGGGGAGCGGCAGGCAACAACCAGCCGGAATATCTGCGCGTCCTCGTCGCTCAATTGAGGAAGAAAATCGATGTCCCAGAAGGCCCAAGTTACATTGAAAGCGAGCCTTGGATCGGCTACCGCTTTCGCGCAACGGAATAACAGACTTACAACTTCTTAACGGGTTTCCTACGGACTTTCTACGCCTCCAGGCGATCTACTGGGAAGGTAGAGGTTCCCGGATGTTACGCAGTATCTTCGTCTTCACCCTGTTTTTCGTTAGTACGATCGCCTCGGCCCAGGTTTCAGCAACGGATATTCCAGCTCCTTCCGCAACGCCACCCTCCACTCCCTCAATGATTGCGGCGCAGGCATTGCAATCTGGCAACTTTTTCGAGCGTTTGGCAGCCGCCTACCGCGAGGATTGGAAGCCCGCACCGTCGTCCGACCCAACACCGAAGCGTCGCGGATACGCTGCTCCGCTTGATTCCACTCCCTTCCCCAGCTCCGATTATTCCGTAGGCGGCGCACCCACCATCGGCGCACCCGATACCCAGACCTATCCGCTGATGCAGGCCTTGAATGGCAACAAAAGCCGCATCAAGGTCTACGGCTGGCTCAATGGCGGCTTCAACGTCAGCACCTCAAACAAAGGCGACGGCGCCAACTCCCCTGCCTCCTACTATTACAACCCGAACCGCGTCACGCCCGATCAGGAAGTCTTGTACGTCGAGCGTCTGCCGGACACCGTGCAGACCGACCATATCGACTACGGCTTCCGCTTTGCGCAACTCTACGGGCAGGACTATCGCTACACCACCGCCAAGGGTGTCTTCTCGCAGCAGTTACTCGCGCGCAATCACGAGTACGGCTACGACCCCGTCATGTACTACGTCGACATCTACTTTCCGCATGTCGCCAAGGGAATGAACGTTCGCATCGGCCGCTATATCTCGCTCCCGGACATCGAAGCCCAGCTCGCCCCGAATAACTACACCTACTCCCACTCCCTGCTCTACACGATCGATCCCTACACCCAGACCGGCATCGTCGCCAGCGTCAAGCTCTCGGACCATTGGCTGGTGCAAGCCGGCTTCTCCGGCGGCAACGATGTCGCTCCGTGGACCAAGGACGTCAAGCCTACCGGAACAGCCTGTGTCGATTACACCTGGCACCAGGGCGGCGACGCACTTTACACCTGCGCCAACTCGTTCAACGACGGCAAGTACGCCTACAACAACCTTCAGGGCTACTACGAAACCTGGTATCACAAGATCAATTCGCAGTGGCACACCGATACCGAAGCCTGGTTTATGTATGAGCGGCAGGTGCCGAACATCGGCGGAAATGTCGCCAATCCGATCGCACCCGAAACAGGAGCCAATGGAGCCTTCTGTTCCTTCGGCGAAAAGACCTGCTTCGCGCCGGAAGTGGCCGTCGTCAACTACCTCGAATACGAACACAATTCACATAATTACTGGTCGTTTCGAAATGAATTCGTGGACGACATCAAAGGTCAGCGCACCGGATTTACCACCAAATATTCCGAGCACCTACTCAGCTACGGCCACTGGATCGGATCGACGATCCTCTTCCGCCCCGAGATCCGCCTGGAACACTCCTACGATCTTGCGGCTTACGACCTTGGCACCAAGAAGACCCAATTCGTCGTAGCTGGCGACATCACCTACCACTTCTAACTGACGGGAGACCATCCTATGCCGGACCTTATCTTCCTCACCCTCACCTTCTTCATCTTCGGTATCGCGCACCTTTACGTGACGGCCTGCGACCGTCTGAAAGCGACGCCCAAGCCATGATCGAAAACATACTCTTGCTTTCACTTGCAATCGCCTTGATGGCATACCTGGTGTACGCCCTGCTTCGTCCGGAGAAATTCTAATGACCACCAATGGATGGCTCCAGATCGGCCTCTTCTGCATCCTCATCCTTGCCCTCGCAAGGCCCATCGGCACCTACCTCACGCTGGTTTTCGAGCGCCGCCGCACCTGGCTCGACCCCATCTTCGCCCCGATTGAGAAGCTGCTTTACGCGGCCACCGGAGTCGCTCCCGACGAGGAGATGCGCTGGACCGAGTATCTCGTGTCCATGCTGATGTTCAGCGCGGTAACGGCGATCCTCACTTACCTCGTTGAACGCCTTCAGGGCCATCTTCCGTGGAACCCGCAGCATCTTCCAGGAGTCGCTCCGGACCTCGCCTGGAACACCGCAATCTCTTTCACCACCAATACCAACTGGCAGGCCTACACGCCCGAAACCACGATGAGCTACCTCACCCAGATGGTGGGCCTGGCCACGCATAACTTCTGGTCGGCCGCCGTCGGACTCGCCCTCGCCATCGCCTTCATCCGCGGCATCGCCCGCAAGGAGATGAAGACTCTCGGCAACTTCTGGGTCGACATGACGCGTGGCATCCTGTGGGTGCTGCTGCCCCTTTCCACCCTCCTCGCCGTCGCGCTCGTATCCCAGGGTGTCATTCAGAATTTCAAGCCCTACGACACCGCCAAACTTGTCGAAGCGCAAAAAGTAACTGCCACAGGCACAGATGGAAAATCCACCACCACGGACGTCACCACGCAGTCCATCGCGCAAGGCCCCGTCGCATCGCAGGAAGCCATCAAGATGCTCGGCACCAATGGCGGCGGCTTCTTCAACGCCAACAGTGCGCATCCGTTCGAAAACCCAACTCCCTTCTCAAACCTTCTCCAGATGCTCGCGATCTTCCTCATCCCGGCTGGCCTCACGGTCACGCTGGGCCAGATGACCGGCAGCCCCAGACACGGCTGGGCCGTCTTCTCCGCGATGGCGGTGCTATGCCTCGCGGGAGTCCTCACCGCTTACTGGGCTGAATCGCAACCCAGCCCGCTTCTGGCTGGCACGAGCCAAACAGCCTCGGCCACGCAGGCAGGCGGCAACATGGAGGGCAAGGAAGTCCGCTTCGGCATTGCCAACTCCGCCCTGTTCGCCACCGTCACCACCGACGCAAGCTGCGGCGCGGTCAACGCCATGCACGACTCCTTCACTCCCCTCGGCGGCATGGTTCCGCTGGTCAACATCCTGCTCGGCGAGATCATCTTCGGCGGAGTGGGTGCCGGCATGTATGGCATGTTGATCTTCGTCATCCTCTCCGTCTTCATCGCGGGCCTCATGGTCGGTCGAACCCCCGAATACCTCGGCAAGAAGATCGAAGCCTACGACATCCAGATGGCGATGCTCTACCTGCTCATCTTCCCGCTCGTCATCCTCGGCTTCGCGGCGGTCGCGGTCCTCTCGCCCACCCTTGGCCTGTCGAGCCTCACCAACCACGGCCCACACGGCCTCTCCGAGATCCTCTACGCTTACGCCTCGGCCACCGGCAATAACGGCTCCGCCTTCGCCGGCCTCAGCGCCAACACCCACTGGTACAACGCCACCCTTGGCATCGCGATGTTCATCGGCCGCTTCCTCATGCTCATCCCCATGCTCGCCATCGCGGGAAATCTTGCTGCAAAGAAGAGCGTCCCGGCAACGGCGGGAACCTTCCCCGTTACGACGCCGCTCTTCACCATCCTGCTCACCGGCGTCATCGTCATCGTCGGCGCACTCACTTTTTTCCCCGTGCTCGCGCTCGGTCCCGTCCTCGAACACCTGTTGATGGCCGCGGGCAAGAGCTTCTAAGGAGTTGCAGATGTCCACCCACGAACACAGAAATCGCAAGTCGCTCTTCGATCCCAACATCATGCGCCGCGCCAGCGTCGACGCCCTCGTCAAGCTGAACCCGCAGACCATGATGAAGAATCCCGTCATGTTTGTGGTTGAGGTCGGCAGCGTCCTGACCACCATCCTGCTCATCTCCGATACCCTCCGCCACGTCGGTCACTTCGGCTTCGACCTGCAGATTACGTTGTGGCTCTGGTTCACGGTGCTGTTCGCCAACTTCGCCGAAGCCATGGCGGAAGGACGCGGCAAAGCCCAGGCCGATGCGCTGCGCAAGGCCAAGGCTGAGACCACGGCCTTCCGCGTCGGCAAGGCAGGAATCGAAGAGGTTCCAAGCTCGCAACTCCGCGCCGGAGACGTGGTCCAGGTGGTCGCGGGCCAGATGATTCCCGGCGACGGAGACATCATCGAAGGTGTCGCATCGGTCGACGAATCCGCGATCACCGGCGAATCCGCACCGGTGATTCGCGAGGCCGGAGGTGATCGCTCGGCCGTGACCGGAGGAACCCGCGTCCTCTCCGACATGATCAAAATCTCCATTACGTCGAACCCCGGCGAGACCTTCCTCGACCGCATGATCGCGCTGGTAGAAGGAGCCGAGCGGCAGAAGACGCCAAATGAAATTGCACTCAACATCCTGCTGGCCGGCCTCACCATCATCTTCCTTCTGGCCGTGGTCACGCTGCAGCCGTTCGCCATGTACTCGGGCGCGCCGCAGACTGTATTCGTCCTCATCTCACTTCTGGTCTGCCTCATCCCCACTACGATTGGCGGCTTGCTTTCGGCGATCGGTATCGCGGGCATGGACCGCCTTGTGCAGCACAATGTTTTGGCAACGTCGGGCCGTGCCGTCGAGGCCGCAGGCGACGTCAACACCTTGCTGCTCGACAAGACCGGCACCATCACCATCGGCAATCGCCAGGCAAGTGAATTCGTGCCCGCGCCCGGCGTTTCAAGTGGTCAGCTCGCCGACGCCGCACAACTCTCTTCCCTGCCCGACGAGACGCCCGAAGGCCGGTCCATTGTCGTCCTGGCCAAGGAGCAGTACGGCCTCCGCGGTCGAGAGTTGGCTAACCTCAACGCTGTTTTTGTCCCGTTCAGCGCAACCACCCGAATGTCCGGCCTGGACATGGACGGGCGCAGCATTCGCAAGGGCGCCGTCGATGCTATAGCGAATTATCTACAGGAGATGGGATCGAGCCTGCCGGCCGAGGTTCGCGCCAGCGTTGAGACCATCGCACGCAGCGGCGGCACACCGCTGGTCGTTGCCGAAAATGGCCGCGCCCTCGGCGTCATCCATCTCAAAGACATCGTCAAGGGAGGCATGAAAGAGCGCTTCGAGCAACTCCGCGCGATGGGTATCCGAACCGTGATGATCACCGGCGACAACCCGCTCACCGCCGCCGCCATCGCACGCGAAGCCGGTGTCGACGACTTCCTCGCCGAGGCCAAGCCGAAAGACAAGATGGACCTGATCAAGCGCGAGCAGGCCGAGGGCAAGCTCGTCGCCATGACCGGCGACGGCACCAACGACGCTCCCGCGCTCGCTCAGGCAGACGTAGGCGTCGCCATGAACTCCGGCACACAGGCTGCCAAGGAAGCCGGCAACATGGTCGACCTCGACTCCAACCCGACCAAGCTCATCGAGATCGTTGCCATCGGCAAACAACTCTTGATGACCCGCGGTGCGCTGACAACATTCTCCATTTCGAACGACGTCGCCAAGTATTTCGCCATCATTCCGGCAATGTTCGCAGGCGTCTTCCCCGTCCTCAACCAGCTCAACATCATGCAGCTTCACTCGCCCGAGTCGGCGATCCTCTCCGCCGTCATCTTCAACGCGCTGATCATCGTCGCTTTGATTCCACTGGCGCTGCGCGGTGTTTCGTACAAAGCAATGTCGGCTGCGGCGTTGCTGCAGAAAAATCTGCTGGTCTACGGATTGGGCGGCATCATCGTCCCCTTTATCGGGATCAAGGCAATCGACTTGTTGATCGTCGCCGTCCATCTGGCGTAAGCCAGGAACCTTCCCTTTGTTTGTCATCCCGAAGGGATCTGCTGTTGTCGTTGCATTCGCAGTTGCCCCACTCTCACCGAGGACCACATGAAAAAGCATCTCGTCACGTCGCTGCTATACACCGTCATCACAGCTATCGCACTCGGCATCGTCTACCCGCTATTTGTAACTGCAATTGCGCACACTGTGCTTCGCGATAAAGCCGACGGCCAGCTCGTCTACGACGCCCACGGACAGATCATCGGGTCGAAGCTGATCGGCCAGGCTTTCACTGGACCCGCGTACTTCCACAGCCGACCCTCTGCCGCAGGAACCGGGTACGACGCGGCCAATTCAAGCGGCTCGAACCTGGGCCCGACCAGCAAGGCCCTCGTCGACCGCGTCCACCAAAGCGTAGCGTCTGAGACGACGTCCGGCCCCGTCCCCGTCGACCTGATTACCGCTTCCGCCTCGGGCCTCGATCCCGACATCACCCCCGCAGCGGCGATGTACCAGGTCTCGCGCATCGCTCCCCTGCGCCGCGTCAGTGAGGCAGACCTCCAGGCGCTGGTCCAGGCCAACATTCAGCAGCGGCAGTTCGGCATTCTCGGCGAACCTCGCGTCAACGTCCTCGCCCTGAACCTCGCTCTCGACGCCGCGCACCCAGCCAAGTGATGACGTGTAGCATGTTGGCATGATCTATCTCTGGGTAGCGCTGGGCAGTGCACTTGGCGGCGTGCTGCGGTACGGGTTGTCTCGTATGATGACGCCCGTCAGCGGTTCGTTTCCGTGGGGAACGGTCGTCGTCAACATTATCGGCTGCTTCGTGATCGGCTACTTCGGAACCCTCACCCTGGCGAGCGGCAAGTACGCGGTATCGGAGAACATACGCATCTTCGTCATGGTCGGAATTTGCGGCGGCTTCACGACATTCTCAGCGTTCAGCCTGCAGACCTTCGACCTGCTCCGCTCCGGCGCATGGGTCCGAGCGATGGTCAATGTCATAGTGTCCGTTACGGTATGTCTCATCGCGGTCGCAGCCGGACACACCCTCGCGCACCAATCTGTCGAGAGCGCAGCAATCGTTCAAACCAGCGACGAGGAGCTTACGGGTTGACGCCTGTTTTCGCGCGGCTGAAGTGCAGCTTCAACCCAGCCTCGGCGAAGATCGGACTACCCAGCGTTAGTGTCGGAGTCCGCGCCACCTGCGGCCGTTCATTCGTCAGGTTCTGGACCAGAAAAGTCGCGTCGACAAAGCGCCCAAGGGCACGGTGTCCCGAAACATCCAGCGAATAGAAGCCGCTCAACGCAAATTGATTTCCGGCGTCGTCAAACGCCATCCCACTCGCACGGGCCGCAACGGTAAGCTCTCCCAGCCGCTTGTTCACTGCATGGATCTGGCCCGTAAAGGACTGCCGAGGAACCTCGGGGATCCAGTTCCCTACCAGCGATGTCAAGGCCGAAAATTTCGTCACAGTAGCATTTGCGTACTGGTAGCCCACCGTGACCGAGACGGCGCGGATGGGATGAACTTCGCCGCTCAATTCCACGCCCCGGCTGCGAATCTGGCCCAGGTTCTGTCTCATGTTGGTGATCGTCGTGGCCGTCTGCGAAACCAGTACCGCCGACACTGGCCGATTGATCTCTGTCCAGAAATAGGTGGCGTGGAAGGTTGGGCTCATCCGGCCCTGCGACACGACCTGGGTCCCAATCTCCCAACCGGTTGCCCGCTCCGAGAGTAGCGAAGCATTGGCCAGCGTCGTCTGCGAACCCACCTGCCCCGTCCGATAGAGCTCATTCATCGAGGGCTCGCGGAATGCCCTGAATCCACTCGCATGGACGTCCGCATGCGTGCCTAGCCTGCGGACCACACCGACACGTGGGCTGAGCACAATCTCTGTCCGATCTGCCGGCCGTGTCGTGGTAGTCGTCACCTGCACGATGTCCAGGTTCGACGCACGGTCAGCCCGCAGCGATGCAGCACCCGACCACCCCTTGTACTCACCCATCAGTTCCCCGAAGCCGCCGATGAACCGCTGCCGTGCGGTCACATTTGCGCGGCCATTCGGCAGTCCCTTGGAGATTGGCGTTTCATCGTCGGTCGCACGAACATCCCTGATATCAGCACCCACCACTGCTGCGGCATGGCTGAAGTGCAGCGTGCCATCGGCCGTCGCACCAAGCTCCTGCGACCGGACCCGCTGCAAACGTGTCAGCGATTCCGTGGCACGGCTCGCGACGATGGAAGAAAAGCTCTGCCGATAGCCCTCGTTGGAACCAAACGCCCGCACCCGGCTGGAGAGTCGTCCGGTATCCGGCGGGTCGAAACCGGCGAGATATCGCCACAAGCGGGTCGCGTTGGTTGTGAGCGGCGTCCCGTTCGAACGCGACTCGTTCAGTAAAGCGCCGGTCAGGAAAATTCGGTCGGAGTGATGGTCGCGACGGCCAAGCTCGGTACGGTAGCTTTGGCTGGTCACATTTGCCGGCACGTCGGCGGCGCCGATGATGGTTGGGTCAGTCAGGATGTAACCCGCAGTACGCAGCGACTCGCCCGCAATCAGAGCATCCAGAAAGTGAGTTGTTTGCGTGAGGGTTCCAGTCACATCGGACGTCGATTGCGAACCGCCAACTCCAGAAAGATCGAGCCGCGTTGGCGAAGCCGTCACCGGAATTACGTCGATCACCCCGCCGAGCGCCGACGAACCGTACAAATCCGAGCCGCCGCCGCTCACCAGCAGTACGGACTGGACTGTCTGCTGTGGTGATTCGCTCCAGTGGATCCATCCGCCAAACGGATCGTTCAGCGGTGCGCCATCTTCCAGTACCAATGTTCGGCTAACCGCAGTCGATCCCAAGCCGCGCAGCGAAATGCCGGCGCTGGTCGGGTTCTGCACCCGGTAGCTGGAGCGCCGAAACAGCTCGAAGCCAGCATGTTGGCGCAGCGTTTCGTCCAACGTAACCGACGGATACTCATGAATTTGCGTCGATTCCAACACATACGTCGTCTTCGCCGTTTCACCGATCGGAGACAACGAGCGGTCGGCAGTGACCGTAATCTGGTCTTTGACCTGTGGTGGCGTGGGTTGCTGCGGAGTTGCAGCAGTCTGTGCGTTGCCGGTCGCAACCGCAGCTAGCAAAAAAACGATTGTGGCCTTCAAGGGTATCTGCCTCCATCTGGCTTTTCATCCATTCTACTTGGACCGTCGCTAGAAGTGGAACGTTACTTGAGCGGTCAGAGTCCGTGGCGTCAGGTAATGCGTTCCGCTAAAGGTCGAGAGGAAGTTGTAAAGTGCGACTTTGTTCGCGAGATTTACCACCGTCAGTTGGGCCGACAGCGTTTGCGAATCGGAGCGCAGAATGGAGTGCCGCAGGAACGAATGGAAGATGCTGTCCTGCCCGACCGACAGGTCGAAGACGTTGCGAGGCGCAATCCTGGGAGGGTTGTGGTCGTCGCTTTCTTTTCCCGGGGCCGGAATCGACACCAGTGACGAATGGTACTGCGACGGCGCGCAGGTAGTCAGCGGAGCGGCGAGCGTCGGGCTTTGGTTGCCGCACTGCAATCCGGCCTGCATCTGCTCATCCGCAGTCAGGCGAGTCAAGTCGACCGGAGTCGTCGTATCCGCCGCAAAGGGAACATTCCCGGCCACCATTCCTGAGTCGTAACGCCAATTGAAGCTGGCCCACGGTCCATCCTTTTTGCGCTGATACTGAATGTTTGTCGTCTGGTTGAACTTCTCATCGTGGTCGATGCGGAACGGCGCGCCGGAGCTATTGGTCGCGCCCAGACCTCCGATCTGCGGAGGAAAGAAGCGCGCCGCCACGGACGACATCACGTTGAACGCGCTGAATCCATGGAAGTTAGGCATCCCGGTCCGAAACGCAAACCCGCTGATCTTGGAGTTGTGCCACTCGATCGGGAACGTGATCGGCGTCGCGCCCAGCACCGAAAAGTCGTACCCGCTGTGAGTGTACTTCAGCAGGTAGTCGCCGTTGAACGTGAAATGCTTGCCGAGCGACTGTTCCAACCCGGCATGAAATTCGTTCCTGAACCCCGCGTTGAAGTTTGCTGGAATGCATGGCACCAATGCGGCAATCACCACATCGCTGCATCCCTTGCTCGACAGCACGAGGTTCTCATTGAACGGCGTCTCCATGGTCCGGGCGTAGGACGCGCGCACAACCGTGCCAGTCTTCCTCACGTTGTAGGACACTCCCATCCGAGGCTGTAGCTGGCGCGAAATCGACAAGCCGTTATACAAATCGCCCCGTAGCCCGACGTTGATTGAGAGGTTGCCGAACGTCAACGCGTCCTGCGCGTAGAGCGATGCCAGCTTGACGTCGGTATGGCCCCGAAATAGAAACGGAACAGCCAGACTACCTTTGCAGCCGTCAGCTATGGCGGGGTTTGGCCGCGTGATGTCGAGACACCCCAGGAGTGGGTTGAACGGCGCACTTGCCAACGGATTGCTGGGAGTATTGGGCCTGAAACCTGCCGCCGCACACTGGCCTGGGCTCGTAAACCCGATGACCGGCTGTCCCGAAGCATCCAGGCAAGGGGCGTTCAGGAACGGATCGACGATCGCAAGGTTGAAGTTTTCATTCAAGAACGTCTGCTGATAGCTCGCGCCGGCTTTCAGGTTATGGATTCCCTTGGCGTAGGTAAAGTCGGCTCGGCCGCCCGCATTCGTCAACGATCGATCCTGCGAGATCGACTCAGTTTGCAAATTACCATTGCCGTAAAAGTCCGCCAGAGGATTCTTGCTCGGGTAATAGTTGAAATGGTCCCGCCGGACCCAGGTCCCGATGCTCACAAGCGATGTATCGCTGATCGTATGGGTCAGCGAGGGAGCGATGTTGATCGTGCCGATCTTTGCCCGCTGGTCTGTATTCCCAATTGGCGCTCCGGTCTGGTCCCGCAGATTCAGGTTGTCGTAGGAGTTCGGCGTCTGAAACCAGGATCGTGTCACATCGAAATTCACATGCAGCGAGTTGTTGACGTTTGGCTGGAAGTCCACTCGGTCGAAGAAATTCTCAACATTTCCCTTATCGTGGATGACCGCAAACTCCGACGGATCAAGAAAGCGTCCGGTGTTCAGAAAATCGGCTGCGACAAAGTTGCCGTAGTGCTTGCCGCCAAACGCGTGATCGACCGAAACCGTACTCGACCCGAAGCTGCCGTACGACACACTCACCTCGCCCTTGGGTGTCGTGACACCCTCTCCCGATCGGGTCGTGATGCTCGCCACCAGCGAAGTCTTTTCGCCGAACTCAGCCGGCGGCGCGCCCGATATCACCTGGAGCGACTGGATCGCCGACAGCGGCAACTGGTTCGAAAACACCTTGCTTTGCTGGTCTGTAATCGGCTGGCCGTCCACATAAAACGCATTTTCCGCATGATCGCCGAGCCCGTGAAAGAGCCCGTTGGAATCTGCCGAAACCCCCGGCGATGCCAGGGTGAGCAGAGAACTGACCGAAGACGACTGGCTTTCCAGCGGAAGTTTGTCGAACAACTCACGATCAATATCCACATGGAAGGTGGCGCTGTTTTCCACCAGGTCTCCGCCACTCGCCTCGACCGTCACCGAGTCCCCTGCTGCAGCAATCGCGAGGACCACCGTCAGCGTCAGCGGGACCGATGAACGCACATCTACTCTCTGCTGGTTGGCGCTGAACCCAGCACTCGACGCCGTCAGTTGATACAGGTTGAAGGGAATGTTGGGGAACCTGAACTGTCCCAGACCGTCCGCTTTTACGGTGCGGTCAACCCCGGATTTGATGTTCTGGATCACCACAGTCGCACCGGCCACTGCGGCCCCGGTCGAATCCGTAACGGAACCCGTCACCGTGCCAGAAGTACCGGCAGATTGAGAATAGAGAGGGATGGAACATCCCACCAAAAAGATGGTGAGATAAGCGAAAACCTTGCGCGAAATAGGGCGCATTGGGAGACCTCCGGGCTAGACAAGCTGTTTTACGACCACACTCAGGCGTGAGCGGTCAAAACAGGCGGCGGTCTAACGTAGAGGCTAAACGAAAAGAAGCGTTGCGGCGTGGAGACCGGCTCGGCCTGTGTAACCGAATCGACCAGCTGCGCCGCCAAAGGAGCCACCAGCGACGGTTCGGGCAAAGCCGAAACATGGGCGACCGTACATAGCGAACAACCCGGATTCGCGCCATCGTTCGATGCGTGACTATGCAGCGCCTGAGTCGCCCCGACGAAAAGCATCAGCACAACGCACAGCAACACCACCAGAGTCCTGGAGGTAATGCCTTCGCTGCGGTGTCTTGTCATCAATAGCTTCATTTTGTCGATCAGGACAACATACGGAGTGCAAGCACGGGAATTGCGCCTACCCCTTCGATGCTAACTCACCATTTGAAGCAGCATCGAAAAGATTGTCAGTCCAAGGGAATTTCTGAACTTTTTCAACGCAGTCACCCCATTTGACCGCTGAAACTTTAGATAGGTTACCGACCGCCCATAACCGCTACAACTAACTTGGGATGGTTGCGGCGGGAGGCCGTGGCCGAGACTGGAGAGCAGGGTAAAAGGTATGCAAGTCCCTGGTTTTGTAGTGATTTCTCCCACTTCGCTTCGAGCAGAACGCTCATCCAAACCGCGCTCTATCGGGTGAAACTGTAAATTATAAGGCGTGTCAGCTGAGGATTTTCGAACCCAAGATGGCAGAAGCTCTGGCAACGCCGACGGAGATCGACCCAACGCCAGCTCCCGCCGGACGTGAGCAGTCTCCCGTGCAGATGGGCGCACTCGAATCGCGAGCGCTCAACGCCACTCTTTGGACTATCATTCAGTATGGAGCCGGCCAGGGAGTCCGCCTGGTCAACAGCTACATCCTCACGCGCCTTCTGCTGCCCGAAGCCATGGGCCAGATGACGTTGGTCACAACCCTGATCGTCGGCATCACCATGCTTTCCGACATCGGCCTCGCCCCCAGCGTCATCCAGAGCAAGCGCGGCGATGAGCCCAGCTTCCTGAATACTGCCTGGACGCTGCAGGTCCTTCGCGGTGGAGCCCTTTGGCTGCTTGCCCTCCTGCTCGCCTGGCCGGCGGCGCTGTTCTACCACGACCCCCGCTTGACCCTGATCTTTACGGTCCTGGCCATCAGCACGGTCATTCAGGGCCTTAACAGCACCAGCCTGCTCACCATCTCGCGCCACATGGGCGTCAAGATGCAGTTTTTCGTCGAATTCTCCACCCAGATCGTCGCACTGGTCGTCACCCTAACCTGTGCCTTCTACTGGCGCAACGTCTGGGCCCTGATCGTCGGCAACCTCGCCTCGCTGGTCTACAAGATGGCCTTCAGCCACTCGCCACTGATCCCGGGCATCCGCAACAAGTTCCACTGGGACCGTACGGCGCTTAAAGACATACTGCATTTCGGCAAATGGATCTTCCTCGGCACGGCCTTCTTCTTCTTCGCCAGCCAGGCCGACCGCCTTTACCTAGGTCGCTTCGTCCCGCTCGCCGTGCTCGGCGTCTACGGTATCGCGTACCAGATCTCCGACGTCCCGCGCTCCGTCATCAATGCGTTCTCCTACCGCGTCGGCTATCCGTTCATTGCCAAGATCATCCACCTGCCGATGCCGGAGTTCCGGATTCAGTTTCTGGGCTATCGCCGCTATGTCTTGGCCATCGGCGCTTTACTCCTAAGCCTGATGGTCGTCTTCGGCGATATCGTGATCCGCAAGCTGTACAAACCCGTCTATGCCGATGACGCAGCCTGGATGGTCCCCATTCTCGCCATCGGCCTTTGGCACACGTTGATGTACATGACCACCAGCCCCGTCTTGTTGTCGCTCGGGAAGTCGAAGTACAACGCCGTCGGCAACGCGGTCTACTGTTTCACCATGCTCACGGCCATCCCGCTTGCATTTCATTTCTGGGGAATACGCGGGGCTGTCTGGGCTGTCGCCGCCGGCGATTTACCGCTCTACTGCGTCTTCCAGTTTGGAGCGGTACGCGAGGGAGTCCGCCCACTGAAACAAGATCTCCAGATGACACTAGCCTTTGTCTTCCTGCTCGCTGTGGAATTCGCGGCGCGCCAAACGATTCATTAGTCGCACCATGCTAACCCGCAATGTGTATTCCAATTTCGCGGTAAATCAAGCAATCTTGCAGCACGCAACAGTTACGTTTTGAGGGGCCATGAGTACACCTTCCGCAATCGCCGGGGACCGGATCATCGACACCGAATTACACGCCGGCACTTCACTGCCCGAGATGTTCGCGGAGGTATGCTCCAAATTCGGAAGCAGGACCGCAGTCACGCTCGACGGAAGGTCCATCACCTATACCGAGCTGAATCACGCGGCAAACCGCATTGCCTGCGCTTTGCTGGACGCCGGCGCCCGCCCCGGCAGCATCGTCGCCATCTGCCTTGAGCGCTCCGTCGAAATGATCGCCACCATGCTGGCCGTCGTGAAATGCGGCGCAGCCTATCTCCCCATCGACCCCGGGTATCCCGTCGCCCGCATCGCCGAAACCATTTCCGATGCCCGCCCGATCGCCCTCGTCACCACTCCGGGCCTCGCCGAGCGACTCCACCACGTCACCGTTAAGTTCCTCTTCGTCGGAGAAATGAGCCGTCGAGCCCAGCACGCACCAAAGCCCATATACGTGTCGCAGGATGACGCCGCCTACGTCATCTACACCTCCGGCTCAACCGGACGTCCCAAGGGAGTCGTCGTCACCCACGGCAACGTCGCTCGGCTGCTGACCCAGACCCAGCCATGGTTCCAATTCAGCCCTAGCGATGTTTGGACACTCTTCCACTCCTTCGCCTTCGACTTCTCGGTCTGGGAGATCTGGGGTTGCCTGCTCTCCGGCGGACGCCTTGCGATCGTGCCCTTCGCCATCAGCCGCTCGCCCGAGGAGTTCCATCAGCTTCTGGTCAGGGAGCGCGTCACAGTCCTGAACCAGACGCCCTCGGCCTTCGTCTTGCTCGATCAGGCGGACGCTGCCATGCCGCTCGCCCGGCTCTCGCTCCGCCTCGTCATCTTTGGCGGAGAGGCCCTTGCCCCAGCCAGCCTGCGCGCCTGGTTTGCCCGACACGGCGATCAAAAGCCGCAGATCGTCAACATGTACGGCATCACCGAAACCACCGTGCATGTGACCTACCGTCGGATCCGAGTCAAGGACGCAGACCGTGAGCGCGAGAGTGTCATCGGACAGTCGATCCCGGACATGCAGATCCATCTGCTCGACGCCAAGCTACGCCCCGTCAGCGACGGACTGGAAGGCGAGATCTGCGTAGGCGGAGCGGGTGTAGCGCGCGGCTATCTCAACCGCCCAACGTTGACCGCAGAACGCTTCTGCGACGACCCCTTCGGCCCAATCGGCGCAAAGCTCTACCGCTCCGGAGACCTCGCCCGCCGCCGCGAGGACGGCGAACTCGTCTACCTCGGACGCCGCGACAGCCAGGTCAAAATCAATGGCTTCCGCATCGAACTCGGCGAAATTGAAACCGCGATGTTGACCCATCCAGCAGTCGTCCAGGCCTGCGTCATCGCCCATGCAGAGGCCGGCTGCAGCCCGCGACTCGCAGCATATTACGTAGCCCAGGTCGGCAAAGAACCTACAACACGCGACATCAGCGCGTTCCTCGCCACACGGCTCCCCGCGCAGATGATGCCAGCCTTCTACCAGCGTCTCGCCATCTTTCCCCTGACGCCGAACGGCAAAGTCGATCGCACTACCCTACCCACGCCCAGCGCAGGCAGCAGCCTGCCGGACCGCCGCAGCCTGGCAGCCCCTTCCTCGATGGAAGACTTCGTGGCACACGTGTGGCGAGTCGTCCTCAATGCCGAAGCCGTGTCGCTGGACGATAACTTCTTCGACGTTGGGGGAACTTCGCTGCTGCTGATCGCAGTTCGCACCGGGATTCAAGAGCAACTGGATCGCCAGATTCCCGTGGCCTGGATGTTCGAATACACCACGATCCGCGCGCTTGCCAAGCGGCTCTCCGACCCCGTCGACCCGGCTCCCACTCTCGAATCCCACACCCTCCAGACCCGCATCCAGAAGCAGCGTAGGGCGTTCGCCCGGGTTCGCGCCACGAGGAGCGCAAGCCAATGACCGCTGCGGACTCCAGGATCGAGTTGGAGGCAGAAGTGCTCGATGGCGTCGCCATCATCGGCATGGCCGGACGCTTCCCCGGCGCGGCCAACCTCGCAGAGTTCTGGGACAATCTCGTCCAATGCCGCGACACCATCACCCGCTTCGCACCCGTTGAACCGGGAAACGATTTCGTCGCAGCACACGGCATCCTCGAGGACGCCGCCATGTTCGACGCCGAATACTTCGGCATTGCACCCCGCGAAGCCGATCACATGGACCCCCAGCACCGCGTCTTCCTCGAAGTCTGCTCCAACGCGCTCGAAGACGCCGGCTATGTGTCCTCCGACTATGACGGCGAGATCGGCCTCTTCGGAGGATGCAGCCTCAACACCTATCTGCTTGCCAACCTTGCCAAAGACCGTGCCTTCCTCGACCAACTCACCGGCAACTACCAGGTCGGCGAGTTCCAGGTCGCACTCGGCAACGACAAAGACTTCCTCACCACTCGCGTAGCCTACAAGCTCAACCTGCGCGGGCCGGTCGTCACCGTACAGTCCGCGTGTGCGACTTCGCTCGTGGCAATCTGCCAGGCCAGCCAGTCGCTGCTCAACTTCCAGTGCGACATGGCGCTGGCCGGCGGCGTCTCCATCACCTTCCCGCAGGAACGCGGCCACGTCTACCAGGAGGGCGGGATCGTCTCCAGCGACGGCCACTGCCGACCCTTCGATGCCGACGCCACCGGCACCGTCTTCGGCCACGGCGTGGGCGTTGTCGTCCTCAAACGCCTCGAAGATGCCGTGCGCGACGGAGACCACATCGCCGCCGTCATCCGTGGCTTCGCGGTCAACAACGACGGCTCCGTCAAAGCCGGTTACATGGCCCCCGGAGTCGAAGGGCAAGCCCGTGTCATCGCTGCCGCACAGGCCATGGCCGGAGTCGACCCCGCCACCATCACCTACGTTGAAGCCCACGGCACCGGCACGCCGCTCGGTGATCCCATCGAAGTCGTCGCGCTCACCAAGGTTTTCAAGGCCGCCACCAGCGACCAATCCTTCTGCACCATCGGCACCGCCAAGGGCAACGTCGGCCACCTCGACAGCGCCGCCGGAGTCACCGGCATCATCAAGACCGCGCTCTCCCTCCAGTACCGCACCCTCCCCGGCCTCGCCCACTTCGTCAGCCCGAACCACAACATCGACCTGCACCATTCGCCGTTCGTCTTCCGGCCCGAAACTTCACCATGGGACAGTGTGGCCCCCCTCCGCGCCGGAGTCAGCGCATTCGGTGTTGGCGGCGTCAACGCACACGTCGTGCTCGAAGAGGCCCCGGCTCAGGAGAGCAGCCCATCACCGCGCAAACATCAGGTCCTCTGCGTCTCTGGCCGCACAGAGGTCGCCGCTCTTCAGGCAGCGCAAAACCTCGCCGCTCACTTCGCCACTCACCCTGAGACAGCCCTGGCGGACGCCGCCTTCACCCTGGCCGTCGGACGCAGACCCCACGAATTCCGCGCCGCCATCGCCGCTGGCTCGCTCGCCGACGCGCACCAGCAGCTAGCCGCCGTCTCTCGCGCAACCAAATCCAAAGCACACAAGGTCGCATTCCAGTTCTCCGGACAGGGCACCCAATTCGTCGGCATGGGCCGCGATCTTTACGACGCCGAACCCTTATATCGTGCCAGCGTCGACGCCTCATGCGACTTCCTCGCCCCCGTCCTCGGTGTCGATCTCCGCAGCCTGATGTACGCTGACGCATCCAACACCGAAGCCGCCGCACAACTCGAAACTACGGAGTTCGCCCAGCCAGCCATCTTCGTAACCGAACTCGCCCTCGCCGAACTCTGGCAAGCGTGGGGCGTAACTCCGCAGGCGATGGTCGGCCACAGCCTTGGCGAGTACGTCGCAGCTACGCTCGCCGGAGTCTTCAGCCGCGAAGACGCGCTGCGCCTCGTAGCCACACGCGGCAAGCTGATGCAGGCGCTCAAACCCGGCGCTATGCTCTCGGTGCGGCTCGACGAAGCGGCGGTCCAGCAATTTGTAACCAAAGAGGTTTGCGTTGCGGGGCTCAACTCACCCCGCGCAACCATCCTCTCCGGACCCATCGCTGCGATTGCAAAGCTCGAGGCGCAGCTCGAACAGGTCGGCATCGCGTTCCGCCGCCTCCGCACCTCTCACGCCTTCCATTCCGCAATGATGAAGCCGATGCTCGGCGCGTTCGAATCGGCGGTAGCAAAGCTAGCCCTGCACGAGCCCCGCCTACCCATCGTCTCAAGCGTCACCGGTACATGGATCACCTCCGACGAGGCCACCAGCGCACAATACTGGGCCAGCCAATGCAGCCAGCCAGTCCGCTACCGCGAGGCTCTCGAGTGCCTACTCGCCGACGGCTTCGACCTCTTCCTCGAGATCGGCGCCGGCAAGACTCTCACCGCGCCCACGATCCAGCAAGCGCCATCCGAGAAGTGCGTAGCCATCGCCTCGTTCACCGAGACCGAGCCCATCGAACGCGCGCTCGCATCCGTGTGGAATGCCGGTGTGTTGCCCGATTGGCCCGCAGTCTTCGCTCATGAGCACCGCCTTCGCATCTCGCTTCCAACCTATCCCTTCGAACGGAAGCTGCACTGGATCGCCCCTCCGGCCAAGGAGTCGCCGTTGAACGCCGCAATCGAACCTGTCGATATACCATCTGTGCCGATACCCGCCGCACAGCCCATCCCCGACGCTTCGCGCACCATGCGCCTCCGCACCGAAATCGCCAACGTCTTCGCCGATCTGAGCGGCATCCAGACCACGCCCGCCGAAGCCGAACATCAGTTCCTCGAACTGGGCTTCGACTCCCTCTTCCTCACGCAAGCGACGCAATCGCTCCAGAAGAAGTTCGCCGTCAAGCTCACCTTCCGCCAGCTCATGGAACAGTTCTCGACCATCGCCAGCCTGGCCGACCACCTCGACTCCATCCTCCCCCCCGAAGCCTGCACGGCCCAGCCTGCACCAATACAATCTGTGCCCCATTCATCGCAGCCCCACCGCGATGAGTGGGACCCGGCAAAGAGCCCAATCGAGCGCCTGCTCTCCAGCCAGATCGCCGCCCTCTCACAGCTCTTCAACGACCAGGTAGCGGCACTCAAATCCATCGCCGGTCAACAGTCACTCCCCGCCACCCGCGCAGCTCTCGCCCCGCCCTCCAGCGACCACGGCGAAGTCCGTTTCCGCACCGCGCAGCCCAAAGCCCAGCAAGACCTCACCAACGACCAGCAGAGCTACATCGCCGCGCTTATTGCCCGCTACGAAGCGAAGACACCAAAGTCCAAATCCCTTACCCAGACAGGCCGCGCCCAACTCGCCGATCCCCGCGCCGTCGCTGGCTTCCGCCCGCAGTGGAAAGAGATCGTCTACCCACTCATCACCGACCGCGCGCAGGGCACGCGCCTGTGGGATGTCGACGGCAACGAATACATCGACATCGTCAACGGCTACGGCTGCATCATGTTCGGTCACTCGCCCGACTTCGTCGTCGCCGCCGTCCGCGACCAGCTTGATCGTGGCGTAGCCATCGGCCCCCAGACCCCGCTCGCCGCCGAAGTCGCCGCCCTCATCTGCGAGCTCACCGGCAACGAGCGCGTCACCTTCTGCAACACCGGCTCCGAAGCCGTGATGGCTGCCATTCGAGTGGCCCGCACCGTCACCGGACGCGATGTCATCGTCTACTTCACCGGCGACTACCACGGCACGTTCGACGAAGTGCTCATTCGCAATACCCCCCGCGGCAGCGCGCCCGTCGCCCCCGGAATCCCGCTGGCAAATGTAACCAATGTTGTCGTGCTCGAATACGGTGCCGACGCCTCGCTCGAATACCTCCGCGCCAACGCCGACAACATCGCCGCAGTCATCATCGAGCCCGTCCAGACCCGCCATCCCGAAGTCAAACCTTTCGAGTTCATCCGGACTATCCGTCAGATCACAGAAGAGACCGGCTCCGCCATGATCCTCGACGAAGTCGTCACCGGCTTCCGCCTCGCACCCGGCGGTGTCCAGGAGTTCCTCGGCATCCGCGCCGACATGTGTACCTACGGCAAGGTCGTCGGCGGAGGCCATCCCATCGGGGTACTCTCCGGCAAAGCCAACTACCTTGACGCGCTCGACGGCGGCGCATGGCAGTATGGCGACGACTCCGGCCCCGAGGTCGGCGTCACCTTCTTCGCCGGAACCTTCGTCCGCCATCCGCTCGCGCTTGCCGCCGCCCGCTCCGTTCTGTTGCACCTCAAGCAGCAAGGTCCATCCCTGCAGCACGCGCTCAACGCAAAGACCGCAGCTTTCGCCGAGTCGCTCGACCGCTTTTTCGTCGAACGCGGCGTCCCCAGCCGCATCCACCACTTCGCCTCGTGGTTCTACTTCACCTTCCCCAACGACGCCCGCCTCGGCAGCCTGCTGTACTACGCCATGCGCGCCAGGGGAATCCACATTCAGGAAGGCTACCCCTGCTTCCTCACCACTGCGCACACCGCTGCAGACATCGAAGCCATCGACCGCGCCTTCCGCGAGACCATCATCGAGATGCAGGCCAGCAACGTGCTGCCAACCCTCATCGCCGAAGCTCCAAAGTGTGCGTACCTGCATGACTTCGCACTCGCAACCGCGCCCACCGAAGTCCCGCTCACCGAGCCACAGCGCGAGGTCTTCCTGGCCGCAGCCCTCAACGACGAGGCAAACTGTGCCTTCAACGAATCGCTCACGCTCCATCTGCGCGGCGCAATCCGCAAGGCTGATCTCGCCTCCGCTCTTGCCAAAATCTTTGCCCGCCACGACGCCCTCCGCAGCACAATCAGCGAAGACGGCGAGACCATGCAGATTGCCGATACCTGCACGCTCCTGCCGGAGTTCGTCGACTTCCGCACACTCGACGAAGTGCAGCAGCGGGAAGCCCTCGTCGTGCGTGTCCAGCACGAAGCCCGCACACCCTTCAACCTCACCACCGGCCCCCTCGTCCGCGCCTTCGTATACGAGCTAGCCGACGACCACTTCGCCCTGATGCTGACCGCGCACCACATCGTGCTGGACGGCTGGTCCGCCAACCAATTGCTCGAAGAGGTTGGCCGCGTCTACACCTCTGGGAACACCGAAGACCTCGCCCCGCTGCTCCCCTTCAGCAGCTACGCCACACGCGAGCGTCAACGCGACCATGACGGCGAATACGTCGCCAACGAAGTCTTCTGGGTCGATAAATTTCAGGACCGTTCCCCTCGCCTCGAACTCCCCACCGACCGGCCACGTCCGCTCATCAAGAGCTACCGTGGCAACACCTTCGAAGGCCATCTCGGCACTGAACTCTACAACGATCTCAAGAAGTCCAGCGCCCGCGCCGGCTGCACCCTCTACGTCACGCTGCTCTCCGCCTTCCAGATCCTCATGCACCGTCTCACCGGTCAGGACGAAGTCGTCGTCGGCATCTCCACCGCCGGCCAATCGCTCATCGAAGACGCGAGCCTCGTCGGCCACTGCGTCCACTTCCTGCCGATGCTCAGCGAGCTGACGGACGGCATCACCGCCCGCGAGCATCTCCGCACAACCAAGACCGCGCTGCTCGACGCCTACGACCATCAGGAGTTCACCTACGGCAGCCTCCTCCGCAAGCTGCGTCTGGATCGCGAACCCGGACGTCTCCCGCTCATCGAGGTCCAGTTCAATCTCGAGCGAGTCGGTGCCAACGTAGTCTTCGACGGTCTCGCCGTCGAGATGCGCGCCAACCCCAAGCAGTTCGTCAATACCGACCTCTTCCTCAACGTCATCGAGACCGCCGACAACCTCGAATTCATGTGCGACTACAACAGCGATCTCTTCGATGA
>JANXWZ010000196.1 GCA_025350865.1 Rhodanobacteraceae bacterium
CCAGCATGCTGCTCAGTAAGTCTTTCATCGCGGTCAGATCGATTGTGTTTTCACGCCAGGCGTCATCGGCAGCCTCAAGCGCTCGGTAATATGGTCTGCGATCTTCCTCGATCTGTTCGGGAATCGTCAATTTACCCGGGAGAAGCGTCCCAAGCCTCACGCACAACACAAGGTACGAGACCGCCCGGGAAGTTCGACCATTCCCATCGGTAAATGGATGAATCCAGTTCAGCCGCCACATCACATAGCTGGCCAAATGAATCGGACTCTTCGTCGACCACATGTCATTCACATAGTCGCAGAGTTCTTCCACCAGCCCCGGCACGGCAAACGACGCGGGCGGAACGTGTTTGCTCTCTCCGATCTCGATTCCTGCGGGCCGCCAGTTGCCGGCATATGCCGAGATGCCATCCAGAGCCGCGCGATGCAGGTGCAACAAATGCGACGGGCGCAACTTGAATGGGCGCTGCGGATCGAGAAACGTCTCCACCATATCGGAGACAGCCCGGAACTGCTCCACGACGTTGAAAGACTCTTTACGAGCCTTATCCATCGGATCGGTGAGAATTTCAGCTTCCAGAGCCTGACTGTGCCGCGTCTCGTCGGCCATCTAGCGTCCCGCGAGTCTTGCCTTGATCTGCTCGTCTGCTTCGACGATCATCTCCCACGTCACGAGGTTGTTTTCAATCTTGGCATTCCCATAGGCGAAGCTGCGCCGCTGTGCCTCGCGCTCTTCTTCAGGAAAGGGACGGGCCTTCGCGGCCTCTACGAGTTCTGTCAGTTCCTGTGTCATGTTTTCCTCACTTGCGCTCACTTTCCCACAAGCAGCGCGGCTTCCTGATGGTAGCAGGACGGCACCTGTGCATAGGTGGTAAACAGTGTACCTCCGCTTTCAGGTAGACCGCCCCAGCCCCTCATGCCACTCCGCATAAGGCGTGTTCCGAACCATATGCCTGTTCCAGTCCTTCGCCCCATCGGTCCACCATACCTTGCCTCGCTCCCCCAGACGCCGCTTGGCGTCGTCCACCGCCGCCCGCGCCTTTTCTCTCGCAGCGGAATCCCCAGCCCGCATCGCCACACCCTTCTCCCGCCGAGCCTTCATCAACTCCCCGACCAGCCCCTCACGCTCCTCGCTGCTCAGCGCAGGATTCGCGCACCGCCAAAGGCGATCCCGCACCACAAAATATCGACCATCCGGCGTCACCGGCAGGGAACGTGTCTTCATCATCTCGGATTAGGATGCCTCTCTACACAAAAGCAGAGTGTCCGGCCCGCCGATGGTTTACCCTTATCCCAAAATCCACTCCCCCGGAGCCGCCATGTCCGCCCCACCCGCGCTCACCTGCGCTCACCCGCGCTCACCCTCACGATCGAAGAGCACGGCGAGGTGGCTGTCGTCCACTGCCACGGCAAGCTGGTGCTCGGCTTCACCGATCTGCTCTACAGGCCGCTCGCCGAACTCGTCCCCACCCACAAGCGCATCATCCTCGACCTGGCCGAACTCACCCACATGGATTCCATGGGCATCGGCACGCTGCTGCGGCTGTATGTGCATGGCAAGACCCACGGCTGCGCCATCGAGCTGCGCAACCTCGGCAACCGGATCAAGGAACTCATGATCATGGCCAACCTGCTGCCCGTCTTCACCACCATCGGCGAGAACAACATCCGCGTCTGAACAAACCTGTGGGGACTTGACAAAAACGAGCCCCAAAACACCCGGCATAGCGCCAGACCCTTCGGCCCTTCGCAAACTTCGTCCCTTTTAGGTGGTTGAGTTTCAGGACTTTCGGACCTAACCATGGGGGAGGGGGGTAGGCTGTAAAATGGAGGTTAAAATGGCCTTCCCAATCAAAGTCTGCGTCATCTGCAAAGAAGAGTTCGAGCTAAAGCCCGGAAAGCCAGGATTCGCTAATCGCTGCCCAACCTGCAGCGAGCCCGAAGCGGAAGTCGAACAATCTAAGGGGCATACCGACCGCGAGGCAAACGCCGCCCGCCGCGACGCTATGCGCAACCTGCTCTACCGCAAAGACAGCTAAACCTCGAACAGAATCTCCGTCACGCGCCGCGCCAGATCTTCCGGCGCATCGAAAATCTGCACAGACTCGGTCGACTTGTCCTCAAACGTCAGCTTGTCCTCCGGCGAAACGTGGATGTCGAACACCACCATCTTCCGCTCAGCAGTCGCTGGATCAGCCGAAATCCCGACATCTTTGGCGTAATCCAGCGTGATCTCCTCTTTCTCGTGCCCCAGGTGCGCGTCGAACCACGGAAACCGACTGCGCGTCAGATGCACCTGCGTCGTTCCCGTGGACACCATCGCGATATCCGCCGACGTGGCATCGCCCTGCAGCAGCTTCTTGATCTGCGTGAAGTTGTCATCCAGCGCCCGCACCATGTCGCTGAAGAAGATGCGCCCCTGCACGGCAATGACATCCGCACGATGCTGCTCGCGGCTGAACTCCGCTGCGACCTCGCGATGCCTCTCCTTGATCTCGCCTGTTAGTGTTTCTATCCACTCTTTTGCCATACCCGTTCAGATGGCAACTCAAGGCCGATCGGTCACCCGGATACTCGCAATTGCCATCGAAACCCGATATTCTGACGCATACAGAAGTCTTGAGGAAATCTCCTATCCGACCCGCAATTTTACTTTTCCTGGCGCTGATTGCCACTGCCGTGCACGCGCAGACCGAGACAGCCGACACCTTAGTCTTCGTCAACGGCGAACAACTAACCGGCGAGCTGGTCAAGGCGGACGGCGGCGGAATCACCTTTAACAGCGCCATGGCAGGCAGCATTGTCGTCCCATGGGCGAAGATCAAAACACTCAACTCTTCCAAGAGCTTCGCTATCGTCACGGCCAAACTGAAGGTGACGAAGAAGACCGCGCCACAGGTTCCCCAGGGAGCGATTACCGCCGACGCGACCACGATCACGGTCACCAGCCCCAAGGAGACCAAAACTGTCCCGGTCGCCGATGCCCAACTCCTGGTCGATTCCGGCGAGTTCGACAAGGCCGTGTTTCACCACCCGGGCTTTACCGGTGGTTGGGCCGGCGTGGCGACGGGCGGCGTCTCGATCGTCAACTCCACGCAGAACTCCCGCACCTTCAATGGGGCGATCAATCTTGTCAAATCGAACCCGACCGTCGCCTGGCTGGCTCCGCGCACCCGCTCGATCCTTGGCTATAGTCAGTCTTATGGGACCACGTCGCAAGTCGGGACAGCGACGGTCAAGGCAAACATCTGGCAGGCTTCGCTGGAGCGCGATCAATACTTTTCGCCGCGGCTCTTTGCGGCTGGTACGGCGGTGTTCAACCACAGCTATGCGCAGACCTTGCAGTTGCAGCAAGCCTACGGCCTGGGCATCGGCATGACGGTCATCAAGAATGCGCGGCGTCAGGTGGATGTCAACGGCAATGTCGAATACACCAAGGAATCCTTCTTCAACGCCACCCAGAATGTAAACCTGGTCGGTTCCACATTCTCGGAGGCGTACTTCGAGCGCCTGACCAAGAGGGGCCTCGTATTCAATGAATTTGCCAGCCTCACTCCCTCCTACAACGTCCCCAGCGCGTACTCGCTGCACGCCACGTCGAACCTCATCTTTCCGGTGTTCAAGGGGCTCGGGTTCAACGTCGGTTTTGTAGACGACTACCTGAACAATGCGCCGGTGGGTTCAAACAAAAACTCAACGCAGTTCAATACCGGGATCAGCTATACGATCCGGCCGCGGTGAGGCAGTTCAAGACGGGTCAAGGCAGTTGAGAGCAGTTGAAGACAGTGAAGCGGGTCACTGGCCGTAGTCGACTGTCTTCAACTGCCCTGCTCTGTCCTAAACTGTCTCCATGGGTTTATTTAAGAAGAAGCTGAAGCAGGAACATAAGGTGATGCTGCAGGCGGAGCGCACCGCCGGTGCGTTGCTGCCGGAGTATCACCGCGCCACGCCGGAGTGTCCGCACCCCGGGCGCTGGCACATGTACGACTCTATGACTGCCGAGGCGGAGGTGCTGGAGTTCCTGCGGACGCTGGTCACGACGCTCAAGCCGGAACTGATCGTTGAGACGGGCTCCTTTCTCGGCGTCAGCACGTTGTGGATGGCGGAAGGCATGCGGTCGAACGGCTTCGGCAAGATCATCTCCTGCGAGTTCGATCCTCTGGTGTTTGAGAAGGCGAAGGAAAAGATCGCGGCTTCCGGGCTAGCGGAGTTTATTGAGCTGCGCAATGAGTCGTCGCTGGAGATGAGGGTCGACGGCACCATCGACATTCTCTTCTCGGACTCCGATATGCCCATCCGCGAGGCGGAGGTGAAGCGCTTCCTGCCGCAAATTCGTTCGACGGGACTGATTCTGATGCACGACGCGAGTTCGCACCTTAAGGTGGTCCGCGATGCAGCATTTTCGCTGGAGGCGGAAGGGTTAGTCTCGTGCATCTTTCTGCCGACGCCGCGGGGGCTGGTGTTGGCGCAGAAGCGCGAAGGTCGCGTATAGAGCTTTCCTATCCACTTTCTGACAAGGAAAACGGGAATGCACAGCAGTTTTCACTCTACGGGACGGGGAACCTCGGTTTGACATCTGGCCTCGGGTCCAACGTGTTGCAGTAGACTATTCAACGGATGGCCCCTTTGCAAGCGCCCTCATGGTCTCTGCTACCTGATCGGATACTCTGAATCGAAGTCCCTTCAACTCTGTAAGAGCCTCTTCGAAGTTGAGCAGTCCCGCGCGCGATGCCTGTAGCAAAACGGCGAGTGTTCCCGAGACGAATAGTCCACGTTCTTCGGCGGCCAGACGGCCTGGCAGGTCGTCCATCAGGACGACGTCCGCATGAATCGTTAAGGCGACACAGATTGCTTCGCATTCTCCGGCGCCAAGCCGTTGAGGCAGGGTGACGTCCGTGCGGATTGCACTTACTATCTCTACCCAATCCGGTAATTCTGTGGCCCAACGCTGCACCTTGGTTGGCGCACCGATGGCCAGCATCTCATGGTGGACGGCATGGGGGATGATTACTCGACCATACAAGCGCTTCAATAGCACGACGCGTTGCATCAAGACGAGGTAGTTCAACGGCGTCGTGTCAGCGACGACGATCACCCGCGCATCCGCTCCAGCGCAGCAATGTCGCGGGTCAGCATTTCGACCGTGTAGTCGAAAATTCCGTACTTGAGCAAAAATGGCTCAACGTCGAACCGAGTGCCTAGCCCCAGGGCTTGCCGAACTTCCTCAGTCGTCAGTCGACCTTCTCGGTACGTCTGCGCGATTCGGTCTTCGAGCATTGCGCGTGCCGGATTCTGCCCTTCGGGTAGCAATCGCTCGGCGAGTGTTTCCGGGATGTCGACGACAATCTGCACACCCACACTCTAGCATGGGTCGCCTAGTTTCTTGCAGGCGTTCGGCCCGATCATAAGTTGAACAGCTCCCGCAGTCTCTTGGTCTGGTTTCGGCTCACCGGAATCTCGGTCTTCTTCGGGTCGTCCATCCTGAGCTGGTAACTCGACTTGAACCATGGCACAACCTCGCGGATATGTTGGATGTTGACCACAAACGAGCGATGTACGCGCCAGAACATGTCGGGGTCGAGTTGATCGGTTAGCTCTTCGAGTGTGCGGCAGTTGGACTGGCCTTCTACGGTCGAAGTGGTCACCGAGATCGAGCCGCCTTCAATCGAGGCGAAGCAGATGTCTTTGTGGTTCACCAGCAGGAGCCGATCCTGGGTCTTCAAAACCACCTTGCCCGTGCCGTTGCGTGGCGCCTGGGCGCGGGCTTCCTCCACCAGGTAAAGCAACGCGTCGAGCTTGGCAACGGTGACGCTGTCGCCCACAACGGTGCCCGATGTGGGGATGCGCCCTCTGGCTTTTTCGACTGTTTTGCGAACGCGGGCGCGATCAAACGGCTTCAGCAGATAGTCGGATGCGTTCACCTCAAACGCCCGCACGGCGTACTGGTCGTAAGCCGTGGCGAAGATTACCTGCGGCAGCTGTGTCTTCTTTTCGAGCAGTTTCTTGAGTACGCCGAAGCCGTCCAGACCGGGCATCTGCACATCGAGGAACACGGCATCCGGCTTGTGAGTCAGGATCAGTTCGACCGCTTCGATTCCGTTGCTGCCCACAGCGACCACCTCGACGTCGCCCACGGCACTCAGCAAATACTGCAGTTCCTGCCGGGCAAGGGGTTCATCGTCGAC
Organism: Rhodanobacteraceae bacterium; assembly: GCA_025350865.1. Taxonomy (GTDB): domain Bacteria; phylum Acidobacteriota; class Terriglobia; order Terriglobales; family Acidobacteriaceae; genus Edaphobacter. The sequence continues at coordinate 6,186 of JANXWZ010000196.1, forward strand.
GATGACTACGCGTAAAGGCATCCGCTCCAGTTAATCACGGATCGGGATGGCGGCGTAGCTTCCTCTTCCGCGTAGCACAGAATCGAACTGTTTGTGCTACATTCAACGGTGTGAAGACGACAGTTATGGCACGGGGCAAATCGAAGGGAACGACCAAGACGTCTTTGGCTGGCGTTCAGGCGACGAAAATACGGAGTGTTCTAACGATTGCTCAGGAGCAGGGCCTTCTATCTGGTGCGCGAACCCGTCTGATTCGTGGCAGATTGCCGGCCGGACTGGTTGCTGAAGCGAAGCAGCGAACGGGAATTACCTCCGACACCAAATTGATCGAGGCAGCGCTGGCCAATATCGCGGTCGAAGACAATTACTGGGCATGGATGCGGCAGCATCACGGAACGGTCAGCAAGGACTTGGATCTTGAGTTCTGACTCCGACATTCGTCGGTCCATACGACGGATGAGGTTGGAACGCTACTCAACTTCACTTCGGCGACGCGAACGTGTCTGCCTGCCTTTCGTTCTCGAAATGGTTTCGTTGCCCAAAATGTTGTTGGATACCACAGTTTATGTTGATAAGCTCCAAGGTCGATTGTCGCCCGAGATCGACACAATCTTGGATACTGCCAACGTCTGGCATTCGACTGTCACGGAATGCGAGATGGGCGTGTTGGTGGGCCTACTGAATCCTGCTCATCCGGATTCGGCCCATGCAATTGCGGAGGTCATCGCGTCGATTGAGACGAGGCCGACCCATCGGATCGTCAACCCGGACCGTGAGACGTGGCGGGACGCGGGCATTCTGGCAGGTTTGATTGCTCGGCTCCAGCAATATGGCAAGGCGGATCAGCGACGCGTCATGAACGACGCGCTCATTTTTCTGTCGGCTGCCAAGGCTGGTCTGTGTGTTCTAACCCGCAACACGGCGGACTACGATCTGCTGATGCAGTTGGCTCCGCAAGGACAGGCTGTCTTCTACGATTTGTGATCGGCTTGCAAGCGCTAGTCGCGGAACGCCTTGAGGCGCGCCGGCACTTGATCTTCCTGCAGGTCGTGGCCGCACTGCTTGCAGTAGACGTCGGTGATTTCGACGCCGCGGAAGCACTGACCGCATACTGGAGCCATCTGGAACTGGCATTGCGGACAGAAGTTATAGCTGGAAGCAATCTCGGTCGAGCAGTGCGGGCAGCGCGAGAGGATCGGCTGGCGCAGCAGGAAGTAAACGATCGCGCCGATTCCGCCCGGCATCATGATCACGATCAACATCCACAAACCCGGCGACATGTTGCGGCGCTTTACGTCGCGGCTGACATAGCCCACCAGCAGGACGTAGCTGGCGAAGAGCGTCCCCCACGAGTAGCCCATCAGCAGCCGCATGGGCAGCATGTCGGGCTTGTGGTGCGGCAACACGAAGTGAACCAGGTACTGCATGGAGGCGAAGGCGGCGATCGCCAATACCACGGACCATGCAGGGATCATGGAAAGATCGTCCGGCGGCTGCGACCTTTGGCCCGGCACATCAACGGAGTCGTTATGGCTACGGAAAAAGCTCATCGACGCCCTCCGGTATCGACTCTTGACCCGTTACGCCGAAATGCGACCACAGCTAAAGCGATGGCAGAAATCGGAAGGCACCACAACACCATGACGAAGATCTGGTTGCTGGAATCCGGTAACCCTACTGGAGTGACGTCGTATTCATCCAGCATGATCCATGCCGCGCAAACGACGGCCAGCAAAAGCGCAGCGCTAACCGTAAGGGGAATCAGCAGACTGCGTACTTTGGTCTTTTGGGCCTGGAGCGTGACTGCGCGCTCGCGCACGATGCGGTGGGTGCGATTCACCAGGGAAGCAGATGCACCCGTGCGCATGCGGACGGCGTCAGCGCCGCCCAGATCGTCCCAGATTTTCTCTTGCAAGCCCGTTTGCATATCCTGTTTCATCGACCGCCGCTCCCGTTCACGTGGGTCTGGCGAAGCAACTCTACCTCAGGTTTGAGCGCCGCGAGTCCCCGATAGAGGCGAGACTTCACCGTGGAAAGCGGGGCACGGGTCACGCTGGCAATTTCTTCGAGCGACATCTCCTCATGGAAGCGCAGGGTGAGGACTTCACGATAATTTGGCTCGAGCTTGAGAAGCACTTCGGCCACTTCGGCGCGGTCTTCGCGGGTGGCAAACTGCTCGAAGGGCGACGGTCCGTCAATGGCGACTTCAAAGGGCCGTTCGTCCTCACCGCCTTCGCTCATCTCGTCCAGGCTGGCCATCTGCCGCTTGCGGCTCAGGTCGATGACGAGGTTACGGGCGATGGTGAACAGCCAGGTGTCGAAGCGGGCCTTGCCGTTATATTGCGCGCCACGCAGTAGCACGCGCATCCAGGTCTCCTGGAAGAGGTCTTCTGCGACTTCGCGTTTGCCGGTGAGGAACAGCAGGTAGCGCAGCAGGCGATGCTGATAGGTTTCGATGAGCTGGTCGAGGAGTTCAGGGTCGTTGCGCTTCAGGCCCCGGGCAATAGCGAGGTTCTCGCGTTGGACCTCTTCGAGCCGTCCCGCCTCAGCTATTGCCGCTGTCATCGTCCGCGCCATACCCATATCTCCTGAAGACGTTGGCCTTGGGGGAAAGTTGCAGTTTTGCCGCAATTCCGCCTGTTTTCTTGATGTGGTGCTGTTGCTTAATTGTAAGCGGTAAACTTGCAATCTATGGAAGTTCTTTACGGCCTGCATCCGGTGGAAGAGGCAATCCGCGCCGGCGGACGCCGCCTGGATTACGTGCTGGTCTCTCGCGAGCGGTCGCCGAGGCTGGATAAGTTGGTGGAATTGTGCAAGATCGCCAACATTCGAGTCTCGTACGAGGGCAAAGACCAGCTAACGAGGATTGCTCGCACCGACGCGCATCAGGGAGCGGTTGCGGCGGTGCGCGAGCGCCAGTTCCTGTCGGTGGAAGACCTGCTCGCCAGCCGCGGGCGGTTTGAGCGGAAGTTTTTTCTCGCGCTAGACGGCGTCGAAGACCCTCACAACCTCGGCGCGCTGCTGCGCTCGGCCGACGGCGCGGGCGTCGACGGCGTGCTGCTGCCGGAACGGCGGTCGGCGCCTATTTCGGGTGTCGTCGCTAAAACCAGCGCCGGAGCCAGCGAGCATGTCCCGATCGCACGGGTGACCAACATCACGCGCAGCCTGGAACAGCTGAAGAAGGCCAATGTCTGGATTGTCGGCCTGGACGAACGCGGCACGCCGGACTATACGGACTTCGACTTCAACCTGGACTGCTGCCTGGTGCTGGGGGCGGAAGGCTCGGGGCTGCACGACCTCGTGAAGAAGACCTGCGACCACTTGCTGCGCATCCCGATGGCGGGGAGCGTGTCGTCGCTGAATGTATCGGTGGCGGGGGCGGTTGTGATGTATGAGGCTTTGCGCCAACGCAGCAAGCCGGTGGTAGCTGCTCCCGCGCCGAAACCGGCCAAGCCACGTAAGGGATTGGGCAGCTAAGAGGTTGTTTGCGGCCTATAATTCACGACAGCAGGAGGTTTCCATGCCCAATTGTGCCTCTCTTCTTAGGCTCGTAATGATTGTGGGATCGTGTGTCGGCGCGGTCGCACAGTCTGGACCGTTGCTCGTTCCGCCGCCGCTTCCTGCGCCATACCAGCCCGCCCACGATTCACGCACGCAGCTTCCGCAGGTCGGACGAGGGAGTCAGCTTCTGGGGTCGATTCCCCGGCTTCAGAATCTCCGGTCGCCCATGGTCGCGAAGGTCGTTATTCCGACCGCGCCCTCGAGTCAGGTCTGCTACACGATGAGGAGCTACAACTTCGTCCAGGATGGTGAATCACCGGATGCGATCAGGCTTAGGGATTTCTCAACGTGCGAGCCGGCGGCGAAGATTCGACGCAAGTCCATCCAAGCCAGCAAGCCGAGATAGTCGGCACCCGTCTCGCCACAACATGGATCGCAATTCGTCCAATACTGGATGCCCTTGAATTCTCGACACACGGAACCGCCCACCGCGGCCAAATCACTGCTGTTCGGCTTCGTACTCTTCACATCGGGTGTCGCCGCCCAGACTCCAGTTCCGGCACCCGACGCTCCGCCTCCGGGTCAGGTGATCTCCTCCGCGCCGACGGAGTTGGCCGTTCCTGCCGATGTCCGTCCCGAGGTTCCGGTGACCGATGCGGAACGGTCGTCGATCGCCATCACGTCGCTGAACCTTGACCTGCACTTGATTCCGGCCGAAGCTCGCGAAGAGGCTCATGCGACGCTTACGATCCGGAACACGAGCGCCGACCCACTGGCCAGGATTCCGTTGCAGCTTTCGAGCACGCTCCACTGGATCTCCGCTTCGGTCGCAACCGCCGAGGGCCTGAAGCCCATTCCGTTTACTGAATCGCCAATTGCCACCGATACTGACCACACCGGCTACGCGCAGGAGGCGGTGTTTACTCCTGGGCAGCCGTTGGCACCCGGCGCGACTCTGATTCTTTCGGTTGTTTATCGCGGCGAGGTGAAGCAGTCGTCGGATCGCCTGGAACTGATCGGTGCGCCGCATGACCGGGCGATTGCGACCGATTGGGACGCCATCGCGACGACGTCCGATGCCGGCTCAACCGCGCTGCGCGGATTCGGGAACGTGCTGTGGTATCCCGTTGCGGCTCCGACGGCGCAGCTTGGCAATGGCAACCAGTTTTTTGACCTGATCGCGCGGGAACGTCGCAAAAACTTCGACGCAACGATGCACCTGCGATTGACGGTGGAGTACATCGGCGATCCGCCGGACTCGGCAATCTTCAACGGGCAGCTAAGGCCGTTGGACCACGCGCCCGATGGCAATGACCAGCCCATCGACGAGACCCACGGCATCGCGACGGCTGACTTTCCGTCCAGTCCGATTGGCTTCCGAGCGCCCAGCCTCTTCCTGACCGCGCAGCACGCCATCCTGTCGCGCGACGCGCTGGTGTCGATCATCACTCCGCAGGAGGGCGCGTTTCCCCCCTATGCTGAGGCTGTCGCCGACCTGCAGCCTGTGCTCAGCGGGTTACTCGGCCCGACGCCGCGCGAGCCGATGTTGCTGCTGGATCACCGCGGCGAGCCGTATGAGGACGCGGGATTCGTGGTGGCGCAGTTGGCCTCCAACGCCGATCCAGAGCTTGCTGCTCCGGCGCTGGTTCGCGGCCTGACCCATGCGTGGTTCAGTCCGCAGGCTCGGCCGATCCCGGCTACAAGCCTGTGGCTGGACGAAGGCCTGGCCGAGTACATGAGTCTCGCGTGGACGCAGCGGACCGAGGGCAGGGAAGCAGCGATTGGAGAATTGCGCCACGCCGCGTTGTTGATCGCGCTGGCAGAGTCCTCGGAGACGCCGCAACCGCTGACCGAGGCTTACGCCGACGCCTTCCTGCGGTTGAAATCAGCGTTTGTTCTGTGGCAGTTGCGCGATATGCTCGGCGATGAGTTGTTCAGCATATCATTGGCCGCGTTTCGGCATTCGATCGCGCTCAATCCGGCGTTCGATCGCGATCCAGCCGCCTTTCAGCAGACTCTGGAGAAGACTTCAGGCCGCGATCTCGACTGGTTTTTCAAGGACTGGGTCTACGCGGACAAGGGCCTTCCTGACCTGACCATTGTGCAGGCGAATCCGCGCTCGCTGCCCGTGAAATCCGGCAAGAGCGGCGCGATTGTTGCGGTGGAGGTTCGCAATGACGGCGACGCAGTTGCCGAGGTGCCGGTGACGGTGCGAGCCGGGACTCTGTTTGCTACGGAGCGCCTCAGAATTTTGGCGCATGCGTCGGCCTCGACGCGCATTGTCTTCGAGGGCATCCCCGAGTCGGTCGAGGTGAACGACGGCAGTGTGCCGGAGCTTCGCAGCACCACGCACACCCTGCAATTCCAGCCGCTACCGTGAACCCCGGCGTCGCTTGACCGGTTTGGCCTCCGTCGCCGCCCAGATCTGGCCGGTGGACCAGTTCCGCGTGGCGGTCAGGTCCAGCCGAATCGGCGTTTCGGGTGCCTCGGTATTCGCGGCTGGTGGAAGTACCGCATCCAGCCCGTCGCCGAACGGCGGTAGCGCGGTGGCAAGTTCGGACAGCAGCGTCCGCATGGCTGGGCCGGTGAGGTGAAGCGTAAAACCCATGGTGTCGATATAGCCGTCCAGCATCGCAGGCTGCGGCGCACCGAGGTCCAAAGGAACCGAATGAACTGTCACCCGGCCACCGCCAACCTCACCCACTGCATTGGTGATCCCGAACGGTTTTGGTTTACCGATCGCCAGCGTACCGGTGTCGATTTCCAACCGGCCCGTGACCGCGCTCCACAAATCGCTGTGCTGGTCTGACTTGGCGCAGCAGAAGAGCCTACCGGAAAGAGTTCCCGCGGCGGTTACATCCGGCGAAATGCGGGGACTGGCCAGTCGCACCGCATCCAACAGCGTGCCTGCCGGAACGCCATTGATGGTTGCGTCTCCGGCGGCTGTCTGCCAGCGGGCCAAATCTGGGACTGCGCCGGTAGCCGTCACGCCTTTGACGGACGTATCGGTAAGCGCGCCCGATGGCCAACCGCAACGCAACTCGCCCAGCTGGTGGAACATCGCAGTCGCCTGCGCGGTGCACCGGATATTCGCATTCAGGGTATGCTGCGGCACAAAGCCGGACCGGCGGACATCGTTCAGGTCAAGTTGAGTGTCGACCTTGTTGTTCCCGATTGTGCCCTGGATCGTGGTGCGAATGGCCATCGTTCCGCGGAAGCCGGCATCCCGGGCGAGGAGCACCCAACTCAGGCCTCCGAGCGGCGCGGCGCGCCACTCCAGCGTTGTATCCACCTGGGCATCGGCCAGCGTGGAGGCTTTGCCGAGGGTCCCCTGCACCCGCAGCAGCCCGGTGTCGGTGGCGGCGGTGTTGGTGCGGGTTGGACGGCCTTCCAGCCGGAACTTCCATTGGTCGGGCTGGGTGAGCCATAGGGCCAGATCGGTCTCGGTCAGGGCGATCGGCATCTTTTCAAGCCCCATCTTCACGTTGACGCGGGCCCCGGTTGCCTCAACATAAGGGAAGCGCGGGGCGTCGCTGGCACCCTGCTGGGCCGTCGGTGCGGCCTCAATCTTTGAGGCCTGCAGCAGGAGGCTCTCGATGTTCCATCGCCCGTCGGCGCGGTGGACAAGGTTGACGCTGGGGTCGTCGAGCGAGATGCGCGAAAACTCCACGCGCCGTCGCCACAGCGACCATACTCGCAGGGTAGCGCGGACGGTCTGCGCGCGGATGACGGGTTCGGCGCTGAAGGCCGGATCATCGCCAACGCTGAAGTTTTCGAGCGTAAACCCGGGCATCGGCAGGACGTTTAAGGTGACGGAATCGATCCTTACCGGGCGACCCAGGCTCTCGCTCACGCTCTGGGTGATGCGGTGGCGGAACCGGTTTACGTTGATCAACGGTGGCAGCAGAACAAGCAGGAGAAGAGCCAGCAGGATGCCGGCAACAGTCAGAACCCGACGCCGTCCCGGCAGCACCCACGGCTTCGGCTGCAGGTCTTCCGGGTCGATCTCGATCGCTGCAGCCGCCTCCAGTTCGGCGTCCAACTCGGCATCGCGGTCCGCGTTCCGATCCCGCTCGGCGGCCTCCGCAGCGGCGTCGCCGTCGTTCGGGTCGTGATTCTCCGATCTCGCGGGATGAGGTGAGGATGCCATGCGTTACTTGATCAGATGCAGCGTGCGCTTCCAGCGGGTCTTGTCGAAGAAGTGCAGCGCCGTGGTGAAGAATGATCCGACGCGCGTTCCGATGGTTGCATTTTCGGGGGCCATCTCGTCCGCCGTCGCTTCATAAGACCAGTAGTTGAACATGGGTCGGCCCATGATGTTTTCGCGCGGGACGAATCCCCAGAAGCGACCATCCAGCGAGTGCTGCCGATTGTCGCCCATGGCAAACACCTTGCCGGGAGGCACAATCAGGTCGCCGCCGTCCAGGTGTGTCGGCTCGTCCTGCGCCCAGATCTCGGTCGAGCCGGGCGGCACGCCGTAACGCGGAAAATCGTCGCGCGTCTGCTGGTACATATCTTCGCCGTCGCCGTCGTTGCGGGGCAATTGCGCGTAAGGCTCGGTCTGGGGCTTGCCGTTCAGGTAAACGATGCCGCCTTCGAGATGGATGCGGTCGCCCGGAATGCCGATGCAGCGCTTGACCAGTACGAGGTCCGGAGTCTCCGGGTTGGGCTTCATAAACACAATGATGTCGCCGCGCTGTACGTCGCGATAATGCACGAACGGTGCCCATTTCGTCTGCGGCGCAAGCGTAATGCGGTCGACGAAGACGTGATCGCCAACCAGCAGCGTCTTCTCCATCGAGCCCGACGGAATGACGTAGTTCTGGAAGACGAACGTCATCAGGAATAGCCCGACCGCGAGGACGGTGCAGATGGATGCCAATGATTCGAGCGGCGTCTCAACCTCTTGCTGATTCAATGGCTCGCCGTTTAAGGGCTGCTCTGCTGCGGCGTTCTCCAACTGCTCGTCCATTAAGTAATTCTCCATCGCGCAAGTTCAGCCTGCGCTCGAATAGGTCAGTTCAATCAGTGTAAGCCAGAGTGGCTACCGCACGACCCGAAACGTCCGTTCCCAGCGCGCAAAGCTTGGTTTGACTTCCGCGGTATCTCCGTCGCGATGAACCGGCAGGTGAACGTCGTCGAAATCACCCCCCGATTGCCGCCATGAGAAGTAGATCAGCACCGGTTTACCGACAATCGCAGCCCGCGGCACAAAGCCCCAGTAGCGGCTGTCCTCGCTGTCGTTGCGATTGTCGCCCATGACGAAATAGCAATCCGGCGGTACCGTCACTTCACCGTCGTGAACCACGGTGCGCAGCCGAATCCACCAGTTGGGGTTGACCCGGGTCTGCATGGTGTTCAGGTCGGGAAAGTCGTCGCGATAGCGGTTCTCCACCGACTGCCGGTAGACGGCGTAGCTCTCCTTCAAAGGCTGGCCGTTGAGGTAGACGACGCCGTCGCGAAGGTGAATCTTGTCGCCGGGAATGCCGATCACGCGCTTGACGAGGTGCACGTTGGGGTCGTCGACGGGGTCGTGAAAGACCACCACATCGCTGCGGTTGATCGCGACCGGCGGCAGCAATCCGGCAGCGTTTCCATCCACGGTCTGCTTGTCCATCAGCATGAAGTCACCGACCAGCAGCGTCGGTTCCATGCTGCTCGAAGGAATGCGGATGGGCTGTACCGTAAAGGTCATGGCGAACAGCGACACGATGAGCACCAGCAGCATGGACTGAACGGCAGGCAGCAGCCCGACCGGATGATGGTGCATCGTCGGCATTGTCGTGGGAGTGATCTGGCCCTCAGTCATGCGCGGCCTCCGCCGGTTGACGGAGCTGCTGCACGGCGAGCCGGGCCGCCTCCTGCTGCGCCTGCTTCTTGGTGGAGCCGTCGGCCTCGGCGAGCACTCCGGGTTGGCAGTCGCCGCCCTCCAGTCGGACTTCGACGCGGAAGATTCGCTTATGTTCCGGGCCGGTCTCGCCCACCAGCCGATATTGTGGCCGGCCTCGGCCGGTAGCCTGCAAGAGCTCCTGTAGTTCGGATTTGTGGTCGCCGACCGACGCGCTGAATCGTTCGCCCCGGCCCAGCGAATCCTCCATCTCTGGTAACGCGCCGTCCAGCACCTGATCCTCGACAAAGCGGCGCGCAACCTCGATTCCGCCATCGAGATAAAGTGCCGCGATCATCGCTTCCATAGCGTTTGCAAACAGCGCGGCATTGGTGCGGCCGGCGTTTCTTTCAGCCGTATGCCCAAGCCGGAGCCAGCGTCCCAGGCCGAGCCGCGTCCCTACCTTGCCGAGATGGCTGCGGCTGACGACCGACGCCCGCAGCCGGGTCAGCTCACCCTCGCGCGAGGCGGGAAAACGCCGGCACAGAGCTTCGGCGGCCAGTAGACCGAGGGCGGCATCGCCCATAAACTCCAGTTGTTCATTGTCGTGCGAAGGATCGGCGCGGTCGTCGGTCTGATCCGAAACCGCCTGGTCGTAGACGTAGGAGCGATGCGTCAGGGCCAAGGTCAACAGTTCGGGCCGCCGGAAGCGATGCCCGAGCATCTCTTCCAGTTCCTCGATTCCCGCCAGCGCAGCGATCTGAATCGCTGCCGCCTTCTTTGCCGGACGACGCGCCATCGCTCTCCTCTAAACCATTACTCTACCGGAGGTAGACGTGCGAAATCTTGTCTTCACTTCGGTTCGTCCGGCTTGTAGGCTTCCTTTTCCGCCTTGCCGCTGGGGTCGAGTTCCTGCTCCTCGCGGTGGACGACCTTGGGCACCTCAAACGGCTTCTTCAGCCCGATCTGTGCCGCCGCCTGCGCATCCGGGGGTACTGCCGCGACGGCGAGCGCTGCCTTGTACTCGGTCAGCGCGTGGCTGCGCTCGGGCGGGTCCTTGATGTCGTATAGCCGTCCGAGATAGATATGAGCCCACGCGATGGTGTGAGGGTTGTGCGAAATCTTCAGCACTTCCTGGAATCCGTCGGTCGAATCCTTCGGATCACCCTCCATCAGTTGGACGCGGGCCTTCACGTAGAGGGCGTCACCGTGGTCCTGCCTGGGGTCGGCGAGCACCTTGTCGGCGATCGCGTCCGCGCCGTCCAGGTCGCCTTCCAGCATCTTCTTCTCGGCCAGCATCATCCCGCTCAACTGGCGCGGAGCGCGGCTGGCCAACTCGCCGCCAGAACCCTGCGGCAGGAAGTCAATCTGCAGCGCCGAGCGCCGTACGCGGTCTACATCCATGCCGTAGACCATCTGACCCATCGCTTCGCTCAACCCCTCGGGTTGATGTTCGAACTGGAGGAACTGGCTGTAAAAGTAGTCCGTCAGAACCCAGCCCTGGCGCATATTCAGAGCGACCTGCTGACGGCGCACTGCCTCCGCCTGGTGGTCGTACACGCTCAACTCTTCGTCATACTTTGCAAGATCCGCCCGAGCCTTGGTGCCCTGTGGCTTTACCGGTGCGGGGAACCCCACAGACATCGTCCGGTCCTCGATCGCCTTGATCATGCACTCGGTCACCAGCGCAACTACGTCGGTCTTGTAGATGTAGTCCACTGGCGCGTCTTCGACCGGCTTCAGGAGTGGTGTCAGACGCAGCATCGACTGAGCCTTGGCGTAGATCAGAGGCTCAATCTGGTAGTGCAGGTAGAGGTGGCGAATCTCGTCAAGCTTGATCGCTCCGGCGGCGTTGGGCGAGGTCACCATCACGTAATCTGCGGCGTAGATGCGGGCATTCGGCGCGTTCGGGGCCAGCATCGGTTCGACCAGGATAATCAGGCGGCGGCCATCGTAGCTGCTGACTGGAACTTTCAGGTAGAGGTTCGTCGTGAGGATGCTGCGCGTTATGGCATCGTGGACGTGATCGGTAACGGCCTCGTACTCGGCGTGATGTTTGGACCACAGCACATGGAGCGAAGCCTTGGCCGCGAAATCCCGCAGGAGCGGCAGAATGTTGACGACCTGCAGCGCATCGGGCGGCATGTCGGTCTCATCAGCGGTAGGCTGCAGATTGGGTGGAGGGCCGGTATAGAGCGCCAGCGAGACGTATTGCGCAATCTCGCGGCTGTGGTCGTTCAGCCGATGCTCCTCGATGTAGGCGCAGAGCTTGGTCTTACTTTGGCGGACCAAGGCGGATTCCGCGACTGACGCGTCCACCTCGGCGCGAACCTCGGTTCGAACCGGCTGGGAGCTGGCAAGGTCCGTGTCGTAGCCGCAGGCGTTTAGAGCCGTGGCGATGTAGAACAGGGGCTCGCTGGTTTCCAGCGTAATCGCCGCGCCGCCAGCCTCTGGCTGGCCAATGTGCGGGCGCGAGCTGGATGGCTCCTGCACCTTGCCACCCTCGCTGCTGGAAGAGGACGATGGAACCTGCGCGGCGGCAACCACCGCCAACGCACCGGAAAGGAAGAAAACCGCAAAAACATGCCGCATCGGGAGAACTCGCAAAGAGGCCATCAAGCATTCGACGCCTGCACACAGCATACGAGAGCCGACAACACCCCCGCAAACCGCAGATCAAGGGTTTACTTTAGCCGCGGACCGAAACTCCGGAGAATGTGATGAGCACGTGCCCGCGCACGGGCTCACCAAACGCCCGTGCCGGCTCATAGACTTGCAGCATCAACTGGTTCATCACCTGATCAGCGGTTGCCGGATCGGAAGGGCCGGAGAGGATCTTGTAGTTATAGACGCGGCCGAGCGAATTTACATCCGCCTGAATCACGATCGTCGCGTCCGTCGGCGTTGTGACAGGCTGCAGGCGTGCTGAAGAATAAAGGTAATGCGGCGAGGTAAGCGCACCGAGCGGCTCGTCATTGGCCAGCACAGGCTGCGGAGCGGCTACTACACCGATCAGCAGAGCGAGCGATCCGACCAGCGCTACGCTGCCCGCCAATCCGGCTGAAGCCTGCAGCAGCGCAGGCCGCAGAAGGTTCTCCCAACGCGACGTGATCGCATCCCACCAGTGACCGCGGCGCCGTGCCGCTTCGCGCGAGATCGCCAGCCGGAGGCGCAGGCCCAGGTCTTCCGGAGCCTTTAACGGTCCCACGGAGCCCAGCATCTGTTGCATCCCGCGCCATGCCTCGAACTCCGAGCCACAAGACCCGCAGCCTTCCAAGTGCGAGGAAAGCGCCTGCATCTCGCGTCCACTCATCGCGCCGTCCAGATAAGCCGAAAACATCTCCCGAATCTGATGGCAGCTCATCGCGTACCTCCCGCGAAAACCGTCGCCGGTACCGGACGATTCAACTCCCGCACGGTGAGCCCCTGGTCGAGCAAAATCTGCTTCAAGGCGGCACGCCCACGCAGCAGGCGGCTCTTCACGGTGCCGGCCGGAGCATCCACAATTTCGCCAATCTCTTCGTAGGAGAAACCTTCCATCTCGCGCAGAATGACCACGGTTCGGAAGGCTTCCGGAAGCTCACGCAACGCAGCTTCCACACGTGCTTTCATCTCGGACTGTGCGGCGTGGTCGTACGGCGAATTGCCCGAATCCATCAGCATTCCGCTGAGGCACATTGCGTCCTCACCGTCTTCGCCTTCCGCAGAATTGGGAGCGTCGATTGTCAGTTCGGGCCGCTTGTGCCGCGTCCACCAACGGCGCTGATTGCTGGCCTCGCGCAACGCGATCCGATAGAGCCAGGTGCGGAGGCTGGCGTCGCCATGGAAGCTGCCGATGGAACGGAACACCTTGATGAAGACTTCCTGGGTAATGTCGGCAGCGTCAGCAGGATCCTGCAGGCTGCGTGCGATCAAGGAATAGAGTGGCTGCGAATATTGCGCGATCAGCATGCCGAACGCCTGCTCTGAACCAGCCTTCAGAGCAGCGACGAGCGCTGCATCCTCGGTACCGATTCCTATCGCGCTCGCCAGGTTTCCCATTACGATGCCCGCCTGCATTTCGGGTGCCCTCTAGCCTACGTGCCGCTGTTGCAACTTGCAAATGAAACATCCGCGAGTCCTGAAACGTTGGGAAAACTGCGCCGCCGGCGGCCAGAGTGCTCGCTCACTCTGCATACTTAGACACCGCAGCCCCCCTCAAATGTTCCAAGGCGCAGCAGAATAGTGCAGCAACTCTGTTATGGGCCAAGGTGAGAGGGTCTCGATGGTTTGACGTAGACCCTGACATCCCTCAAAATAGAAAGGAGTGGGCCTGTGGCGCAGCTGGGAGCGCGCTTCCATGGCATGGAAGAGGTCATCGGTTCGATCCCGATCAGGTCCACCAACCAAATCCAATCAATAAGCGAAGTCGAAGTGAAAAGCGCGATACGCTTTTGACGCTCTGGCTCTCATGCTGCACCCTCCGCAGAGCCTGCTCCCACATTTCTTGCGCGATTCAGAAGAACATCTTCCATACACTTTTGAGCCTTGCGCCTGGCTGGCGTCAATGCTTTCGTGTCCATGCTCATCGTTGTCGGGATGCTGGCGTGGCGCATCAATTCCTGCACCGGATCGTCTGCCGCCTGAGGTGGGGAATTTAGGTTTTAAGGGAGTGACCAGCGAAATTCGCGTACGGCGCAGGCAGGCTCAAGCAGAATGGTGCGATGAGGTTATAAATGCTGACTTCTGAACGCAAGAAGAAACTGATGGCAATTGTTCGCGTCTCGAGTGGCAACTTTCTCGAGATGTACGACTTCATGGTTTTTGGATATTACTCGGTTGCGATCGGGAAGGCATTTTTCCCGAACGGTGATCCGTTCGTATCTCTGATGTTTTCGCTGATGACCTTTGGCGCAGGGTTCCTGATGCGACCCTTTGGCGCGATCGTGCTGGGTGCCTATACGGACCGCCATGGACGCCGCGCGGGGTTGCTACTTTCGCTGGGCCTGATGTCTATAGGGATTCTTTCCATTGCCTGCGTGCCGAGCTACAGGACGATTGGCGTAGCGGCACCCCTGCTGGTGCTGGCCGGACGTCTGTTGCAGGGCTTCTCAGCCGGGATGGAGCTTGGTGGAGTCTCCGTATACCTCTCGGAGATCGCGACCAAGGGCCACAAGGGCTTCTTCGTGAGTTGGCAATCTGCCAGCCAGCAGGTTGCCGTCATGTTCGCGGCACTGGTTGGGATGTTGCTGAGTGCCCAGCTGTCGCCGACCGCGATGGCGTCGTGGGGCTGGAGAGTTCCGTTATGGATTGGCTGCTTGATTGTGCCCCTGTTGTTTCTGCTGAGGGGATCTCTTGAGGAAACCGATGAGTTTGTGGCGCGCAAGCAGACACTGACTACGGGGCAAATTCTGCGTGTCCTGGCTGGTAATGCCAAACTCGTTGGTATTGGCACCATGCTGTTGACGATGACGACGGTGTCTTTTTACATGATCACTGCCTACACTCCGACCTTTGGTAGCAGCGTGCTTCATTTATCCAGTAAAGACAGTTTTATCGTGACCTTTTGTGTGGGAGCGTCGAATCTGTTCTGGCTTCCTATCATGGGTAGCCTCTCTGACAGAATCGGGCGATTCCCTTTACTGATTGGATGTACCGTGGTGATGATGCTAACCGCATATCCAGCTATGTTCTGGCTTGTTGCGGGACCTACTTCCGGGAAGCTGCTTGCTGTGGAGTTGTGGCTCTCGTTCCTCTATGCCAGTTATAACGGCGCGCTCATTGTCTTTATGACTGAATTCATTCCGCTGGAGGTTCGAACTGTCGGGTTCTCATTGGCCTATAGTTTGGCGACTGCAATCTTTGGCGGATTCACACCGGCGATCAGTACGTACTTGATTCACTGGAGCGGGAATCGCGCCATTCCGGGGTTGTGGCTGACGTTCTCAGCTGCAGTTGGACTGAGCGCGGCTCTGATTGCCCGCGGGCAGAAGAGCCTGGGTAATCAATTTATTGAAGTATCGACCGTTGGAGCATGAGGCGAAATGTCGAATCTACTAAAGAAGTTGTCCTCTCTTGTTGTCCCTTTGGTCGCCTTCGCACTGGGCAGTGCGGCCTGGGGCCAGGATGTGATTGTGATGAGCTCCGGCGGATTTGCCGCACCCTACAAGCTGCTAGCGCCGAAGTTTGAAGCCGCGACAGGGAACCACCTTACTTCGGTGTTTGGGCCTTCGATGGGGACGACGTCCGGCGCTATCCCGATGCGGCTTTCCCGGAATGAGGAAGCGGACGTCGTAATTGTGTCGCGGAGTGAACTCGACGCGCTCGCGCAAAAGGGGTTGGTCGTCGCAGGAAGCCAGGTTGATCTGGTTCGCTCGCGGATCGGCATGGCGGTGAAGCTTGGGGCATCGGTTCCCGACATCAGCACGGTGCCTGCTTTCACTCGCGCAATGCAAGTGGCAAAGTCTATTGCGTACTCGGATAGCGCGAGCGGGGTCTACATTTCCGGTGAGCTCTACAAGCGTCTTGGTGTCGAAAGCGAGTTGGCGCCGAAGAGCCGAAAGATACTCGCAGAACCAGTGGGCGAAGTTGTCGCGCGGGGTGAGTCTGAGATCGGGTTTCAGCAGATGAGCGAACTGAAGCCGATTGCGGGCATCACGATCGTCGGTCCCATCCCGGATGAGGTGCAGAAGGTGACGGTGTTTGCGGCTGGTGTTGTTGCGAACAGTCACCATAAAGAAGCGGCGCGAAAGCTAATCGAGTTTCTTTCGGCACCGGCAGTTTGTAACGCGATCCGGGACAGCGCGCTTGATCCGGTAGCACATGCACTGCTCCCAACAAGTGACGCAGGCAAACTCCGGCCTTGTAGTTCTGGTACGCCACGGCTGATCGGTTCGATCAGGATCACTCCAACCGACAACCTGAACACAGTCAATCTCTTCACGGCGCTGAGCATATGTATTACGCTATGCCAGAGCAATGGAAGGGTGTGAAAGTGACACGGAGCGCAAAAGCATCAGAGACGACGTCGCGAGAGAAACTGATTCTGAGCGCGGAGCGCCTCTTTGCCACCTTTGGCTTCGACGGAGTTTCCGTCCGCGACATCGCGAACGATGCAAAGGTGAATTCGGCGCTCTTAGGGTATTACTTCGGCGGCAAGGAAGGCTTGCTGGCGGAAGTTTACACACGGCACTGCGAGCCGTTGAAGCGCGAGCGCTGCCGCCTCTTGGCCGAGTATCGAGCCGAAGGAGGACCTCCGTCGCTGGAGGCCATTCTCGACGCCTTCATCAGGCCCTCGCTGATGGCAAACCACGGCAGCGAGGATGGTCGAAGTTTCTTGCGTCTGCGAGCCATCCTTTCGGCGGAAAATTCGATGCTGCTTGAGCGTCTGGTCGCGGAAAACTTTGACGAAACCAGCCGGACGTTTGTAAAGGCTCTTTGCGAATGCCTGCCAGAGCTGAACCGCGAGGACGTATTCTGGCGCTTTCATTTTCTTCTCGGGGGCATTTACTACACCGCTTTAGGACCGCACCGGATTCGCATTCTCTCCAAGGGCAAGTGTGATCCAGCGGACCCGGAGGCAACTCGCGAAGAATTGATTCGGTTCGCGGCGGCGGGGTTTCGTGCTGCGCCAAAGCGGGCGAAAGTTGCGCGAGCCAAAGTGGCCGTTCCGGTGAATACCACGGTCCGTCGTCGTAAGAGAGCTGCCTCCGTCAAGTAGCTTGACACTTGCCCCGTCCAGTTTATACAAATGTGTAACGCGGTGACTTGCGAGCGGCGAGGTGTCCTATGGAATCCGGAATTCGCTGCATGCTGATGCGGGGCGGAACGTCCAAGGGGGCCTACTTTCTCGCGAAGGATCTCCCGTCGAACATCGCAGAGCGTGACGATCTGCTCTTGCGCATTATGGGATCTCCCGACTCGCGCCAGATTGATGGCATCGGTGGCGCGCACCCTCTGACGAGCAAGGTTGCGATCGTCAGCCTATCGGCCTCACCTGAAGCCGATATCGATTTCCTCTTCGCTCAAGTCAGTGTTGAGGAAGCGCTCGTGGACACTACTCCGAACTGCGGCAATATTCTTGCGGGAGTGGGGCCCTTTGCGATCGAACGCGGTCTGATTCCGATTACGTCGGAAGAGACGAGAGTGCGAGTCCGGACATTGAATACGGGGACCCTCGCGGAGCTCGTTGTCTCAACACCGCGCGGTGCAGTCGAGTATGAGGGAACTGCATCCATCGATGGGGTGCCCGGAACCGCGGCAGCGATTCCCATCAACTTTCTCGACACGGCAGGCTCCGTCTGCGGCTCGCTTTTTCCAACGGGACACCGGATGGAGACAGTCGAAGGTTACGCCATTACGTGCATCGATAACGGCATGCCGGTCGTTCTGCTGCGTGCAGCCGAGTTTGGGTTCAGCGGGGCCGAGAGTTGCGTGGAGATCGAAGCCGCAGTTGAGGCGCTGGCGAGCATCGAGGTCATCCGTCTGGAAGCTGGACGTCGTATGGGGCTCGGGGAGGTTGCCGACGCCGTCGTCCCCAAGATGTGCCTGATTTCGGCTCCCATGGATGGAGGCTGTCTGAATACGCGTTCCCTGATTCCGAAGAAGTGCCATGCGTCGATCGGCGTGTTCGGGGCGGTGAGCGTAGCCACCGCATGCGTTTTGCCGGGGACCATTGCCTACGCGCTCGCTGAGAGGCCAGTGGGGCGAATCAAGGTTATGAACGTTGAGCACCCGACCGGAAAATTTGAGGTGAGGCTTGAGTTGAGTGGTACTGATGATGCACCGACCGTGGAGCGCGGCGGCCTCATACGCACTGCGCGCGCCCTGTTCGACGGGATTGTCTACCCGCGGGCCGGGTGACTGACGACCCAGGCCGAATCATGACATGAATCGCACCTGACCCGACTGCTTTACGAGGAGAGGTAACCAATGGACCAGGCAAAGACAAGAGCGAAGACAGGCATCGTCGTCGGGGCACATTCCGCAGACTTTATTTGGCGGGCAGGCGGAGCCATTGCGCTGCACGCGAAGATGGGTTGGGAAATTACGGTTGTCTGTCTCACCTTTGGCGAAAAGGGTGAGAGCCAGAAGCTTTGGAAAGACCCTGGCATGACGCTCGACCGTGTGAAGACGGAACGCAGGGCCGAAGCAGAGCGAGCCGGGGCAATTCTTGGCGTGCATGAAATGCAGTTCTTCGATCTGGGGGACTATCCGATGCGGACTACCGTCGACGACGTTGAACGGATGGCTGACATCTACCAGAATCTTCGGCCGCAATGGGTGCTCACTCACTCGTTGGAAGACCCCTACAACTTTGATCATCCGGAAGCAACTCGCTTTGCCCAGGAGGCGCGAATCGTGGCACAGGCGCATGGACGCCAAGGGGCAGCGGCAGCAATCGGTGCGCCTCCGGTGTTCCTGTTTGAGCCGCACCAGACAGAGCAGTGCAATTGGAAGCCGCAGGTCATTCTGGACATCACCGATGTGTGGGAGACCAAGCGCAAGGCGTTTGAAAGCATGGATGCGCAGGAGCATCTGTGGGAGTACTACACACGTGTCGCCTTGCAGCGCGGGATGCAGGGCGCGCGCAACTCCGAGCGCAAGATGAAGTACGGCGAAGCCTATCAGAGAGTATTTCCATTGGTGACTGGGGAACTGCAATGAAGATGGGAACTGTGATCCGCAATATTCCCCGTTGCCGGCGAGAGCAATTGCAGGAACTCGCACAAGCCGGCGTGGCGACGACGCACGAGGCGATGGGCAGGGTTGGCCTGATGCAACCTTACCTGCGGCCGATCTACGCTGGCCCGCGCATTGCAGGAAATGCCGTAACCGTACTCGTGCATCCCGGTGATAACTGGATGATCCACGTTGCTGTCGAGCAGTGCCGTCCCGGGGATGTGCTGGTTGTTGCCGCCTCTGCGGAGAGTCACGATGGCATGTTCGGCGATCTGCTCGCAACGTCGCTGATGGCGCACGGAGTCGTCGGGTTGATCATCGATGCCGGCGTCCGCGACGTCGAGGACCTGCGGAAAATGCGATTCCCGGTATGGTCGCGCTGTATTTCGGCGAAGGGAACAATCAAGGCGACTTTAGGGATGGTCAATACGCCGGTGGTCTGCGCAGGCGCTGTCGTTCGCGGCGGAGATGTGATCGTGGCGGACGACGACGGTGTCGTGGTCGTGCCGTATGGCGACGTGGAGCCGACCCTCGCCGCATGCCGGACACGGCTCGCGAAAGAGTCCACAAAGCGGGAACGGTTGGCGAACGGTGAGTTGGGCATGGACATCGAGTCGATGCGGCCCGCACTGGCGCAGCTGGGATTGCGCTACTTCGAATCGTTAGAAGAATCGGAAAATGCATAGCGAAAGGCGTGTATGACGTATCAACCTCAATTCGGCGACATCGCGCACCTTGGGCACATCGAGCTCTTAACCCCGAAGTTCGAGGAGAGCCTGGCATTCTTCACCAACACGATGGGACTGCATGTGTCCGGGCAGACCGACAACTCGGTCTTTCTGCGTGCCTGGGCAGATTATGAACGGTACACATTGCAACTCACTCGCTCGAACACATCCGGCCTGGGCCATGTGGCCTTCCGCGCCCGCAGCGCAAAAATCCTCGATGAGCTGGTTCAGCATCTTGAATCGCACGGGGCCAAGGGTGAGTGGCGTCAGGAGAGCTTTGGTCACGGGTCCGCATATCGAGTCCCGAGCCCGGACGGACATATCGTCGAAATCTACTACGAGACAGAAAAATTCCAACCTGTCGGCGATCAGGTTCCGGGCTACAAGAACATGCCGCAGCGATATCGCCCACTTGGGATTGCCCCGAAGAGACTGGATCACGTGAACTTACTCGCACAGGATATCAAGGCCTGTCGATTGTTCTTTCGCGACCTGTTAGGCCTGCGCGTCACAGAGCAGATCGTCTTCGAGGATGAAGAGATGGGCGCATGGCTCGCGGCGACGAACAAGTCGTACGACATCGCATTCACGCGCGATAAGAGCAAAGCGCATGGACGCTTTCACCACTTGACCTACATGATGGACAGCCGCGAGGACGTGTTGCGCGCCGCGGACATCCTGGTTGAATCGGGTATTGCCATCGAGACTGGACCGCACAAGCATGCAGTAGGGCAAACCTTCTTCCTCTATTTCTACGAGCCCGGGGGCAATCGGATCGAGGTGGGAGCGGGAGGTTACCTCATCTTCGACCCGGATTGGAAGCCTGTTGTCTGGTCCAGGGAGGAACGCAGCAAAGGGCAAGCCTGGGGACTGCAGACCGTGAGCACATTCCACACGTACGGAACGCCGCCTGAGGAGGAGGATTAACGATGGCCATCGAAATCCTGCCCGCTCAAAAAGCCAAGAGAAAAATTATCCGCGCAGGACTCATCGGTGGCCTGGCGGGTGGAGTCACAATCTGGATCTATGAAGCGCTTGTGTGGGTGGGAGCGCAACACCTGATGCCACTGTCAGGGATTCCGCCGAATGCGACGGGGCTGGTTTTTGGAAAGCACTTTCAGCAAGCAATCGGAGTGTGGGCGTATGCGCTTGGAACGTCCATCCATTTCGGCTTTGCAGTCGTATGGGGTGTTCTGTTTGCGATGATGTGGCCGATGGCTCGTCGCCGCGGGTATGAAGCTACATTCGTCGCCATTCCTTTCGCCGCGGTCGCTTGGGTGGCCATGCATGTCGCAATCTCCATTGCAACGACCGACCACCCGAACTACACAGATCCCGTCGTGATCATCGGAGGAGTGATGTCTCACATCTTCTTCACTGTTCCGATGGCGTTGGTGGTGAAGCGGCTTACGGGAGAAGCGGCCAATCAAGGCTAGTGACACACGGTTTACTTGGAGGGAAGAATGATGCTTCGGTCAGGTAGGTGGAACGTGATCGCAACGGCGGTGGCGCTGGGCGCGGTGCTGCTATCCAACGGCGTAACGAATGCGCAGAACGCTTCGCCGATCGCTGCGCTGGGTGTCGTCGAACCGGTGATTGGGTGCGAAAAGCTGCTGGAGGCGGACATCAGCGATATCGTCGGCGCGAAGACGCACATCACTTCAGCCGAGTTGGTCCCGCAGGGAGCACCCGCCCCGTATTGCCGCGTTACCGGGTACGTCGAGCCCAGTGTGAAGTTTGAGGTGCGGCTGCCGCTGACCACGTGGACGCAGCGTTTTGTACAAACGGGTTGCGGGGGGCTCTGCGGCAACCTCAACATTCGCTTAAGCAATGACGACGGGTGCTACCCCGCGCAACACGGAGAACTCGCCCTCGTCTCCACTGACATGGGCCACAGTGGCGGCGGCATGGATGGGGTGTTCGGAGAGAAGGACTATCAACTCCGCATCGACTTCGCCTATCGCGGAGTGCATGTCACCACGCTCGCAGCGAAGGCCCTGATCGCGAAGTTCTATGGACAGTCCCCCAGGTTCTCCTATTTTTCGGGCTGCTCCGATGGCGGACGCGAGGCGCTGATGGAGGCTGAGCGCTATCCGCAGGATTTCAACGGCATTGCCGCAGGCGCACCCGCGATGAACTTCACCACCCAGAACAGCTTCTACCATGGCTGGAACGCGATGAAGAATACAGGTGCGGATGGGAAGCCGATTCTGACCGCTGATAAGCTGCCCATCTTGCACCAGGCGATCCTGCAGGCCTGCGATGCGGCCGACGGGTTGAAGGACGCCCTGATCAGCGATCCCTTCTCCTGCCACCCCGATCCGTCGGTCGTTGAATGCAAAGCTGGCGCGAACGATGACAGGTGCCTGAGTCACGCCCAAGTCGAAACCGCGCGGGAGATTTATCGAGGTGCCCATGATGCCAAGGGGAACAAGTTTGTTCTGAGCGGTCCAATGCCTGGATCCGAACTGGCCTGGGCAGGCGTCTATGTGCCACCAGCAGGGAGCGATCGCATCATGAGCGCGGGGATTGCAACCGGGACATTGAAGAATCTCGTCTATGAGAAGAATCCACCGTCGAGCTATACGCTGAACGACTTCGAATTCACACCTGCATCGTTCGCTGCAACGACCAAACTGCATGCGCTCTACGATGCGACCGATCCGGATCTAACTCCATTTTCACAGGTCGGCGGGAAGCTGATTCTGTGGCACGGTCTGGCCGACCCGCATATCTCGCCGCTCAATACCGTTGCTTACTACGAAGCGATGAACAAGGTAATGGGAGAGAAGGCGGTCAAGCAGTTCGCGCGAGTCTACCTGTTTCCGGGTGGGTACCACTGCGGCGGCGGCGAGGGCCCCTTCAGCTTCGATCTGATGACTGCTTTGATGGCCTGGGTAGAAAAAGGGACAGCGCCTTCTGCCCTCATCGCCTCCCATCAGGGGCCAAACTCCGGGCCGACCCCCGACCGAACGCGTCCTGTCTACCCCTATCCGTTCCAGACAAAGTACAACGGAACCGGGAGTATCGATGACGCAAAGAACTTCAGCATCGGCCCGCCAACGCCGGTGCCGTCGTCACAACTCACATGGCTCGGCTCGGGCTTCTTTGCTGCTCATTTCGAGCTTTGGTGCCAAGGGCACGGAGCCACAATGACCTGCGACTCGAAGCAATAGCTGGCTTATGACGCAAGACTATTGCAACTCCGATGAAAGAATTGCGATGGAATTGGCCGGAACAACCACCATGCCCTCGGCCAAGGTAGCGTTGTCAGACGCGAGCACGATGTGCTGGTCGGCATCGGCCTCAAAGGAAGCGGGGGCATCGCCGAGATTGGCAAAGATGTTGACCTGACCGCGATCCATTCGCAACCAGTGCTGCTCATCACTGAACGAAACCTTGACGTGTCCGCGGTCGCCATCGTTCAACGAGATGGAGTTGCGCCGCAGATGAATAAGTCGTTTGGTCCAGTCAAGCATCTCGGCGTGTTTCGCCTGGTTTAAGTCAGCCCAGTTCAATTGGGATCGCTGAAAGGTTTCGTAGTCTTCGGGATTCGAGAGTTGCGCTTCGTCCCAGCCGAATGCGGCAAATTCTCGCTTGCGTCCTTCGGCGACCAGCCGGGCCATCTCGGGGTCTTCATGATTGGCGAAGTACAGGAATGGAGTTGAAGCAGCGAATTCCTCGCCCTGGAAGAGCATGGGGACGAAGGGTGCGGTGAGCACGATCGCCAATGCGACTTTGGTCCGGGCCATGCCGACAATATGCTCGAGGCGATCGCCGGTGGCGCGGTTGCCGACCTGATCGTGATTCTGAATGAACCCGATGAAGTGGTGCGCGGAAAGTCCGTCGACCGGACGACCGTGGCGGCGATTGCGGTAGCTCGAATAGATGCCGTCGTAGACGAACATTTCTTTGAGACTCTTGGCCAGGCACTCGAACTCGCCGAAGTCGTCATAGTAGCCTTTGCCTCTTTCATCGACGTGCAGCAGCGTGAAGAGCGAGTGGTGGAAGTCGTCGCTCCATTGCGCGTCCATGCCGAAACCCCCGGCCTCGATCGGCTTGACGATCTGCGGATTGTTGAGGTCGGACTCCGCGATGAGGACCAGCCGTCGACCGAGCGTGGAGGACAGGTTGTCAACGTTGGCAGCGAGCTGTTCGAGGAAATGAACGGCGGAACGGTCGACGATCTCGTGGATGGCATCGAGACGCAGGCCGTCGATATGAAAGTCGCGCATCCACATGGTGGCATTGTCGAAGAAAAATTGACGCACCTGATCGGAACCGGAGTCCTCAAAGTTGATGGCGTCGCCCCACGGAGTGTGGTGTCTATCGGTGACGTAGGGGCCGAACTTGGCGGTGTAATTTCCGACGGGGCCGAAGTGGTTGTAGACCACATCGAGGATCACCGCGAGACCATGAACGTGGCACGAGTTGACGAAACGCTTGAGACCATCCGGGCCGCCATAGCGGTGGCTGACGGCGAAGAGGTCGACGCCGTCGTACCCCCAGCCGCAGTCGCCCGGAAACTCAGCGACGGGCATCAGCCCAACATGGGTGATGCCCAAGTCGAAGAGGTAAGGAAGCCGCGCAAGAGCTGCATCGAAGGTGCCTTCCGCGGTGAAAGTTCCGATGTGCAACTCGTAAACGACGGCGCCGCCAAACGGCGGGCCCTGCCACGTGCTGTCGTCCCATTGGAAGTCTCGATGGTCGTAGAGGACTGACGGACCGTGAACTCCACGGGGCTGCAGGAGGCTTCGTGGATCGGGATAGACCACCGGGTCGTCGTCCAGAAGGAAGCCATACTCAGTTCCTGTTGGGGCTTCGACGGATGCCTTCCAGAGGCCGTCTCGGTCCGGGCCTTGCATGGCATAGGTTTGATCGCCGACACGGATCGCAACCTTAGTGGGGCGCGGTGCCCAAAGGGAGAAATCATGCATGGCTAGTCCTCTTTTCGTCGCGTTTCAGCAGAGCCACAGGGAAGTGCTTCAGCAGACCAGAAACCGGCCTGTCCTGAGCGTCGACCGCAACCTTAATAGTGTCGCCGGTGAGGACGTTGCGCCAGGTTCCCGGCGGCAGGGCCAGCCGGGTATCTTTCCACGCGTCGGCGAGCATCAGGGGGAAGCGTGGGACTAGCGTGATGACGCAACTTCCGCGCATGTAGGCGACCGCATGAGACGCCTTGCTGCCGGTCACCTCCAAGGGCGAGTATGTTGATTCGCGGCCGAACAGGTCGGGCTGGTGACGGCGGAGTTCCAGCGCGGTGTGGATGACGTGGAGCTTCGGCAAACCTTCGTCCATCCGCGCGAGAATGTCATGCGGGGACATACCGTTCAGTTCGGCAAGCAGTCTGCGGCGAAGGTCATAGTCGACAGGGCGGCGGTTGTCGGGGTCGACGAGCGAAAGATCCCAGAGTTCGCCGCCCTGGTAGAGATCCGGCACGCCGGGCGCGGTATGTTTCACGAGAGTTTGCGCCAGCGAGTTGATGCGGCCAGGGAGAAGGGTGCGCGCGACCAACGCCTCCAGCTCGGCAAGGAACGCGGAGTCTTCGAGAATACAGTCGATGAAGTGGGCGAGCGCATCTTCGAACGGCTGATTATTTGCGACCCAGCTGGTTTGCTGCTTGGCCTCGCGGACTGCTTTCTGCATGTAGTTTTTCGCGCGTTCGGAGTCAATGGGCCATGCGCCGATGAGCGTCTGGTAGAGAAGATATTCGGTGTTCCTATCGGGCATTATGCCGGTCTTGTACTTCGAGGTGAGCGTGCTCCAGCGCGCGATGGCGTCGGCGAACTCATGTGGCATTTCGCTCAACACGGCAAGACGTGCACGGACGTCGTCGGAGCGTTTTGTGTCGTGCGTGGAAAGCGTGGTCATGGTGCAGGGATGGGTCTTCTGCATCTTCTGCTGATAGGCATGAAAGTCTTCGGGAGAGAGTCCATTGGTTCCCGGGCTGCCACCCACCTCGCACAACGCAGTCAACCGGTTGAAGCAGTAGAACGCGGTGTCCTCCATTCCCTTGGCCATGACGGGCGAAGTGAACTGCTGGAACCGCAGGACGAATTCCGTCTCCAGCCTTCCAGCCACTTGCAAGGTTAGGACCCTCTCGACGAAGTCGAATAGACCGCTGTCAATGTCGGTGCGCTGTGTCTTTGCACACTCGATTGCCTTGCGAATGTAGTGGCGATCCTCGTCAGTGATGTCTGCGGCGCGTCCCCCCTCGGGTGGCACGACGTACGTTCTATAAATGGAGAAGCAGGCGGCGATCTCGCGGATGGCGCGGCGGATTTCTGCGCGGGTAAAGTCGCGCTGGTCGCGATGGTTTTCGCAGATCTCGACAAAGATGTTTGCGAGGCGATTGACATCCGAGCCGAGCGCTTCCTGCGCCACGGAAAGCTTCTTATCGTGCGCGATGGGCGCGAATTCCACCGGCTCCCTGGTGAATTCGCCGTAGACGGTAGTGAGCTCCGCGATGCCTTGAGGATGCACCAGCAATCCCAGCGCCACGTTCATGAAGTCGTATCCGCTGGTGCCGTCGATCGGCCAGGCGGTGCTTCCTTCCTGGCGCAAGAATTCACCAGTGGCGAGAATTTTTTCGCCTATGATCCAGGCATCCGGGGCGGCTTCGCGCAGACGCCTGAAGTACTCCAGCGGATCGCGCAGGCCGTCGGGATGGTCTACGCGAACGCCGTCGAGGATTCCCCGGCGTAGCCAGTCGAGGATGAGCGCATGTGTCTCATCGAAGACGTGCGGGCGCTCGATGCGCAGACCGACCAACGTGTTGACATCGAAGAATCGGCGGTAGCCAAGCTGTTGGTCCGCCGTCTTCCAATAGGCCAGCCGATAGTTCTGGCGGTTGAGCAGATCGTCGAGAGCATCGTTGTCGGCGTTGAGCTCGCGCAGGGCGCGATCAATGGCTTGGCAAGCCTCCTGATCATCGGCGCAGAGCCGCTCAAGCAATGTCTTGATCACAACTTTGTCGCGATGCCGGGAGAGAATCGTGCCGCGATTTTCAGAAGAGGGCGCGGGTAAGAGGCCGAACGATGCAGCCAGGAAACCCAGCGTGTCGGACTTTGCGTACACGGCGGCTTTGGAGAGAATCGCGGGAAGCGAGGTCGGGGCCACGGGCAAGGTCTGACCTGCGGTTTCCACGACGAAGCGGGCTGCGGATCGCGTTACCTTGATTCCTCCGGCAGCAAGGACGCGGCCGTACTGATCGCCCAGGATGGGCACAAGCACTTTGTCGCGGAGCCGCTCTTCGGGCGAGTTCCAATCGATATCGAAGAACGAGGCGTAGCGGCTGTACGGCCCGTTCTCGAGCACATCCCACCAGAAACGGTTCTGGCTGCCGATCGCCATATGGTTCGGCACAATGTCGAGAACCTGGCCCAGTTTATTTTCGCGCAGCCGCTTCGAGAAGCGTTCGTGCGCTTCCGCTCCTCCAAGCTCTTCGTTGACACGCTGATGATCGACCACGTCGTAACCGTGCATGCTGCCGGGAACGGCCTGCAGGTACGGCGAACAGTAGGCGTGCGTAACGCCGAGATCATAAAGATACTGGGCGATCGCGGCAGCGTCGTCAAAGGTGAAATCTTCATGAAGTTGAAGCCGGTAAGTGGACACCGGCATCTTAGGTGTGTCCATGGGTAACTTTCCTAGCCGATCATCAATGCGTAATTAGGTGCGTCGATCCAGCGCCGGGTTGCGTTGGGACTGGGGAACGCAATCGGTTGTTCATGGCACCGTCAATCTCATAACGCGCATCATAGAAATCTGGAGAGCCTGACGCGTGAAGAAGCTGGGAAGTGCGAGCGACCCGCTATGGTACAAGGACGCGGTCATTTACGAGTTGCACGTCCGTGCGTTTGCGGACTCCAACAACGACGGCGTTGGCGACTTCCCCGGATTGATGTCAAAGCTCGACTACCTGCAGGATCTCGGGGTAACGTGCCTGTGGCTGCTGCCATTCTTCCCGTCGCCTTTGCGCGACGATGGGTACGACATCGCAAATTATGTCGACGTGAATCCTTCCTACGGCACCCTGAATGATTTCAAGCAGTTTCTGGACGCAGCCCACCAGCGTGGGATGCAGGTGATGATCGAACTGGTCATCAACCACACCAGCGATCGGCACCCGTGGTTTCAGACGTCGCGTCTTGCGCCCCCCGGCTCACCGGAGCGAGAGATGTATGTGTGGTCTCCGACGGACCAGTTATATAAAGACGCACGCATCATCTTCACCGATACGGAAAAGAGCAATTGGACGTGGGATGAGACCGCACAAGCGTATTACTGGCACCGCTTTTTCTCGCATCAGCCGGACTTGAACTTCGACAATCCGCGCGTGATGAACGAGGTGATATCGGCGATGCGCTTCTGGCTGGATATGGGCGTCGACGCCCTGCGCCTTGATGCGATTCCTTACCTGATCGAGCGTGACGGCACGAGTTGTGAAAATGTGCCGGAGACGCACGTCAAGATCAAGCAGATTCGAGCGGCCATGGATGCCGAGTATTCGGGCCGCGTGATTCTGGCTGAGGCCAATATGTGGCCCGCCGACGTGCGACCGTACTTCGGTGACAACGATGAGTGCCAAATGGCATTTCACTTTCCGCTGATGCCGCGCATCTACATGGCGCTGCGCCAGGAGGATCGTCTGCCCATTACCGAGATCATGGCGCAGACTCCGGAAATTCCGCCAAGCTGCCAGTGGGGGCTGTTCCTCCGCAACCACGACGAACTCACGTTGGAGATGGTCACCAACGATGAGCGCGACTACATGTATCTGGCTTATTCGGCCGATCCACGCATGCGCATCAACGTCGGAATCCGCCGCCGGCTTGCGCCATTGGTGGACAACAACCGCCGCCGTATCGAGCTTCTGAACTCGCTGCTGCTCAGCTTTCCGGGGACGCCGATCCTATATTACGGCGACGAGATTGGCATGGGCGACAACATCTATCTCGGCGACCGCAATGGCGTCCGGACGCCGATGCAATGGAACTCCGACCGGAACGCTGGCTTCTCGCGGTGTGACCCAGCAAGGCTGTACTTCCCGGTCGTGATGGACCCCATCTACGGATACCAGGTAGTCAATGTGGAGGCGCAGCTAAGCGACCAGTCGTCGCTGCTCCACTGGACGCGGAACATGATCGCGCTGCGCAAGTTGTTCCAGGTGTTCGGTCGCGGGACGCTGGAGTTTCTACACCCGACGAACCGCAAGATATTGGCTTACCTGCGCAAGCTGAAGCGAAATGACGGATCGGATGAAGTGGTTCTGTGTGTGGCGAATCTATCCCGGTTCGCACAGCCGGTTTCACTGGAATTGAAAGAGTATGCGGGAATGGTGCCGGTCGAGATGCTGGGTTATGTTTCCTTCCCACCCATCGATCAAACGCCGTATGCGTTGACCATCGCACCTTATTCTTTCCTGTGGTTTGAGTTGCAGCCTGCGCCGATCCACGCCGAGCTCCAGGCAGAAGAGGCGGAAGTTGAAAAGCAAAGCGCGGTCATCGCGTTGGACGTGCAGGCAGATGGCTGGGCGTCTCTTGTCTCCGGGCCAGGTCTCGAGCTGCTTCAGACGACGATCCCCGCGTGGTTGCCACGCCAACGATGGTTCGGAGCGAAGTCGAAGACCATCGCTTCGGTTTCCGTTCTCGACTGGGTTAGGGTGCCTCTCGCGTCGGTTCCATCAATCCTCCGGCCTAACGGCTTAGAACCACTCGGTGCGGCGATCTTTTTTATCAGCGTGATCTACTCTGAAGGCGAATCTGACACCTACCAACTGCCCCTCGCTGTTTCGGCGGGAGAAGAGATGGAGAGCGTCTTATTCGCTTCGCCGACTAGTGTTCTTGGAACGCTCACGACCGCGGGCGGTGCTGCCATCCTGCACGATGCCACTGCGCTGGAAGGTTTTCGTCAGGCATTACTGGCGATCATGGAAAAGGACGCGACACTTCCAGCGAACCAAGCGGAAGGAACGATCACACTGCGAGGCGCGCGATCCAATGCGTTTGCATCGGTACGCGGGATGGGGCCTGTGGTCGCTCGTACCGGCTCGGCCGAGCAGTCGAACACGAGCATCCTCTACGGCCAAAAGATGATCCTCAAGTTGTTTCGGCGACTGCAGCCGGGCACAAATCCGGACATTGAGATTGGCAGATTCCTGACCGACGCAGCCCACTTTCCGCAGATTGCTACATTTCTTGGAGACATTCAGCGCCAGGGAGTCAACGGTGAAAGTACCTCCGTCGCGATGCTGCAGCAGATGGTTGCGAACGAAGGTGATGGCTGGCAGTGGACGCTTGAAGAACTCGCCCGGTTCTATGAATCGGTTTCGACCGGCCCCCCGCCGAAGGATGAAGGTAAACCCCCAACATTCCTGGGCCAAAGCCGGGTTTCCTCAGAAGCAGAGGAGAAGGTAGGGCTCTATCTCGCGGCCGCCGAGCTGTTGGGCCAGCGGACCGCCGAGATGCATCTCGCGCTGGCGACTGAAACTGAGGAGGCAGCTTTTTTCGCAGAAGCGATGACGGCCGATGATCTTGCCTCCGACGCTGGCCGCATCGACCTGCAAATTCAAAAAACCTTTGACGCGCTGAGGGTGAGGCTGGCCTCGTTTAAGAATGAAGAGGCAGACGACGCGGCCACCGTTTTAAGCCGTCGCGTCGAGCTGTACTCGCGCGTGGATGCGCTGAAACAAGGGGAAGCTTCGGGCAAGGTCATTCGGATTCATGGCGATTACCATCTGGGGCAGGTCCTGCGCTCGAAAAATGATTTCGTGCTGCTGGACTTCGAAGGTGAACCCGCTCGACCGCTGGAAGAACGGCGTCGCAAGCAGTGTCCGCTGAAGGATGTCGCTGGAATGCTGCGCAGCTTCTCGTATGCAGCCTGGGCGGGGCTTGATCAGCATCTGCAACGCCGTCCGGAGACCAGCCGGGCTCTGGAGCCGTGGCTACGGCTGTGGCAGAACTCCGTATCGGCGCGCTTTTTGAATGCCTATCGCAAGACCTGCGAAAAACGAATCGATCTGCTTCCGAAGCCTGAGAACGCGCAGATACTTTTGAATGCCTACCTGCTGGAGAAGTCGCTCTACGAATTGCTGTATGAACTGAACAACCGGCCAGCGTGGGTGCGAATTCCGCTCGCGGGAATCTTGTCATTGCCGCAGTCCTTGGGTTTGAGCAAGCGATAAGGGAGAGTATCGAATCATGGCATCCACCATCACGACTCCCGAACTTCAGCAATCGGCGCACGGTTCCACCTCACTCGTGGTGAGCCTCCCATCGCTGTCGGGCGAGGCCTTTGAAGAGCTGCGCGCGAAGCTTGCGGAAGCATTGGTCGATGAGAACGTCGTAGTTGCCACGCCGGATGCAATAGCTCCAAACAACGCTTCCGGAGCCTCGTTTCGCGTTGTCGCTAACCCGAAGGGCGTGGCGTCGATCGGGCAGTGGACCTTGACGGCTATGGACTACCTGAACGCGCATGAGTTGGTCGTTCAGCATCAGGCTCGCGGAGTGCTGTTACTCGGGGCCGAATCGCAATCGTTGAGCGCTTCAGGTCTCCGTGTCCTTGCAAAGTACGTGCTCAACAGCGAATGCGATCTCGTGGTGCCGCGCTACACACTTCCTCCGCGTTCCGGCCTTGTCAACCTGGCAATCCTCTATCCGATTTCTCGAACATTATTTGGGGCTGGGCCACGCTTTCCGCAGGCGATTGACGTAGCGCTCTCTGCTCGAATGGCAGAACGAATGGCCTCTGTGGCACAGCGTTTCACGGCCTCAAATCAAAATGAGGCGCTTCTCTGGCCGGTCTCGGAAGGGGCGGTTGCGGGCTACTCCATCGAACAGGTGGACGTAGGAAACCGAGTCATTCCATTGCCGCTGGATTCCAGCCTGAACACGGCGCTGGCGCAGGTAGCAGGCTCGCTGTTCGCAGATGTCGAAGCGAAGGCTGCCTTCTGGCAACGCATTCGAACCGTGCCGGCAGAGAAGGCAATGGCGCAAAGTGCATCGGTGCCTGGTAGAGAAGACGTGACGTCGATGATTGAGACCTTCCGTCTTGCCTATGTCAACCTGCAGGAGATCTGGTCTCTGGTTCTCCCGCCGCAATCGTTGTTCGGCCTGAAGCGACTCTCTGCAATGCCAGCCGAGAGTTTTGCCATGCCCGACTCGCTGTGGGCGAGGATCGTCTACGACTTCCTGCTGGCTTATCGCTTGCGCACGATCAACCGAGGCCACCTGCTCGGCGCGCTTACGCCGCTTTACCTGGCGTGGGCTGCATCCCACATTTTGTTGACCGAAGCCGGCACGTCTCCCGAGCAGCACAACGAGGCTCAGGCAGCAGCATTCGACGCCGAAAAGCCGTACCTGGTCTCGCGCTGGCGCTGGCCCGATCGCTTCAACCCCTAGCCCACGTGGACGTTGAGGCAGGCTCACAGCCTGTACAAGGAGCAACATCATGACTATCGCCCTTCAACCACTTCAAAATTCCGACATGAGCCCATCCATGTTGGGCCACATGGCGAATGCCCTACGGGAGTCGGTTTACCGCGTCCTGTCCTTGCTCATCAGCATCCTGCCCGGGCTGTTCGCGTTCGTTCTGGCATTCGCGGTGATGACGGCGCTGGGCTTGTTCCTTAGCTGGGTGCTGCGGCATGCCCTCACTGCGGCAAAGTTCGACGAACGGCTTGCCCGGACGCAGGCCAGCGTCGCGGATTGGTCACCCCAACACAGCCCCACGTCGCTCGTCGGCCGCATTGCATTCTGGGCGTGCGTGCTGCTGGGTCTGGTGATTGGAATCTCCGCCTTCGATGCGTCCTACTCCGCTGCTGGGACGCTTTCCATCGCTCTGCTGCCGTATCTTACCCGCTCTGTAGGGGCCATCCTGCTGCTTTTCATCGGCAATCTGATCGCACGCTTCCTTGCGCGCACCGTGCTGATCGGCGCCGTCAACAACCAGTTACAGTACGCGCGATTCCTTTCGATGGGCGTGAAGTGGCTGGTGTTGGTCCTGACTGCAGCCATGGTGCTCGACCACCTGGAGGTTGGCACTGGAATCGTCGAAATAGCGTTTGGCATTCTATTCGGCGGGATCGTGCTCACCTTGGCGCTGGCCATTGGCCTTGGCTCCCGCGACCTCGTCACGAGGTCGCTTGAGCGCACGGCGGAGCGAACCCCGGAACGGAGCGGGGAAGGAGTCAAAGGAAGTTCCGGCGCCAGGCCCATAGCGCAACAACCGGTCGAAGACTCTCTGCGACATTTCTAGGGTCAGGAGCTACTTGATCGTCTTGATAAATGCCAGGAGATCTGCCACTTCTGCCGAGGTGTAATTTTCCAGCAACGTGCCATGCTTCGCTCGTCCAGTAACTGCTTTTTCGGTCCGCCTGGAGACATCGAAGGAAGGCGTCGACTGAAGAAAAGCCGGCCTGATGATGAACGCTTTCAAGTCCGCGTCCTTGACGACTTTGATGGCCGATGCGATGGAAGCAGGTGAATGACACATGGAGCAGGATTTCTCGAAGTATGCCTTGCCGGCGCTAATATCCCCCACAACGACATCCCGATCCTGCATGAGTTCGGCGAAGTGACCCTGGCCCTTGGAGTAGTGAATCCAGCGGGCGATGTCAGCTAACTCTCGGTCGCTTAGATCAGAAAATTGCGGCATGGGCGAGAGCTTTGCGGTTTGCGGAATTCCGACACGCAGGACATGGCTGATGACGCCGCCATCTACATCGGCCCGAACCAGGGGCGAATGCAGCAGGTCCGCGGCCTCTCCATTGCGGACGCGAAGGTCTACTCCATGGCAGTACGCGCAGCCGTAGAGTACATAGGTTTCTTTGCTATGCTGTAGTACCGGATCAGGCAGGATTGGGGTCAAAAAATTGATGACTCCGCGTTCTGCGGGGCGGGCAGCCTCGTGCTGGGCAGCGGCGACATGGAACGTGGCTGACAAGGTCAGCATCAGAGCAACTGCACTTTTCCATGTCAAGGTCATTCACTGTCTCCTGAACGCTTCATCTATTCACCGAAGGAAGGCTAACGTTTATGCGAGGGCTCGCTTGCAATAGTCCAAAACGATCTGGACTTCATCGACACCGCTGCGCAGGGTCCCATGCTCGAATTCAAGCAGGGCAATCATTGGCCACTGGTTATCCCGGATCATTCTGAGGATTTCGATGATGGGGGCATCCCCTTCGCCGAACGGCGTGCTTCTGCCATTATTTTTTCGCCGATCACCCAAATGAACGCTGGATACGCGCTCGTGGTGTTTTTCTAGAAACTTCAGGCAATCTCCGTTCGCAGCGGTAAAGTGACGAACGTCGAGGGTAGCCTTGAAGTTCGGGGACATAGCCAATCCCTTCTCGAAAGTCTCTTCAGTGCTGAAGGCATCAGGGTCGGAGAGATTGTCATGGTTATGCAGACCCGTGAAGATATTGTGCTTCGCGGGAAAGGGAACAAGCTTCTGCGCGACAGCGAGTCCGTAGGATCCGATCGCGCCTTGTGCGCCGAGGAGGCGGGCCGCCTCATAGACGGCGTCAATCTCGCCTGCGGGCGTCGCCATGGTGAAGCCGACGTAGTACGTGAAGATCGTGATTCCCGCGTCGTCGAACTCTTTCTTGACGGATTCGTAGAAACTCGGCGGAGTTGTCAGCCGCCACTGACGCTGCTTTTCCCGGGCTGCTTCCGCAGTGACGCCGGGCAATTGAAACGTTGGTTCGACCCAGGTGGCGTGAAGCTCAACAAAACTCAGGCCGTTCTGTACCAGACGTTGAATCAGGATGGACCTGTTCTGGTCGCTCTGGGGGAGATCGTGATAGCAAAAGGGCTGGAGGCCGATCTTCACGCCGTTGACGATTGAATTTGGCCTGGGTGGGGCCGCCATTGCAAATGCGAACGGCGATGCGATGGTGTTACTCAGGGCAACGCCTGCTGCTGCACCAAGCGCCGATTTACCGAAGGTTCGTCGATCCAAAATCAAGTGTCCTCCTGGATTTTCAACGGCGCCCTGGTGATGGCAGCCGTCTTTTAGCGCGGAAGCGGTTGCGTTCCGGTGATGGCAAAGTGGACTTGCTGCGCCGGTGAAGGAGACTTCGGGTCGCCGGGTTGTGCGCCGCCAATAGCCAGGACATAGTCACCGGGCTGCACGGCTCGAACACCCGCTGCGTCCACCTCGGAGAGTTGGCGCGGCTCCAGATGGAACGTCAAGGTGCGCGTCTCTCCAGGCTTCAGCGAGACGCGTTGGAAGGCCTCAAGCTGCAGGTGCGGCGAAAGCCCGTCGTTGCCGCTTGCGGGCGGCATCAGGTACAACTCCGCCACCTCATCGCCAGCGCGCTTGCCGGTATTCGTCACTTCAACGTCGGCAGTCAATGGATCGCCAGCCTTCAAAGACGCGGTGGAGAGGTGAAGTTTCGAGTAGCGAAAGCTAGTGTAGCTCAACCCATAACCGAACTCGTACAGAGGCTTGCCCGTGAAGTAGCGATAGGTGCGTTTCGCCATGCTGTAGTCGCTGAACGGCGGTAGCTGGTCGATGGACGCGTAGAAGGTGAGGGGCAGCCTGCCCGCCGGATTATTCTTGCCAGTAAGTGTGTCGGCGATCGCCTGCCCGCCAAACTCGCCGGGGTACCAAGCTTCCAAAACAGCGTTGGCATGTTCCTCGGGCCAGTTCACCGCCAAGGCGGAACCGTTGAGCAGCACAACGACCATTGGCTTGCCGGTTGCTGCCACCTGCTCAAGCATCGCCTGTTGCGCCGCAGGCAGCTTGATGTCGGTACGGTCGCCGCCGTCGAAGCCTTCCACCTTGATCGGCATCTCCTCGCCTTCAAGCTCCGGCGACAAGCCGACCATGGCTATCACAAGATCGCTCTGCGCCGCGAGGCGAACGGCTTCGGGCTGCAGCAGGCCGGGGGAGGGAACCCACTCCAACGTAATGCCGCCTCCGAACAGCGGAGCCTGGTGCGCGTAGTCGATCTCGATCGCATGAGACTTTGTATCGGGGAAGTCGTAGCTGAATCGCGGGGTCGAACTGGCGCGCCCCATGCTGGCCGGAACTGCGAAGGCGTTGATCTCTTTGCCATCGATACTGACCTTGAACTGCTCAGCGTCTCCGCAGGGATAGCAATGGGCAAGCCGCATGGAGAACTGCATCGGGCCCGCCGCCGGTGGCACGATGACCCCCGTCCAGCGCACGCTGAAGTTATCCTGCTGGACACCGTCGACGGGCGCGGCGGAGTTCCAGTCGAAGTCCACTTCGCGGTCGACTCGGCTTGCCGCCGGTTTGCCCGACATGTTGTTGCCGGTAAAGTATTCACCGCGCAAACCTTCCTCGGTGGACCCGGCGGTGGGATGCAGCAACGTCCGGGGTACAGGTAGTGCGACGCCGTCGGCATACGGTGCGCCTTCCGCGTAGAGGATTTTTGCCCCACGCATCGCGGTGCGTAGCGCGTCAACCGGCAGGATGGGGTCCTTGGGGACGGCGTTGTAGTTGCCTTCGAGAGCGGAGAACGAGGCCGCATTGGGTCCGATGACCGCAATCGTCTTGTACTTGCCCGGCGCAAGAGGC
This sequence comes from Rhodanobacteraceae bacterium, assembly GCA_025350865.1. Classification (GTDB taxonomy): domain Bacteria; phylum Acidobacteriota; class Terriglobia; order Terriglobales; family Acidobacteriaceae; genus Edaphobacter. Next base: position 42,453 of record JANXWZ010000196.1, read on the forward strand.
AGGATGCCGTCGTTCTTGAGCAGCACCATCGCTTCGTTGCTCGATTTGAGCGACAAGGCAAGATGCTCCGGGGCACGATCCTGCGAGTAGGGAATTGCGTTGTAAGGGACAGCGCTTGGCGCATCGAAGAGGCCGAGACGCATGCGCGCCTCGAACAAGCGGGTAAGGGAGCGGTCGAGGTCGGCCTCCTTCAGCAAACCCTTGCGGACTGCGCCCGGGAGCGCTTTGTAGGTTGAGCCGCAATTAGTATCAGTGCCGGCCAGGATGCCGGCTGCAGAGGCATGCTCGCGGTCCTCGGAGAAGCCGTGCGCATTCTTCTGGAAGAAGTCGTCAATGGCGCCGCAGTCGCTGGTAACGAAGCCGGTGAAATGCCATTCGTCGCGCAGAATGTCCTTGAGCAGCAGTTCGCTGGCGCAGGCGGGCTTGCCGTCGAGCGCGTTGTAGGCGCACATGATGGAATCAGCCTTCGATTCGACGATGGTCTTGCGGAAGGCGGGTAGATAGGTGTCCCAGAGATCGTGCGGCGTCGGCAGCACATTAAAGCGGTGGCGATCGCTTTCCGGCCCGGAGTGAACCGCAAAGTGCTTCGGTGTCGAGATGGTCCGATAGTATTTAGGATCCGTCCCCTGAAGTCCACGGACGAACTGGTCTGCAAGCGTCGCCGTCAGTACTGGGTCTTCGCCGTAGGTCTCCTGCCCGCGTCCCCAGCGCGGGTCGCGGAAGATGTTGATGTTGGGCGACCAGATCGTGAGCCCAAAGTAGATGCTGTGAACACCGCGCTTGACGGCATCGTTGAATTTGGCGCGAGCCTCGGTCGAGACCACGGTCCCGATCTGCCCGAGCAGCGGAGCGTCCCATGTCGCCGCCATACCGATGGCCTGCGGAAAGAGTGTCGAATACCCGGAACGCGCGACGCCATGCAGCCCTTCGTTCCAATAGTCGTAGGCGGGCACGCCCAGGCGCGGGATGGCAGGTGCGGTGTTCAGGGTCTGCAGTGCCTTTTCTTCCAGGGTCATGCGGCCAACGAGTTCCGCAGCGCGCTCCTGCGGCGACCGCGAAGCGTCCTGGGAGACGGCGGCAGAGGTCCCTTGCTGTGCTCCTGCGGTACTGTCGAAGGAAAGGCAAACCGCAAGGGCTAGGAATGCAGTAACGCGAGCGACGATCGGCATGTGCAGGGCTCCTCTGGAAGCTGTGTGAAGCGCGTCCAGTCTGTGGGGTTCCACAGACAGAATGATGGCACGGATATATTTCGCGGAGCAAATAAAACCTCGCCCAGACGGGACTGTATTGAAGTCGCTGTAAAAGTGTCAAGGCATGTGAACCCGCCGCCGTGGTCCTGTCCAGCGGTCGGGCGTCCTGGATCGTTGGAGACGTATGTTGTTGAGTCTTATGGACAGCCCGCGGTTCAGGCTCAATTGCTGATTAAATTTGCTCTGCAATATTCGAAAATTGGTTACGTCGCCCTATTTTCGAGTGCTATAGTCGTCGCAAACGGCCTTCCGGAGAGCCCCTATGCGCCCGTTCCGCTTAGCAACGTCGCTGCTTTTCCTGCTCCCGATCCTGCTATCCGGTTGCGCTACTTCCTTCGCCCCGCGCGCCACCCAGGGCGCACAACTATCTGGAACGATCCACGGAGGCCAGCAGCCTGTCTCCGGCGCGACGGTCCAGTTCTACGCAATCAACACCACTGTCACCGGTGGCCCCTCGACCGCTCTTCTGGCCACTCCGGCGATCACCAATGCTCAGGGCAACTTCGACGTTACTGGCCAATTTAGCTGTCCGTCTCCCTCGTCCCTGGTATATCTCGTGGCGACCGGCGGCAGTCCTTCGCCCAGTGTTACCAATCCGCAAATCGCACTCATGGCTGCCCTCGGCCTTTGCGGCAACCTCACGAATTCCACGTTCGTGAACATCAACGAGGTCACCACCGTAGCTGCGGTCTACGCCCTCGCACCGTACATGACGGACTTTACGGCCATCGGAAGCATATCGTCCCAGGCTGCGGCGATTGCAGGGGCATTCACCTACGCCAGCGAGTTGGCAGATTTTTCCAGTGGTACTTCCCCCGGTCCCATTGTGCCCACCGGCACGACCGTACCCGTGGCCCAGATCAACACCATCGCCGACATCTACGCCTCCTGCATCAACTCTCCTGGGGGTGTGGCAGGGGACTCCAGCGTTTGCGGCCAATTGTTCAGCTTCACTTTACCCAATGTCGGGGCCGCTCCCACCAACACGGTCGCTTCGATGCTGAACCTGGAGAAGAACCCCAGTTTGAATGTGGCTTCTCTGTTTAACCTCATCCTGCCGTCGTCGCCCTTTCAGCCGATGGATACCTCCGCTCCGCCAACCCTCGCCGTAGCCCTTCAGGTTACCGGCATTCTTGCTGGAACCCTTACCCCTGCCAGTGCTACGTTCCCGAACACGACGGTGGGCACCAGTTCAAGTATTGCCTTCACGCTGACTAACAATGGAAATGTGCCATTCCCGATTAGCAACATCGGAGCCCAGACCTACTTCTCGAACACGAATAATTGTCCGGCTACCCTTGCCGCCTCCACATCCTGCACCATCAACCTGACCTTTGCGCCAACTGTTGCGGGCCCGGTGAGCAGTACGCTGTACGTCTCGTACACGATTGGCAACACGATCTATCAGCTCACGTCCAGCGTATCTGCTACCGCATTGCCGCAGAATTTGATTTTCTCGCCAGCCTCTGTTGCCTTCCCAAATGCCACGGTTGGGACTGTAGCGGCAACCCAGACGGTCACGCTCACCAATGTTGGGGCTGCCTCTGCCGCGATCCTCGGGGTCAGCATCACCGGGACGAACGCAGCGCAGTTTTCCCAATCGAACAATTGCCCTGCGAACCTTGCACCCAGCGCCTCCTGCACCTTCACACTCAACGCCACGCCCACGCAGGTTGGCCCGGTCACCGCCACGCTTGCTGTGTCGACCACCCTTGTTGGTCCTACGCTGCCTCTCGCAGCCGCCGGTGCTCCCGCCGCAGGTGCGAACACTTTGGTGTTCTCCGATACGCAGTTCTACGTCCCCGCCGGTGGCTCAGGCGTCGTCACGGTCACCAACACGGGCAGCGGTCCCGTCAACTTCTCACTAGCCACCATCTCCAGCGGCTTCACGCAGACCAATACCTGCGGAACCTCTCTGGCTGCCGGGGCGACCTGCAACGTCCAGTTCACCGCCGCCGCAGTCGCATACGACGGCAGCCCTCAAGCCCAGGTGCCGTTCACCGGGACCTTCACGCTGTATAGCGACGCCGCAACGCCCGTTCAAAGCGTCGCGCTCTTCACAGCGAATGCCCTCAACGTCTTCGATTTCGGCACGGCCTCCGTCGGCTACCCTTCGGCCCCTCTGTTTACCGCGAGCTGCCAAGTCGCCTGTTTCGGCTCGCCGACGATCACGGGACCGAACTCGAGCGATTTCCCCAGTGCCGGTTCCAGCGGATGCGGCAGCCGAGGAACCTGCAACTACTACTATCAATTCGTCCCGACTGCCTCGGGATACAGGATTGGGACGTTTACGTATCAAAACAATGCCACTGCAAAGTTTCTCTTCGTTGGCCGCGGCACACCGGCAACGGGACAGGTCATCTCCTACTCCATCTCGGCTTCCTCTCTCAATTTCGGAACCTATTACGCCGGCGGTGCTTCTCCGCAGCCCATGACGCTCACGCTGACGAACACCGGCAACCAGCCCGTAGCCTTTTCGTCCATTTCCGTTACCGGCAACAACGTCTTTTTCTATACGTTCTCGGAAACCGATACGTGCGCACCCACTCTCGCCGTCGGTGCCACATGCACCATCACGGTATCGGTCTCGGCCCGGGCTGGACAGTTCGGCGCGACGCTCGTCATACGCTCAAACTCGCTTACCGCGACGGTCAATGTCCCACTTTCGGTTAACGTCCTTACCCCGACGTTCGGGCCAGTGTTCAGCAGCACAACTGTGACCCTTGCCCAAACGCAAGCCGGCACTCCATCGACACCCCAGACCGTAACGCTTTCGAACACCGGCAATATCCCGATGGATGTCGCAATCCACGGCTATTCCGGCAGTGGCGCGTCGAACTTTACCTATACGTCGAACTGCACTACGGTGCCGGTCGGCGGCAATTGTACGATCACTCTAAATGGTACGCCGCCCGGCGTGGGAACTACCTCAGCCGCCTTAGCGGTTGTCGTGTCCAATCAAACCTTCGGGTTCACTTTTCCCCAAAATATCGCCGTGTCGGTCACCGGCTTCTGAGAACTGCTCAAGTCACCGTCGGTTTCGTCCCAACCGTGGGGGGCGGTCGCCAGATTCGTCGTGCTAAGCGGGTTTCGCGCGAGCGGACGTATGCGACGTGCACACATCATTGCAAAACTCGGGGGATCATCATGGGACTCTTAGAAGAAGTCGCAGGAGCCGTCGTCGCCGTTGAAGGAGTCAAGAAGCTCGACCCCAACGCCGGCATCTTTACCGAAGGCCTGGCCGCAGTGGCTGGCTTTGAAGGCGCCAAAGCGATTGAGGAGCACTTCGAAAAGAAAGACGAAGAGCCGAACCAGGGCTAACGTCCTTCGTCAACCGAAGAGAATCATCCGCAGGTCGCGCAGATTCGTGCCTGTTGGTCCGGTGGTGAGTGACGCCCCTACCGCGCGCAGCAACGGCGTGGCGTCGAAGGCCTCCAGCGCAACCTTCGCATCGAGACCCAAATACCGTGCGTGTTCTACGGTCTCATGATCGCAGACCGCGCCGGCTTCCTGGCTGTTTCCGTCGATGCCGTCAGAACCTGCGCTCAGGATCGTCGCCCGAATTCCGCAGCGTTCAAGTTCGACCGCACACCACAGCGCAAACTGCTGGTTGCGACCACCCTCGCCCGCAGCTTCGCCCAGCGCGACGCCAACTTCGCCGACCGAGATCAGGCAGCAGCGTGGATGCTGTCTCGCAAGAGCGACACCGCGTTCGATCAGGTAGCGGGCCGCGTCGCGATACTCCCACTCGTCGAACGTGTTATCTATCTCGACATAAAATCCGGCGTCTCGGGCTGCCTGTGCGGCGGCTTCAGCCAGATGTTCGCTCGATAGTACGACATCCCAGTGTGCGCGATCGAAGGCCGCGTCGTCCGGCTTTGGAGTTTCTTCGCACAGTGGGCCGGTAAAAAATTCCGCCACGCTGGGCGGCAGTGCTTTCAATCGAGGTAACAAGACACGGCAATCCGCGAGCGTCGTTGAGTCCGGCAACGACGGCCCCGACCCGATAGCATCCGGCAAGCCCGCGGGCACATCCGAGATCAGCATCGTGTATTGGATTCGGGCCCGCGCTGTTGCCAGCCTGCCTCCCTTCACTGCGGAAAAGTGTTTCCTCAGCGCATTTATCTGCGCAATCGGCAATCCCGAACCAATCAGTGACTGGTAGAACGCCGCCGTATCCGCGACCGAGATATGCGGGTCGAGCGGTGTCTCCATCATCGCCGAAGCGCCTCCGCTGACGAGGAACAACACTGCTGTTCGGCTTGTAACCTCGCGCAGCAAGGACAACACCGCCTCGGCCGCGGCGAAGGAATGCGCGTCGGGCATCGGATGGCTGCCCCGCATGACGCGCGTTCCCGGTAGAGCGCCCGTGTTTCCCTGATTGGTAATAACGACGGCGCGTATCTCCGGATGCTCTTCACTCATCAGCGACTCGCGCACGGCCTGATACATCTCCCACGCAGCCTTGCCCACCGACACAATCAGTAGTTGATCCAAGTCCTCTACCGCGACCGAAGCCGTGCCGAGTCTCAGCGCTTTCCCGTCGCACTTGATCTGACCACGCACCACGCGGCCGACCTGCACCTGGCGCAACGTCTCTTCAAAGATTTCGCGGGCCTGTTCAGTAGATTGGTTCACTTGCGTTTCAGCGCCTCCAGTCCATCCAGCGTACGCGGCCAGTCGCTCCCCAGCAGCCGCGACAAGCTCCGATCCGCCAGCACCTTGCCGCCGGTCTGGCATCGCGCACAGTAATTGGTCTCATTGTCCGCGTAGCGAATCCGTTGCACCGGATCGCCGCAACGCGGGCATGGCAGGTTGTACCGCCCATGCACCGCCATATCCGGACGAAACGCGGTCACCTTCTCCGGGAACCCGTTCTTCGCCTCCACGCGCATCCGATTGACCCACATCTGCAGCGTACCAAGCGTCGCGCTGTGAAGCCGCATCCACTCCTCGTCTGTCAGCTTGCGCGTCTGCTGAATCGGCGACAACTGCGCCGCATGCAGAATCTCATCGGAGTACGCATTGCCGATTCCGCTCAGCACTCGCGGATCAGTCAGCGCCCGCTTCAGCGTACGATTCTCGCTCGTGAGCGCTGCCTTGAAGCCTTCAAGAGCGCTCGCCATCACGTCGATCCCGCCCGGGTCAACCGACTCCAGCCCCGCCTCACCCTGCAAGACAAACAGCGATGCCCTCCGCTTCGACCCCGCCTCCGTCAACACCAGTGATCCCTGCGGAAAATCGAACGCTGCCAGCGCATTCCGCCCCGCCAGCTTCGCACCTGCGGCCCGCCAGTGCAGACGCCCCGCGATCATCAGATGAAGCACAAGCCACAAATCGTCTTCCAGCCCAATCGCAATCCGCTTTCCAATCCGGCTCAGCGCCACCACCGTCCGGCCTTCGGCACTCGCGAGCGGCGGCTGCACCGTCCGCAGCAGAAACGCACTCGCAATCCGCACCTGCGTAAGCCGCTGCCCCATGATTCGCTCTTCAAGCGCTGTGAGGTAAGCCGTGATGTCAGGCAATTCAGGCACACCACCACCTTACACAAACCTAATTTCCGGGTGCCCCATCTCAATCGGCTTCATCGATTGAGGTGGGGAGCCGCAACGAAACTCCAGTTGCAGCAAACTTCCGCGCCCGCTCCAGTAACCCGGCAATCCGGTGCGCCGCCTCCACATAGCCCAGCCCCTCCGCTCGCACATTCGAGATGCAATTCCGCTCCGCATCCGTCCGCCCCACCCGCGGGCCCCACGTCACGTAAATCCCCAGCGAATCCGCGGCGCTCAACCCCGGCCGTTCGCCGATCAGCATCACCACCGCCTGTGCCCCGAGGCGCTCCCCAATCTCGTCTCCGATCGCGACCCGCCCCTGGCTCACGACACACACCGGGCCAATCCTCATCCCTGCCAACGACCCAATCGTCGCCTCCAATACCGCCAGTGCATGCCGCTCCACCGCCAGCGCGGAAAGCCCATCGGCAATCACGAAGACAATGTCGGGGGGAAGGGAATCAGCCATCAGATTCCATGCTGATTCAACCGACAATCGTCGCCCAAGGTCCGGTCTCCGCAGATAGGTCTGACGCTCACCAGGCCCCGCTTCCACCGCACTCCGCAACGCGATTCCAGCCAGCCCCATCCGCTCCACTCCCGCCAGAATCCCAGTCACGTCGAGCTTTGCATGCACCGCGTCGCGGGCAAGCGCATGATCCAGCTGAAACTCCAGCTGTGCACCCGTCGCCACGGACGACCCTGCCCGCGCCAGTCCCACGCGCGCAGTCGTAAAAAGTCCCAGCCTGCTGAGTCCGCTCATCCTGGCAGCAGCGCCGACGGCTGCCCAATCTGCATCAACCGCCCGATGCCATCGCCAGCCAGCCACGCCTCAAATTCCGGCGCCGGTCGCAGGCCCAACAGCCGCCGCAGGTACAGCGCGTCATGGAACGATGTGCTTTGGTAGTTCAGCATGACGTCGTCCGCCCCCGGCACGCCCATAATGTAGTTCACCCCTGCTGTGCCCAACATCGTCAACAGCGCATCCATGTCGTCCTGGTCGGCCTCGGCATGGTTCGTGTAGCAGACGTCGCAGCCCATCGGCAGCCCCAGCAACTTGCCGCAGAAATGATCTTCCAAACCCGCTCGCAGAATCTGTTTGCCGTCGTACAGATACTCGGGCCCGATAAATCCGACGACCGTGTTCACCAGCATCGGTTTGAAGTGCCGCGCCACCGCATACGCCCGTGCCTCCATCGTCTGCTGGTCAACCCCGTGATGCGCGTTGGCCGAAAGTGCACTCCCTTGTCCAGTTTCAAAGTAGTAGACATGCTCGCCGCCTGTCTCCTCGCCAAGTCCGCCCCGCTTCAACTCCCGTGCCATGGCCTCGCCCTCCGCCAGCAGCGCCAGATTTACACCAAACGACTCGTTCGCCGCCTCGCTCCCCGCGATGGACTGAAACAGCAGATCCAGCGGCGCTCCCTGCCGCATCGCGTCCATTTGCGTCGTCACATGCGCCAGTACGCAGCTTTGCATCGGAATTGCGTACCGCACACGAACATGGTCGATCATCCGCAGCAGCGTCGTGACCGACGCTGCACTATCCTGCACGGGGTTGATCCCCACCACCGCGTCACCCGAGCCAAGCAGCAGCCCGTCCAGCATGCTCGCCGCAATCCCAACCGGGTCGTCCGTCGGATGATTCGGCTGCAACCGTGTCGAGAGCCGCCCCGGCAGCCCGACAGTCGTTCGAAACCGCGTCACCACGTCGATTTTTTTCGCAACCAAAATCAGGTCCTGGACCCGCATCAACTTGGAAACCGCTGCCGCCATCTCCGGCATCAGTCCGGGAGCGAGAGCCGCCAGCCGTTCGCCATTCGCCACATCCGAGAGCAGCCAGTCGCGGAACTCCCCGACGCTCAGGCTCGCGACATCATTGAGCGCGGTCATATCCAGCGTGTCCAAGATCAGCCGAGTCACCTCATCGGCCTCATACGGCACCACCGGTTCCTGCACAAAAGCGTGAAGCGGGATCTCCGCCAGCGCCATCTGCGCGATCACCCGCTCTTCTGCACCGCTCGCTGAAATACCCGCAAGTTCGTCACCCGAACGAGCTGGCGACGCCTTAGCCAGCAGGGTCCGCAGGTTCTCAAACCCATGCCGAACCCCGCGAACCGTATGGCTGTATGGCATCGGCGCAACCCCGTTACGGCCATTCTAGCCGTTCGCGCTAAGCGTCTTCGTCGTCCTCTTCATCCTCATCGTCATCTTCTTCTTCTTCGTCGTCTTCGAAGTCGTCGTCGAGTTCGTCGTCGGCCTCGTCATCCTCATCCTCGTCCTCAACGTCCTCGTCCTCATCGTCGAGGTCGTCCTCCTCCGTGTCCTCGTCATCCTCCAGCTCATCCTCGTCGTCGACGTCGGCTACCGCTGCAAAGGCCGGAGCTTCGAACCGGCCATCCTCAAGACCCGCAAGTGCTGCATTCCCGAACAAATTCCAGTCGTCGCCGAACCGGGCGTTCATCGTGGTGGCCATATCGTCTCCTCGTGATGCGTTCTGATTTCGATGCTTCCTATCCTGCAAGGTTAGCCAGTGGAAATCCATTCAACGACAATTCATCGCGTTGCAAGTTGGTTTGGAATTCTGATGGGGGAGAGTATGGTGCGCCCGAGAAGATTCGAACTTCTGACCTACAGCTTCGGAGGCTGCCGCTCTATCCAGCTGAGCTACGGGCGCACATTCTTATCAGCATGGTACCAGTCAAACATCCCCACAATCCCGACGCCAAGGCGAATCCGGATCGTGTGTGTCTCTGCCGCAAGGCCGACGGAGGACGGAAACGACGTCATCGTCATATACAAGTGTATCAGCGCGGACCCGATTCGAACGGTCAAACGACCGCAGGATCGAATTCCGACGCGGCAGCGCAGGACGCGTTCTGCGCAACTGCAGTGTGCGTCATCAACGTGATCTACGACCAGACAGGGAAGGACAACCACCTTCTGCAGGGCGCTCCGGGGAGGTTCAAAGGACAGATGAAAGCGGGTTTCGATACCCAGCCCATTGCCGATATGGTGCCGATTACGATCTCTGGCCACAAGGCCTATGGCGTCTACATCATTCCAGGCATGGCTTTTCGGAACACCGGAGCGCCTGTCGCGGGCGTTGATTTCGCTCTTTCCCTGTCCGATAAGCGATGGACCGTGGTGGCTTCCGATACTGGCAAGGCGGCGTCTGGAGTTTCCACAACTGTCGCCCCAGGTGCGAGCGTAACCGCAACTTTCAAAATTACCTCGCCTGCGACACCCAGCCAAAGCGCAATGATGGCGACTGCACGCTCGAAGGCACCAACGCCATCGAAGACGGAGCGGGTGACAACGAGTGGCCGGGTGCGGAGTGTGTTCCAGGTCAAGATCAACGAGGTGCGCCTCGGTACGGCGGGTAACCCCGGCGATCAATTTATTGAGTTGTACAACGCATTGCCGACCCCTGTTGATGCTTCCAATTGCAGCCTGGTCCAGACCGCTAGCCAGGGAGATCCGGTCACGCTGGCCAGAATTCCTGCGGGGACGATCCTGGCGAGTGGCGCGTATTATCTGCTGGGCTCGGCTAGTACAGGGTTAGCTGCTCCTGCGTCTGCTGGCGCAACCGAGATCAAGGTAGCGAGCATGTCGGGTTTGGCGACGGGACAGCGGATCGACATCGATGGCGAAAGTGGCACGGTTGTTCGCGTGGGGACGCCCGCCGCGCCCGCGACTACGGTGTTCGTCCCAGTATCGACCGGGCCTTGGCTCACGGTGCCAGTTGCGTCAACCAACCTGCCGGTCACAAGTGTGCACTAGACGTGTCGCGATGTCGCAAAGAGCATCAGTAATTCAAGATGTGAAATGCAAGTTTCGCTCTGACAATTTGACTTGACAATGAATGTCGACATTCTTGTATTGTTGAGTTCGCGTATCGGTACCTCACTCCAGTAGTGTGAAACCTGACGTTTCCGCCTCTGCTCTCCGTTTGGTGAGAATTCCAGGAAACGTTTACCACCAAATGAGTGACGCAACGATAGCTTGGTCGAATTGCTCCGTGATCGAAATAAGAGGAAGGTTTCTATGAAAGCTGTAAACCGGATGTGGGTCGGACTGCTTGGGGTCTCTTTCGCTTGCACTGTCCAGTTGTGTGCACAAGTAGGTACCGAAGTTCCTGCCGTCGTTCCCGGCGCTAAGCCCGTTCCGATGGAACACATCAAGGTCCACGGAACGGCCCTCGAAGGAAATCTTGAAGGGGATGCTGTCGACCGCGACGTCCTTGTCTTTCTCCCTCCAAGTTACGCTGCTTCCAAATCAAAGCGGTATCCGGTCGTTTACGCTCTGCACGGCTACTCCATCGGGGCCGAGCAGTGGTCGAAAGAGATCCATGTGCCGCAGACCATTGAAGGGGCGTTTGCGACCGGCGACAAGGAAATGATCGTCGTCCTGCCGGATTCAAAGACCGTTCATAACGGATCGATGTATTCCAGCTCGGTCACCACGGGAGACTTCGAGAAATTTATTGCGCGAGATGTCGTTGCCTACATCGACTCCCACTACCGGACGATCCCGGAGCGAAACAGCCGTGGGTTGGTAGGCCACTCGATGGGAGGTTACGGGGCAAGCCGCATCGGCATGAAGTATCCCGACGTGTTTGGCAGCCTCTACATCATGAGCCCATGCTGCATGTCCGCACGCGGGGGTGGGCCGGCCAACGACACGCTGGAGAAGGCTGTTGCCAACGCCAAGACGCCGGAAGATCTCGCGAAACTGCCATTTGGCGTAAGGGCGCAGCTGGCTTCGGCGGCGGCTTGGTCCCCGAACCCCAAGAACCCGCCGCTCTATCTCGACCTTCCTACCAAGGATGGCGTCGTTCAGCCGGACGTGCTGTCCCGCTGGGCTGCCAATGCTCCGCTGGCGTTCGTCGACCAGTACATCGGCAATTTGAAGCAGTATCATGCCATCTCGATGGACGTTGGTGACCAAGATAACCTGAAAATCGACGCTGGAAAACTACACGACATCCTTACCAACTATGGCGTTGCGAACAGCTTTGAAATTTATCCCGGAACGCACACGAGCGCAGTGGCGGACCGCTTCCAGAACCACGTCATGAAGTTCTTTGACCAGAACCTATGTTTCCAGAGCCACTGCCGCCCCTGATTGCTGTCGGTCGGTGAGAGGGATCGATCCAATGACAACCAAGCAAGTTTGTTTCATGGCTTTGGCGATGTTGCTGCTTGTCGGCAACGCTATCATTGCCCAGCCACCCCGAGACACGACGCCACAACCGCTCCCGATCGTCAGCCCAATCTTTGGTGACAACGCTGTGCTGCAGCGGGGCAAGCCAAATACGATATGGGGCTGGTCGGATCCCGGTGACAAGATCACAGTGGAAATCGCCGGAAAATCCGCAACTGCCGTGGCGGGTTCCGATCACCGCTGGCAGGCGAAGTTCGATCCGCCGCCAACGGGCGGACCATACACGCTCAAGATTACAGGGCATCAAACCGCCGAACTCAAGAACGTAATGGTGGGTGATGTTTGGCTGTGCAGTGGGCAGTCGAACATGCAATTTGCGCTGCGCGGGGCGAAAAACAGTTCGGATGAGATCAAAGCTGCGAACTATCCGGAGATTCAGTTCTTCACGGTGGGTGGCGGCGCGGCCTACCATCCCTTGGACGTGCCCGTAGGGTCATGGCGTGTGGTGTCGCCTGACACAGCCGCCGGAGTTTCGGCCGTCGCCTACTACTTTGCGCGCAAAGTGCAGAGCGAAACACATATCCCGATCGGCCTGATCGTCGATGCCGTTGGAGGAACACGGCATCGGCCTGGACCAGCGCCGGAGTTCTGGAGAATCTCAAGGATTTCGACGTTCCCCTGGCTGAGGTAAAGAAGCAGATTGCGGCTGGCACGCCGGAATACGGCAACTACGTCAACCATTGGTATGACGACTACGACATCGGCTTGAAACAGAAATGGGCGCTTCCCGAATCAGATACCTCTGATTGGAAGTAGGTCACTATCCCCGGCGGCTTCGCCGACCTCGGTGTTCCGGAGACTCCGGCGCTCGCCTACTTCCGCAGAGAGATCACGTTGCCGGATCCGCTTCCAGCCGGAATGGCAACCATCAACCTCGGCATCATCGAGCGAATGGATACTGTATACATTATCGGTATCTCCGTTGGTGGTAGCGCCTGGGTCGAGAATCCGCGTGTTTATCGTCTGTGTTCTGGAGTATTGAAGCCAGGAAAAAACACGATCGTGATTCGCGACTTCAAAGTTAAAGCGGTTGGCGGTTTCCTGAGTAACCCTGAAGAACTCAAGCTGGTACTCGGAGACCGATCCACGATTCCGCTGGCCGGCCAACGACCGTGTCTCCGCGCTGCCGGTGGATCCGAGCGGATTCCGCGGAGCCGTGCTGTTACGGATGGGCTACTACCGAATGGCTGCGCCGATTGTCATCAAGGCAAGCGGCGTGGTGTTGCGCGGCGAAGGGATGGGGGACACCGGGACCGTTCTGGTCGGCACAGGGAGCCCACGCGCGAATGCGGCAGGCGGGGCTCCGGGTCGCGGACAACCAACGCTAATCGCAATTGCCGGAGCGGCGAGTGCAGTAACGAAGGACGAGTCAAGGCAGGCCGTTACCGACGATTACGTGCCGGTCGGGTCGCGCAGCATTCGCGTGGCTAATGCGCGCGGCTTCAAGACAGGGGATGGCGTGATCGTGCGGCGGTTTGGGAACCAGGATTGGATCGACGCGATGGGCATGAACGGAAGCACACCCATGATCCGCTGGAAACCGTTCAATGTCGACTGGGATCGCGTGGTGGTTGACGTTCAGGGAAACATGATCCAGATCGACGCGCCGATTACTTGCGCAATCGAAAAACGCTGGGCCGGGGGTGAGGTGCTGAAGTATGAAGACACTGGGCGCATTCAGAAGGTAGGCGTGGAAAACCTGCGTGGGATGTCGGAATTCAACCCGACGGTGCGTACCCGGGAATACGGAAACATGGACCGTCCGAACTATGTAGGCGAGGAATACTACGCCGACGAGGACCACTACTGGAAATTCATTACGATGGACAACATCCGCAACGGATGGGTGCGGAACGTTACGGCAGTTCTCTTTGCCAACAGCCTGGTCGGCACCCAGCGCGGCACCAAGTGGATTACGGTGCAGGACTGCGTATCGCGCGAGCCAGTGTCGCGGCGTATGGGCGCGCGGAGGTTCACCTTTGCGCTGCGCGGAGAGCTGACTCTGGTTCAGCGGTGCCACTCCGACAAAGGGCGGCACTCATTCATGATGGGCCAGCCGAGCTCGACCTCGAACGTCTTCCTGGATTGCGCTGCGACGAATCCATACTCCTCCAGCGAAACCCATGAACAGTGGGCGACGGGCGGCCTATATGACAATGTCCACGCGCCGCTGACGGCTCGCTTCTGGAAGGATATCGTGATCGGATGGGCCGGCGGCAACACCGTTTTCTGGAATTGCGAGGGGCCGTTCCTGGTTCAGAAGCCGCCGACGGCGCAGAACTATTCCTTTGGCCACGTAGGCGTGGATTCAATGTCGTACAACATTGCGCTGCAGGACCCGACGAAGGAGAGCGGATACATTGAGTCTCTGGACACGCATGTAACGCCGCGCAGCCTGTACCTGACACAGTTGCGCGACCGGTTGGGAGAGATGGCGGTGCGGAACATGACGGCTACGGACCAGCAGCCCTAGTCTGATGAGAAGTCTCCCATCCATGGCGATGCAGCGGCCACGGATGGGAGCGGGACATCAGGTGAGGATGATTTTGCGGGCTTCTCCTTCAGGATCGTCAACCATGCGGCACTGGTTGTCCCAGACCATCGTCTTATCGGTATCTGGAGAAGTTGGCGCCCATGGAAGTCCGGGTATGCTCGGCTTGCCGGTAGCAGCGAAGGCCGCCCAGGAGGACGCCATCTTTTTAGCCAGCGCCTGCGCTTCGGGGGTATTACCGGTCCCCTGTTCGCAACGTTTCGCGTTGTCGAAGCAGAATTGAAGCTCGGCCGTGTGCCATGCGCCGGGCAGACCATCCAGCATGGGGCTCTGCCAGGTGAAGTAATACGCATAGGCCGGGGCCGCTTTGAGTTCGCTCTTGAGTCTCGCCATCTTGACGACATTGTTGCGCATGGTGAGGCCGTTCAAACCTCCCGCTCCGCCGCACATGTACGACAAGGTCTGAATCTTCTTGTCGGGATACGACTTCTTGAGCGTGGCGATGACGGCGGTGGCCTTCTGCTCCCCGTACGCCTTGGTGAGATTTGCGTGCCACTCCTCCTCGGTAGGGCGCTGAGACATACGATTGCCTTCTTCGCTGACAGAGCCGATGAGCATGGGCACGTCCTTGGAGATTTCAGGGGCGGCATCAAAGAAAGAGCGCATATTGATGATTTTGCCGTCGACCGATGGTCCCCAGCCGGCTCGCGGCGTTGCGGAAGGCCCAATGACCGGCGGACCGGCGGGATTGACCTTCGCGAGAGCAGCGTTGCCGGCAGCGAAGAGTTTGGACCACTCCATCTTCTGCAGCGATCCGATGTCGTTCGGTGCGAGTCCGAGATCTTTCATCAATTGGCGCGAGACTTCACGCTGCTGCTCCTTCGTGGGGATGTTTCCGCCTCCGCCCGACTGCGCTGCGGCGCGATGGAAGAGACCAGCGGCAGAGGGCATGCCCATGAGCGTGGTGACCTTCGAGCCTCCGCCGGACTGCCCGTAAATCATGACGCGATCGGGATCTCCACCGAAGTTGGCGATGTTTTCTTTGACCCACTGGAGGGCCGCTGCGAGGTCGCTCATGCCGACGTTGACGGAGTCTTCGTAGCCCGCGCCGCCGACCTCGGAAACGTCGAGGAAACCAAGGATATTGAGGCGATGATTGACCGAGACCTGCACGACATCGTGGTTGCGGGCCATCTGCGCGCCTTCGTGGGAGGGCAGCTCGTAGGACGAGCCGAAGGTGAAGCCGCCGCCGTGCATGTAGAACATGACGGGGCGCTTGCCGGTCAGGCTCGGGGTCCAGATGTTCAGCTTGAGCATGTCCTCGCTGATCCATCCATCGTCCCAATCCTGAAGGAAGGTCTGGTCGGCACCGGTCCACGTGTGCAGGGTCTGCGGGCAGTTCGCGCCGTACACGAGGGTGTGTAGCTCGTCCTTCCAGGGTGTGGGAGCCTTGGCTGGGAGCCAGCGATTCTCTCCGGCCGTTGTCTGGCCGTAGGGTACTCCCTTGAAGGTGAAGACACCGCCGTCAAGGAAGCCGCGCACCTTGCCGTATTGCGTGGACGCAATGGCCGAGCGCGGGGTGGAGCAACCGCCAGGCTGCTGGTGAACTGCGGTCTTGACGCTATCGGAGCCATGCGCGGAGCCCGTAGCGATGCCGATGCCCGCGGTGGCAGAGAGGAAGAGCGCCTCGCGGCGAGTGAGGGCGACGGATTTGTCTGATCGTGCCATGGCTGGTTGTTCTCCCTGGGTAAGCGTTTTCCGAAGTATCGTCAGGTATATAAATTTTGCGAGGCTTCGCTGGTGGACGAACGCCTTGGGATTGGACCATAACTTATTGGCGAGACGTCAGTCAACATGATTTTGCGGACGGCCCGGAGGATGCGAGCCGGCATGAGGCGCCGGGCGCGCAGTTTCATAATTTTGCACATAATATGTCAATTATCGAAACTTCTTCTGCTGGCCAATCGTTGATTCAGACATGAGATCGATGTGGAATTCTATGAGCCGATGCTTCTTCACAGGATGTCCTTGTCGACGTAGAAGTTTCGGGAGTATGATTTCGCTCATCGCGCAGTTTCGCCAACGTTAAACGTTTTCTTCTGACATCGCCGCCATTAGAAAGTCACATAAATGCGGACTTGGGATGCCCGAAGATTTCTGATCAATATCCTGCTGTTCAACCGGGAAAAAGCAATGTGAGGGACCAAATGAAATCGCCGCGAGAAGTGTCTGCATCTACCGACGAAGTGTCAACCAGAAAGCCCTCGAATTCCTCGGTCGATCGTAGGCAGTTCATAGGTTATGCGGCGGGCGTCGGGGCCATGGTTGGACTGGGCGGCAAGATGTTCGCGCAGGGTCAAGCGGCGAATTCAGATGGGGTCAATCGCCTGCCGGACGGCACCGAGCACGTGTTCTGGGATCAGCCGCTTACCTTCTCGAAGACCTATTACGTAGACAACGGATCCGCGCGCGCCGATGACAGCGGCCCCGGCACCAATGACCGCCCGTTCGGCACGATTGGCAAGGCGGCCCAGGTGCTTCAGCCCGGCGAACGCGTCGTGATCGCTGCGGGCACCTATCGCGAGTGGGTGCGCCCGGAGCGCGGCGGCACCGGTGCCGACAAGATGATCAGCTACGAGGCTGCGCCCGGAGCGAAGGTGTATATCAAGGGCTCCGAGGTATTGAAAGACGGTTGGACGCAGGATCCTGTGGTCGCATTCCGGCGTCCGCCCGCTGCCAATGGCGCACCTGCGCCACAGCCACCGCCTCCGCCGGCTCCAAGCTGGGGATATCAGTTGACGGGCGCGATGTTCCCTGATGCCTATAACCCGTTCGCGCTGGCGAGTGTGGCCGGCGATCGGGCGTGGCTCGATACCAAGGTTTCAGATATGGGCCCGTACTTCCGGCGCCGCGCGCTGGTGTTCGCTGACGGCATCCCCATGGAGCAGGTAGAGACACAGAGGGAACTGGGAAGCACAACGCTGTTTCGTCCGCCTGCTCCGGGTACGCCCCAGCCTCCGAACGGTTTGCCCCCGCGCGCTCGCGGTGGCCCACTGATGCAGGAGGTCGGCGGTGTGGAAGATGCCAGGTTCTGGCCCGACGCTAACGGCCAGTCGGTTCACGTCCGTCTGCGGAAGGGAACTCCTGCAGAGCATTTGATTGAAGCCACCACGCGCGAGCAGGTGTTCTCGCCTGTGACCCACGGTCTGAACTACATTCGGTTGAAGGGGCTCATCATCCAGCATGCGGGCAATGGATTTCCGCTGCCGCAGCGGGGCGGGATGATTGATGTGATGGGCGGCAGCCACTGGATTATCGAAGACAATACGATCGAGTGGGCGAACGCGATTGGCATTGAGATCGCCGGCGGCGGTCCGCAGGGGCCCACGCTAGGCCACATCATTCGCCGCAATACGATCCGCTATTGCGGTATCGAAGGCATTGCCGGCATTGGCACAACCGATGTGCTGTTCGAGGACAATCTGATCGAGTGGTGCGGATGGGCCGACGCGGAACGCGAGTGGGAGTCGGCGGGGGCCAAATTCCACCAGGCCCGCAACATGCTGATGCGCCGAAACGTGATCCGCCATATTCGCCATGGCAACGCGGTCTGGTTCGACACAGGGGCCGTCAATTGCCGTATCACCAGCAATGTGTTCGCCGATGTGCTCAGCGTTGCCTCCGCGGTCCACATGGAGGTGAACCTTCAGCACGATCAGATCGACAACAACATCATCTGGGATGTGCGGAACGCTGAACCCGGGACGCCCGGTCAGCGCGGCTGCGCAGGCTCGGGCATCTTCATCAATGCGAACAACAAAGTCACGATTGCAAACAATCTGATTGGCCGCTGCGACAACTCAGGAATTTACATGATCATTCGCCCGGATCGTGCGGGCACCGGCGCGGCGATCGAAAACAAGGTCTACAACAACATCTTCACCAAGTGCGACCGGTCTGCGATCGTATTCCTGAACCCCAACAACGAAGCCGACGGCAACGTGTTTTCAGATGTGCCGTATCAATTCCAAGGCTTCTTCACGGGCGACTCGAAGCAGTTTATGACGCTGGCTGCGTGGCGCGAAGCTCACGGCTGGGACAAGAACAGCGCTGTCGTAGATCTGCACTTCGAGTTCGATCCGGATCGCCTGGAACTGACGATCACGGGCAAGCAGCCGCTTCCAAAGGTGAGCGCGTTTGATCGCATTGAGGCTGACATATTCGGCAAGGGATCGGGGGACCGTCGCTATCCGGGGCCACTGGCTAATCCTGGCGCGAAGTCAGTGTGGAAGGTAGACCCGCGGGTTGGGATCGCTTAGCAAGGCACCGTGACCCGTTAGGGCTGGTCGCGTCGTGGACTCGCTGGACATTGAAGAAGGGATATCACGGATGAAAACGTCGCACGGACTCTCTATCGGATCGGGGAAGTACATGGTGTCCAACGCCAGGCGATTTGCCGGGCTGCTTGGCGTACTACTTCTTGTGGGAACGTCTGCGATTTTTGCTGATAACTCCCGCCTTCCGGATGGCACCCAGTTCCCGATGTGGGAGAAGCCACTTAACTTCACGAAGACGTACTATGTCGACGCGAATGCAAAGAATGCAGACGACAACGGGCCGGGTACGAAAGACCGTCCGTTCCGCACGATCGACCATGCGGCTCAGGTGCTGCAGCCGGGTGAGCATGTGATCATCGCCAGCGGACTATACCGCGAGGCAATCCGTCCGGCCCGAGGAGGCACCAGTGCCGATGCAATGATCAGTTACGAGGCGGCGCCGGGTGCGGATGTGGTGGTTTCGGGCGCGGTGGTGGCGACAGGATGGCAGCCGAGCGAGGGCTGGAACATCGGACCGGACCGCGAGACGAATCAACCCGTGAAGGCATACCAGTTGCACCTTGATCCCAAGCTGTTCCCGCTGGGATACAACCCGTTCGCTCTCGACAACGTAACCGACGACCGCTACTGGATCAACTACGCCAAGGACAATATGTGGAACTACTTCCGGCGGCGGGGTATCGTGTTCGTGGACGGCAAGCCGTTGGAGCAGGTCGAATCGCCATCGGCGCTGGCGGGGCTTTCCGCGCGTTCACTGAGCTTCTTCAGCGACATCCGATGGACCCCGTTGTTCGAGGAGTTCTCGCCCTACGCCGGCAAGGTGTGGGTCGAGTCAGACGGACTGACGTTGCATATTCGGCTAGCGCACGATGACGACCCCGCGAAGCACGTGATCGAGATTACAAATGAGGAGTCGGTCTTCTCTCCTGCCAAGCCGTATCAATCGTACATTCGGGTGAAGGGAATCAAGTTTCGCTATGCCGGCAACAGCTACCCAAACCCGCAACGGGGCTTGGTCTCGACCAATCACGGCAACCACTTCATCTTTGAAGACAATTCTTTTGAATGGGCGAACAGTGTCGGGCTCGACATCGGCGACGTCGACTGGGCAGCGGCGCGGCCGACGCAGCCGATAGGTTTTGACGTTGTCCGCCACAACGCGTTTCGGTATTGCGGGATCGAAGGGCTCGGCGGAACGGGTGGTCCGCAGAATGTACTGGTGGAGAGGAACCTTTTCGAGTGGGTTGGCTGGCAGGATGCCGCGCGGCTGTCGGAGTCGGGTGGAACCAAGATGCACCGGACGAAGAATCTGCTGTTCCGGAATAACGTGGTGCGGCACATCCGCCATGCGAACGGAATCTGGCTGGATATCGGCAACACAAACGATCGCATCACTGGAAATGTCTTCGCCGATATACCGGGCGACGTGAATCCACATGCGATTCATATTGAGGGCAGTGACGTGCTGAACGAGATCGACAACAACATCTTTGACCACCTGACGGCCGGGATTCTGATCCGCGACACGAACCATGTCATCATCGCGTACAACCTGTTTGTGGACTGCGCGAAGGTGTGCGTCGACACGGCCTCAGGGCTGGGCGCGCCGCGGCCAATCAACGGGCATACGAACGATGCACACGACCTGCGAGTGTTTGGGAATGTGTTCACCGGAATGGGCCAGTCGGCCATCGAGTTCAACAACCCACGCAATACTGCGGATGGAAACGTGTACGGTCTGCCCACGGATCGACGGGGCGGCGGGCAACCGTACCTGCGGGTGAAGTTCCCCGATCCGTCGGAGTGGCACAACCTGGATTCGTGGCGGGACCAGCATGGATGGGACAAGACCGGAACTACGGCTGAGGTTGCAACGACGATCAACGTGGACACGCTGCAGATGACCGTGGCCGTGAAGGACGACGTGACAGCTCAGCCTGTGTACGGTGGGATCGATGTGGATTTTTATGGCCACCCCATCACGGGGACAGATCGTATGCCGGGGCCATTTGCGGACCTGAAAGCTGCAGCAGGTTCGCGAGCGATCGACCCACGATAAGCGGCAGAAACCGCGAGAGATGATGAGCTAGCGAAGAGGTCGTTGTCATGCCAAGGAATGAGTCCGGGGTTTCTCGTCGCGGTTTACTGAAGGGTGTGGGAAGTCTGGGGCTTGCGGCTGCGAGTCCGAAGGTCTTCGCCGCGTCGCAACGTGGACCTTCGGTGCAAGCGCCGGATTCGCCTGTGGCTCCGGTGGCTCGTGCGGTGACCGCGTTCGCTCTCGGTGAGGTGGAGCTTCTCGACGGGCCATTTCTCAGGGCTCGTACACGGAATCAGAAGTATTTGCTAAGCCTTGAGCCCGACCGAATGCTGCATACGTTTCGTGTGAACGCCGGTTTGCAACCGAAGGCCGAGGTTTACGGGGGATGGGAATCGGCACCGACCTGGGCTGATATTCATTGCCAGGGTCACACGCTTGGACACTATCTCTCGGCCTGCGCGCTGATGTACGGTGCCACCGGAGATGTCCGATTCAAGGATCGCACCGACTATATCGTGGGCGAGCTTCGCGATTGCCAGGCGGCGGGTAAGACAGGTCTTCTGACTGCGTTTCCTGAGGGCAATGCCCTGATGGATACGGCTTTGAGCGGCAATAGATATACGGGAGTTCCGTGGTACACCTCTCACAAGGTTTACGCCGGGCTGCGCGACGCCGTTTATTACACGAAGAATCCTGTAGCCAGGGAAGCGCTGACCCGGTTCTGCGATTGGGCTGTTACTGCGACGGCTCCGCTGACGGACGAGCAGTTCCAGAAGATGCTCGAGGTCGAGCACGGCGGCATGAATGAAGTTCTTGCGGACGCGTACGAGATCACGGGCGATGCACGCTACCTCGCTCTGGCAAAGCGATTCTGCCACCAGGCGGTTCTCGATCCGCTGGCGCGGTCAAGGGATCATCTCGACGGACTTCATGCCAACACACAGATTCCGAAGATTATCGGGTTCAACCGGCTGTATCAGTTGACCGGGCAGAAGAATTATCTTGCGGCTTCTGCCTTCTTTTGGAAGACGGTGGTGAACACGCGATCGTTTGTGAATGGCAACCACGGGGATGGCGAACACTTCTTTCCGGTGGCCGACTTCAGCGAGCATGTGTTCTCCGCGAAGGCGTCTGAGACGTGCTGCGAATACAACATGCTGAAGCTGACGAGGATGCTGTTTGAGCTGAGTCCTTCAGCAGGGTATGCGGACTTCTACGAGCGTGCGATGTACAACGATATCCTTGCATCCCAGGACCCGGACACGGGCATGGTGACGTACTTTCAAGGAAATCGGCCGGGATATATGAAGCTTTACTGCACGCCTGTGGACTCGTTCTGGTGCTGTACAGGCAGCGGTATGGAGAACCACGCGAAGTATAACGACTCGATTTATTTCAAGGGCAAGGATTCTATCTACGTGAATCTCTTTATCCCGTCGGTGGTTCGACTAGACACAGGAGCGTCGTTGACGCAGACAACGGAGTTTCCCGAGGTCGCGACGACCAAGTTGCAATGGAAGACAAATCGGCCACTCGAGATGAGTGTTCAGCTGCGACATCCCCATTGGTGCAAAAATGCGAAGGTCAAGATCAACGGCAAGCCTTTTGTGGAATCACGGCAAGCAAGCTCGTACATCGAGTTGAAGCGCGTGTGGCATGACGGCGACGCGATTGAATTTGAGATTCCGATGGAGATACAGGCGGTCCCGTTACCGGGGAGCGATCGAATCGTTGCCTTCGTCTACGGCCCCATCGTTTTGGCAGGCGCTTTGGGCACCGAGAGGATTCCGCCCGGAGGAAACCTCACCGTGAATGAGCGCCTGTACGGGGCTGTGCTGAATACACCGTTCACTCCGCCTACCCTTACGGGCGACCCGGTTGCGCTGGTCGGACAAGCGAAAGCAACAGGCCAGCCGCTTACGTTCGACATCCCCGCGAGCGGTTCCGCAACAAGCGTAAGGCTTGTACCGTACTACAAGATCGCGCATGAACGCTACGCGACTTACTGGAAGCTTGCCCAAAGTTGAATCTCGATGCCGGGTCTATCGCAGCCAGAGAGAATGACTGCGGAGCTTAAACACAAAGCCGGACCACATCTGTGGTCCGGCTTTGTGGGTTGAAGTGCCCTGCCGTTAGAACAAGATGCGTCCGGAAAGCTGGAGCGCTCTTGGATTGTTCAGCTGGGTTGTGATGTTGCCGAACAGCGTGTTGCCAACCTGTCCGTTCGGATTTCCAAACTGGGTACGGTTGAACAGGTTGAACGCTTCCACGCGCAGCTTCACGGTCACACGCTCGTGGATCGGAACATCCTTGGCGAGCGACATATCCCAGTTAGCCTGCCCAGGTCCACGAATCGTATTGTCGGTACGCGACTCGTTACCATACTGGAAACGGTTGAAGACGTACGGATTGCTGACACTCTGTTGCACGAAGCAAGACGTATTGAAGTACGGGGTCTTGGCGTACGTCCCACCAAGGCGGTCGAACTTCGGTCCGCCATTAGTCTTGGTCGAGTTACAACCCGTCGCGCCCGGAACGTACATCGGACGCATCGAGCCCAGAAAGGCGTAGGTCGACAGCGTGTTCGTTGCATTGGTCAAAGCAATCGGCAGGCCCATCTGGAAGGTCGTGATACCTTCCACGTCCCAACCGCCAAGGAGCGCATTGCCAACTCCCGAAAGGTGGGAGAGGAACCGCTTTCCTCTGCCGATCGGAAGCGGGTAGACGAAGCTGGTCACCAGGCGCTGCCGCGCGTCGAAGCTTGACAGCGAATACTCACCGGCCAGGTTGTTGTAGTCAGAGTAGCCGGCTGTACCGGTCGCATCCAGCCACGAGGTAAGGTACTCAGCATTGGTAAGCAGCTTGGAGAACGTGTACGACCCCAGCAGTTGACCGCCGCCAGCTATGCGCTTCTGCAACTTCATCTCGAGCGAGTGATAGTTGCTAAGACCCACGTAGTGGCCGCTATTGCTGATGCTTCCATATTGCGGGAATGGCCGCAGCAGCTGGTTACCGGTTACAGTGGCATTTCTCAAAATGCCCTGGCTGACTTTCGGGTAGTAGGGATTATTGACCTGCACATTCAGGTAGCAGCTTGCGAGACTTCCCGTGGAACAGTTGGGATCTGCCGCCGCCTTCGCCACTTCGCTGTCCGGCAATGGATTCCTGGGAATACTGATCGGCAGATTCCCACCACGCAGTCCTGCATAAGACGCAGTCAGCGCAATGCCCTGCCAGAACTGGCGTTCCAGAGATACATTCCACTGGTACGTCAAGCCGTTCGGCTCATTTGCATTCAGGGCCTGGGCGTTACCGCCCAGCAGCACCTGCTGATAATTCGCATTCCGGTGGGGCGGAGCCTGTAGCCCGTTCGGGTACGGGTTGTCCAGCGTGTCGGCCGGCGTCTGCTGGCCGTTCGTCGTATTGACCATTAGATTGTTGAGGAAGTTGACGCCTGCCTGCAGTGGAGCGCTTGGGAACTGAAGGTCTGCCGGGACGAAGAACTTACCAAACGCCGCCCGCACAACCGTGTTGTTGTTGACGCGATAGGCAACTCCGACGCGCGGTGCCCAATCGTTGTAATTCTCGTTGAACACACCCGCTGCCGGATGCTGCGGCGAGCTTACCAGGTCAAAGGCACCCGGATTGCCCGTCACAGAGTTTGTCTCCGTCGGGTTGAACGTATCCGCCCAGCCATTCCGCGAGATGAAGGTGCCCGGCACCTCGTATCGCAGTCCAAGCGTCGCGGTAAGCTTATTGGTCACCTGCCAGGTGTCCTGCACAAAGTAACCCTGGTAGTAGAGCGTCTGGTAGGTGGGCGGGGCAGTCTGCACTGTCTGAGCCGTGTTGCTCGAGACATATCCCAGCTCAAACGAAGCGAGCGGGTTACCGCCCGATCCGGCTGCATTGTTCGAGGTAAAGTTGTTGTCGAACGTGAACACGCCACCAGGGTTGTTGTTCTGGAAGTAGTTCATCTCCAGCCGGCGCAGGTCGATGCCGCCCTTGAAGGTGTGCCGTCCCCAGACTCTCTGGTATGTCGCTGCGATCGAGTAATTGTTGTTGATCGAGAAGATGTAGCCTGCGCCGCCCTCGTAATAGCTGATCGGCCCGGACGTGTTGATCGCCGGAACGGCGGTCGACTTGGGCAGATTGTTCAGCGCGCCAAAGTTCATATACCCCGGCCAGCCGAATGCCGTCGATTCGTTGATACCGAGATTGGTTGGGATACGGTTGTAGTTCCAACGCAGATAGCCAAGTCGCAGGTCAGCCACCGACTTGTCATTGATGATGTACGTGTCACCGAAGACAATCTGCTTGGTGGTGAAGACCTCGGGTGAAAGAGCGGTGTAGTACAGATTGTTATTGGAGAATGGCTGAGGATCGATATTCTTCGAGCTCCATGCCGTGTAGCGCTCAAACATCGTCTGCTTGGAGCTGAGGTTCTGGTCGCCGCGGATCGTGTACTGGTCGTTGATACCGCCGGCCTTCGCCAGACTGGAGAAGTTGTTCAAAGGGCCCTGCGCCGATGCCGTTCCGGCCACATTCGGCACACCATAGATGGGGAACTTGATCAGGTTCTTAGCTACCGTGCTCAGCCTGTTCGCAGGAATGATGTTGCCGACGAACTGCTGCCGCGTTCCCACTGCCACGCCTGATACGCATGCGCCGCCGGGGAGGCCCGGACCGCAGCTCGTCAACGGATCATAGATTGGCGCTGAAATGCCGGAGAAGTCGCCTGTTAGCTCCGCCGCCGTCGGCACCGTTACAAGAACCAGCTGGCCGTTGGTCTGGCGGTACCCCTGGTAGTCGCCAAAGATGAAGAACTTGTTCTTGATAATCGGTCCGCCGATGTTGCCGCCGAACTGGTTCTGGTGCCACGCCTGCTTCCCGGAGTTATTTCTCTTCGCGAAGAAGGAGTTGGCATTGAACAGGGTATTGCGCACGTACTCGTAAGCAGTTCCGTGGAAGACGTTCGTTCCCGACTTGGTGCTCATGTTGATAACGCCGCCGGTGTACTTGCCGAACTCCGCGGTGTTGTTGTGGGTCTGTACGTTGAATTCCTGAATGCTGTCCTGGCTCATCACCAGCTCAACGGCATTGCCGTACGACGTGTTGGTCGAGACGCCATCCACCAGAACCGAGGACTGGTTCGAGTTGCCGCCGCCGATCTGGTAGTTACCGGCCGCGAACACATTCTGTCCGCTCAGGTTGGTGTTCGATGCTCCCTGCGGCACAACGCCCGGTACCAGCGCGACCAGAGCCAGCACGTTGCGGCCATTCAGCGGAAGGTCGCGTACTGCGGCGCCTTCAATCGCCTGCCCCAGCGAAGCACTATCGGTTTGGAGGATGGGAGGAGCGCCGGTGACCTCGACCGTCTGGTTCTGGTCGCCGATGGACATGGAGACCTCGACGCGGGCCACCTGATTCACGACGACATCGATTGGGCTCCGCGAGAAATGTTTAAAGCCCTTGGATTCGATGTCTATCTTGTATTCTCCGCGCGGCAACGCCAGGACCTGGTAGTTTCCCTGGCCATCGCTGGTGACGACGCGCCTTTCTCCGGTTGCGATGTTCGTTACGGTGACGGACGCTTGCGGGAGCAGGGCTCCCGACTGGTCGGCTACCGTTCCGACAATCGATCCAAGAATATTTTGAGCTTGCGCTGAAATTGTGGCAACGGCGGCGAATACAAGCGCCACCGCGACTCTCCTTAGAACTATCTTTGCCATTTGCATTGCACCTACCTCCAGTGAAGTCGTACGGAGCTTGAAATCAGCGTCGTTGCATAATACGCAACGCTACGAGCGAATGACCCAATCACAAGTGCGCAGACGATAGGCTTTGAGGCGAATATTTGTCAACAGGAAAATGGAGCTGCGAGCAACGGAAATGGGCAAATCGCTTATCCAGAAAATAGAATCTACAACCTATGAGAAAGCGTTTACCCGGTGGGCCCGGATTGGCCCTACCACATGGCGGCTGGCCCGGCGAAGGCTGCGACCACGCCACCCCTTGCTCAAACGATTTATTGCTGGTTCTTTGGAATATCGATGGCAGAACCACTCCCGTTGGCGGCGCCGCTTTCTTCAGAAGCTGCTCCCCGCCATGTGCCATAGAGGGTCCATCCTTTCCGGCAGGAAATACCGTCTGTAGTCGTCGGTGACAACATCCCAAACCACCTTGCCGGTCTTGATGTCCAGCGCGATGATGTGCATGTCAGTGGTGGGGAAGATGAGCTTGTCCCCGCCGATAGCGAGTGCGCGCTTGGTTCTGTAAAAGACGTCGCGGTGGTAGGAGGCGGGGCATAAAGGGAAGCTTCAGAAGGGGATGCATCGGACAGTCTATGACAACAAACCGCGCAGTGGCGGACACAAAGTCGACCACTGCGCGGTTTGTGGGCACTTCTCTTCAAAGCTCGTTACGTCTAGCGGAATAGCCGCGGTGCGAAGTCGTTGAAAGAACGCCGCCAGGTCAGCCACTCATGAGCCGTTCCGGGGACTCGAATTAAACGTTCTTCACGCCTGCGGTCTGCAAGGTGTCGCTGAAGGCTTTCACGCGCGGCCCTTCCACCGAACCCGTCGAGAAATAGAGCAGCTTTACCTTCTGGTTGAAGTCTGATGGGTTAACGAAGGCACCGTTGCAGCTTGTCTTCGGATCAAACGTCCCGATACTCCCGCAGTTTCCGCTGAAGCCGGCAAGGTAAGCGAACTTGTCCAGGTTGGTTAGCCCAGTATTGAAGGTTTGAAAGCCGCCCATCGAGAACCCCGCCATCGCCCTGTTCTCG